>PLPA01000167.1 GCA_003159355.1 Acidobacteriaceae bacterium | reverse complement strand
TCACGAATAATGCAGGCTAGAGCGCTTTCAACAGTATCTCCATTTTCGCCGCCTTCTTCATTCCATCGCAGGAGGTCAAAACGACCCTGGTCAATTCGCCCAATTGAAAACACAATTCCACTGCTCCGATGAGCTGTAAAATGCCGCTCGGCTACAAAATACATCTGGCCCTCCATCTGGATTTTGAAGACTTGTACGCCGTCGAACTCCTTCACTTTCTTCGGACCCAATCCAAGCAAGCCAGCTCGGACGATGGCGATTTCGGATCGAGAAGCATTCTGCCAAGCGGGGAACGTGTCAAAGAGGGCAGGGTGGTCTGAAGCAATGGCGGCGTCGCCAGTATTACCGCTACTCAAGGTTCCGGTAGACCAAAAATCATAGCAATCATCGAGCTTATCAACCGGCTCGACATGAACTGTGCTTCCCCGCCCGGGCAATGTAAGAACCGTGTAGTCTTTTGCGCGATTGAGGTATTGCTCAAGAAATTCTTTACAGCCCGCATTGTCTTCCTCCCGGCAGCGCAGCGTAGGGTCGATCCAGTTTCCCGAAGCAGTGACAACAGCCAGCAGCTCTACCGGAACATGTGGAGGTGTTGCGCTTGGCCACCCACCGGTATAGCCAGCTTCAAATGCCCAGTCCTTAACTACAGCGAGCAGAGTGGCTTGCTTTTCATGAATTGACGCCGATGATTTGCCAGGTGGTGTGGCCTGAGGAAGCAGGCCCAAAGGAATAGTTAGAAGCGCAGCAATGCACAATCTGTTCATGATGGAGCCTCGGACTTATCCAAAACGATGATGGGAGCCATGCATCCATTTGGTCTGCTGAACAGAGGGCTCTCGTCATAAGTCATGTACAAGCTGAATCCCACTTTATACCCCTACCGGGAAGGGCTTGGGGCTGGATTCCTCGTCGCTGGCCGGTGCGCCGGTGCGCCAGCGCTCGAAGCGGCCTTGCAGCAGGCTCATGAGGCCGGTATACCAGTAGCCGACCACAAACAGAATGAGGAACGGGGCGGTGAAGTAGTTGTGGTTGGAGAAGGTGTAGATGATGGCCGCCATGAACCAACAGCCGCAGAGCAGCTCGATCCAGGGAATGAGCACCAGGCGCTTGCGGTATTTGGCGGCCTGGGACTTTTCGCCCTTCTTGGCCACGCGATACTTGGGTGTGCGCACGAAGGCGCTCTTGATGCCGAACAAAGCCTCCATCACCGCCTTGGTGTTGGTCACCGTAAGTCCGATGCCCAGCGCCATCAGAAACGGCAGATAGAGAATGGTCTTCCACCAGGTTTTGGGGAATAACTCGCGCTCGGCCATCAAGTAAAAGACCGCAATGGACGCCGTCGAGGCGGTAAACAGCGGCACGTCGATCAGCAGCATCTGGAACCAGCCCTGGTAAAAGCGGCAGACCATCGCCGGCAGCAGCAGCACCGACATGACAATCATCAGCGGATAACTCAAGTTAGCCGTCAGGTGATAGACGGCCTCGACCTTGATCCTGCGCGGCACGTTCGATTTGAACATCATCGGCAGCACCTTGATGCTGGTCTGAATCAGTCCCTTGGCCCAGCGCGCTTGTTGAGTTTTAAAGGCGGTCATCTCGATGGGCAGCTCCGAGGGGCACTCGACTTCGGGCAGGTACTTGAACTTCCAGCCGGCCAACTGCGAGCGATAACTCAGGTCGGTGTCTTCCGTGAGAGTGTCGTGCTGCCAGCCGCCGCCGTCGCTGATGGCTTTGATGCGCCACATTCCGGCCGTGCCGTTGAAGTTGAAGTAGTCGCCGCTGCGCACCCGCGCGCCATGCTCGATGATGAAGTGGCCGTCCAGCAGGATGGCCTCAATCTGGGTCAGCATGCTGTAGTTGCGGTTCATGTGGCTCCAGCGCGTCTGCACCATGCCGATCTCCGGCTCGGCNNTGGTGGATCACCTTCATCAGCCAATCCGGCGGCGGCACAAAGTCGGCGTCGAAGATGGCCACGTACTCGCCCTTGGCCACCTTGAGCCCGGCGTCCAGCGCCCCCGCCTTGTAGCCGTGGCGATTGGTGCGGTGAATGTACTGGATAGGATGGCCCAGCGCCGCATAGCGCGCCACGATGCCGGCCGCCACTTCCTGGGTCTCGTCGGTCGAGTCGTCCAGCACCTGGATCTCCAGCCTATCCTGCGGATACTCCATCGCGCAGACCGCCTCGATCAGACGGTCAATGACGAACTGCTCGTTGAAGATGGGCAGTTGGATGGTCACGCGGGGCAGTTCCTCGAAGCGCCGCGGCGGGTTGGGATCATAGTTCTTCTTGTACTTGAAATACAGGTAGCACATTGTGTAGCGGTGCACGCCGTAGAAGGCCAGCACGATCATCACCAGAAAGTAAGGCAGCAGCACCGCCGCGTCAAACCAGTTCCAGTGATAAAGCCCGGTGAAGGTCCGGTCGGCATTCAGCATCGCCTTGATTTGGTGGCGCAGGCCGTTCTGGGACGCAAAAACCAGCAGCGCGCCGAGGCGCAGCGCCAGTCCGCTCAGCAGACTGGCGGAGGAATTTATTAAGCTCTCAAGCGCGAAAAACAGGGCAAGCCTCCACGATACCAACATCGGCAATTGTAGCCGATGCGGGGTGCGGCTGGGGCTTGACTGCGCAAACATACCAGCATTTGCCGATGGATGATACTGGGGCCTAACCCGGCGGGTGGAGCTGCCAGCCGGGGTAGTGTGAACAGGATCTAAGTCCTCCCCCAGCAACTGGCTTAAAATTTATCTCAGGCCCTCAGCCCGCGGCTTTATGGCAGCCGCGAGGCCGGCGGGGTCAAACAGGCTTACGCAATACTGGGGACTACCTTGATGTGAAACAGCCAACTGGCCAGGAACACATACGCATGAATCGCGAAGGCCCTGACGCGGTGAGTGAAGGTTGGGGCCCGTTGTGCGGAACGGCGGACGATCCGTCATTTCAATCCCTACAGGCTCCCTATTTACTCATAGGCGACCGCACACGAGCAGACTAGCCTTGGCCGATCATCTTCGTCTGCTCAAAAATGCACTTGATTGGCCGCAAATTAGTTTTTGCTTACTCAAGCTTCCAGTGCCTCTTGGACGGCAACTTGAATAGCTTGAACATTCTGCTCCACAGTACAGATGGCTGTGTCGAGTACAAGATGAGTGCGATCCCATGAAGCGTATTCGCGGGAGAGCACTTCATTCCAGGCTGGCAGCTTCAATCCAGGCAGATCGGCAGCGCGCGATTCCACCCGGCGGCGATGTTCGGCGACGTTGGAGCATTGGATCTCGACTTCAATTGCGCTGACCTCGGCGCGCGTGGCGACATCGAGCCACGCATCGCGCGTGAGGTGAATCGGGTTAACCGAATCCGCGATGACGATCCGGCCAAGGCGAAGGTTGTCCTCAGCGAGCGCGTAGGCGACGCGGTAACCCGCATCGTTGACAGGGCCCTCGACAACGCCCGACTCGCGGAGGGCCTGTTCGATGGAATCGATGCGCAGATGCACAGCGGCGAGGCGGCGGGCAAGTTCGCGCGCAATGGCCGTCTTGCCAGCCCCCGGCAATCCGCTCAGAATCACGAGCGCCGCTGCCATTCCGCCTCCTTGATCCGAGTTACCAGCTATAACTCCGTCGATTGGCTGGCGATCAGCGCCTTGGCTTTAGCGATGAACTCCGTGAGCGGCATGGATCCCTGGTCGCCTTTGGCGCGGGTGCGGACGCTGACTGCGCCGGCCGTTTCTTCCTTGTCGCCGAAGACGAGGATGTAGGGCGTCTTCTGGTTGGCGAAGTCGCGGATTTTGCCGTTCATCTTCTCGTTGCGGCTGTCGGTCTCGACGCGCAAGCCTGCGGCCTTCAACTCGGCTTCGACCTTTTTCGCGTATGCGTGGTGGCGCTCGCTGATGGGCACCAGGCCCACCTGCACCGGCGCCAGCCATAGTGGAAAGGCTCCGGCGTAGTGCTCGATGAGCACGCCGAAGAAGCGCTCGACCGAGCCGAAGAGGGCGCGATGAACCATGACCGGCTGATGCTTCTCGCCGTCTTCGCCCACGTATTCCAGCTCGAAGCGCGCGGGAAGCGTGAAATCAAACTGCACGGTGGAGAGCTGCCAAAGGCGGCCGAGCACGTCTACCAGCTTGATGTCGATCTTGGGACCGTAGAAAGCGGCCTCGCCGGGGATCGTTTTGTATTCGATTCCTTTCCGTTCGAGAGCCGTCCGCAAGGAGTCCTCTGCAAGCGCCCAACCCTCGTCGGAACCGGCATATTTTGCGCGATCGTTCGGGTCCCAGGTCGATAGCTCGACCTTGAACTCATTGAAGCCGAAGGTCTTCAGCACGGCTTCGGCAAAGTCGATGCAGGCAACGACCTCGTCTTCGATCTGGCCGGTGGTGCAGAAGATGTGGGCGTCGTCCTGGGT
>PLPA01000042.1 GCA_003159355.1 Acidobacteriaceae bacterium | reverse complement strand
CGCACCAGGCGGCTGCCGTCGAGAGGCGGAATGGGCAGCAGGTTGAAGACGAAAAGCGAGAGGTTGATCAGAATGGCCACCGTGCAGGCCAGCACCAGCGGATGCGGGGTGAAGTCTGGGGACGGGTTGAAGGTGGCAAAGAAGGAGGCCAGAACCACAGTCCGCCCGTCGGGAATCATCTTTGCGGTGATGATCAGAACGATGACGGCCACCAGCACCATCAGCAGATTCGAGACGGGACCGGCCAGCGTGGTCAGGTTGTCGTCGCGGACGATCTTGCGGAAGTTGCGGGTGATGACCGGCGTGGGTTTGGCCCAGCCCACCAGCATTCCGCTGAACATGCTGAAGCCGATGAAGGGTCCGAAGATCATGATCGCGGGAAAGAGCAGGGTGCCGATGGGGTCCACATGGTACATCGGGTTCAGCGTGATGCGGCCTTCCAGGCGGGCGGTCTGGTCGCCCAGGCGTGAGGCCGTCCAGGCATGCGCGCACTCATGCACACAGAGCGAAAAAATGAGAATCACGAATTCGAAGACGGCTATAAGAAATGCATTCGATTGCAAAAGAATTCTCCACAGGCTGAAACCTCAGGTTAGCATGGAGGGTCGTGAGCGCGTGAGCTAGCGAGGTTGCTCGCCGACGTCAGCCTGGAAGACCGGCGAGAAGCCGAGCCGCCGCCAGAAGCGCTCCAGCAGCGCGACCGTCTCCGGCGCCGTGCGGCTGGTGGTGCGCAGCAGAATCTCCCCGCCTCCGTCGCCGGCCAGCGCGGCGGCTTCAGCGGCAATTGCGATGCACTTGCCCGGGCGATAGGTGCAGTTGGCCAGGTCGGCGATGGAGAGGCGCGTCGTTGGCGTGGCGAAGACAGTGCGCGGCGGGGCCATGCGGTCCAGCAGCCAGAGGATTTCCAGCTTGGATTCCAACTCATCCGGCACGCAGTCGATGACCAGATCGGCGTTGCGCACCGCCTCCTCGATGGTGGAGACGAAGGCGACATGCGGCAAGGCTGCGCGGCCAAGCTCCTGGCGAAGCAGTTCCTGGGCGTGGTGCAGGTTGGCGGGCATCACGTCTTCCAACTGCACGCAAAATCCCGCGCGGGCAGACGCAAGGGCCAGCCAGCGGCCCAGTGGCCCGGCTCCGATGATGGCGACGCTCTCAGGCAATCGGGCTGGGCTTGGCGGCCAGCGCCTCGGCCACGTCTTCGGCACTGGGGCTGGCGTGCAGCAGGTGCTCGGCGACGCGGAAGCGCTCCTCGTCGGAGAGCGTGGGGACGGTGGCCAGCACCCGGCGCAGGGTTACGGCTACATCGTCAATGTAGTTCATCAGGCGAATGGCTTCTCCGGAGAGCGGCATGGATTTCCTCGATGGTACAAGTTCCAGTTTCATTGCAGGTCGCTACTGCGCCCTTTGTTGCATTACGCGCGTCAGGGCTAAACGCCCAGGCCGAATTCGCCTGTCTGCTGTTCGTTGCCGCTGGCGTGGTCGTAAAAATCATACGGAGTGCGGTGGTTGAACTTGTAGCGGCCGCGCAATTCTCGGCATACGAAAAATCCCAGTGCCGCTACGGCCATCCCCGCCGAAAGCCAGGTAATCACTTTCAGGGTGCTGGATTCATTCTTTTTTTCTGCGGAAGTCTCTTCCGCTGCGGTCTCTTCCGCAACGGCCGGGGCTTCGGATTCAGTGGACATGAGCGGTGTTTCTCCTACCGTTCCATGATAACGCGCTTTGCCCTGGATGGGTTGGCGGTGCGCTCGGTCGAAGTTTGCTCACTTCATCGCATCGATGCGGAAGAGCCATTCCGTCTTCTGCAATTCGGGAAGGAAGCTGGCGCGGATGGAGTTGGCTGCAAGCTGGCGAAGTTCGTCGCGGGTAAAGCCCTGTTCGGTGTGGGCCAGCAGGTATTCATTGGCCAGGTCGGAGCCGAAGAAGGCCGGATCGTCGGAGTTGAGCGTGACCAGCAGGCCTTGATCGAAGTAGCGCCGCAGCGGGTGGGCGGCATACGAGGGACAGACACCGGTGCGGACATTCGAGGTAAGATTCAGTTCCAGCGGAATCTCGCGTTCCTTCAAATCCTGGAGCAGATAAAAGTCGTGGCTGGCGGAGAGGGCGTGGCCGATGCGCTCCGAGCCAATCGCCAGGGCTTCGCGGATAGCCTCGGGTCCAGTGGTTTCGCCGGCGTGGTTGGTCAGCCGCAGACCCGCCCGCGCTGCCTGCTCATAGAGAGCGGCAAAGGGCGCGGAGCCGCAGCGGCGCTCGTCGCCGCCCAAGCCGATTCCGATGATCGAAGGGTGCGCGAGCCGCAGTTCGGCGGCCTCCAGGAAGACGCGCTCGGCCTCCGCGACGGTGAAGTGGCGCACCGCGTCGAAGATCCAGTAAAGCGAAATCCCCAGTTCGCGCTCGCCGCGCAATCGAGCGCGCTCCAGCCCGGCGAAGATCGGCTCGAAGACAGCGGAATCGTGACCGCTCCAGTGGTAGAAGACACCCGCGGAGACGAAGACTTCGGCGTGAACGATACCCTGCGCGGCCAGGTGCTCGATCATCCGCCATGCGGCCAGCTCGTAGTCCTCCGCGCCGATCAACTGGCCGGTGACAGCCTTGAAGGCCTCCAGGAAGCCGGTGAAGTCGGTGAAGCGATAGAGCGCCTCGGCTTCGGCCAGCGTCAGCGGCCGCGCGTCGTGGCGCGCGCTCAGTTCCACCAGCGTTGAGGGCAGAATCGTGCCTTCGAGGTGCAGATGCAACTCGGCTTTGGGCAGGCGGCGGATGAAATCCTTGATTTCGGTCACAGCTTAAGTCTAGCGGACTAGGATTTCCCAAGTCCCAAAGTGAGCTGGAGCACCCAGGAGCAAGGCCCGGGGCTAAAGCCCGCCTCGATTTTGCAGAGTTTTCTGGGGGCTGAAGCCCCCTGCTCCCTCCGGGAAACCCTGAAAAGTATCCCGGAATTTGGCGGTTTGACTTATTTAAGTCGTTCAGCACACAATATGGCATGGAGCAAAACGCCGTCCGCACATCCATCGACCTTCCGCGGGATCTGCACCGCAGGCTGCACGAGGCAGCCGCGCGCAAGGGCTGCTCGGCGCGCAAGCTGATGCTCGCTGGAATTGAACAGGCCATCGGCGAACCGGAGTTGTCCCGTCCCGTACGGCGGCTTACCCTTGACGAGTCGCTTGTTCCACCGGCTGGACGCCACATTGATTTCACGAATGAAGAGCTCTATGACCTCATTGAGTTTCCCTGATGTGAATGTTTGGCTAGCCTTGGTTTCTCACGAGCACGTTCACAGCGCAAGCGCTCGCCGTTGGTGGAACTCATCGAGTGGCCAGATCGCATTCTGCCGGCTTTCGCAGCTCGGCTTGCTGCGCCTGCTTACCACAGCGGCGGTTATGAAAGATAAACCGCTTTCATTCGACGAGGCGTGGCGTGTCTACGACAGTCTGTTTGCGGATGAGCGCGTTGTCTTCTCACCGGAGGCTTCCCGGAACGACAGGTTCTTTCGAACAAATACGACTGGCCCGGCGAGCGCCCCAAAGGTTTGGGCCGATGCATGGCTGCTGGCCGTTGCGGAAGCGGCAGGCGGCGTGCTGGTGACCTTCGACAAGGCGCTTGCGGCGCGGGGAGCGCATTGCCTGCTGGCAAAGAGAGGATGATCCGGCAGGCAACTTGGTGTTCCTTTAGATCAGAGTTACTTCAGCCCCGCGAACTCCGACCGGAAGCGGCTGTAGCAGAAGTAAATCACCAGCCCGATCGCCAGCCAGGAGAAGAAGCGAATCCAGGTAATTACTTCCAGCCCCATCATCAGCACAATGCAAAAAATGATGCTCAGCACCGGGAAGAGCGGGCCCAGCGGCGTGCGAAAGCCGCGGTAGCGCTCCGGCTCGCGATAGCGCAGAATCAGCACGCCCACCGCGACCAGCACAAAAGCAAAGAGCGTGCCGATATTCGATAGATTCGAGACCGTGCCGATGTCCAGCAAGCCTGCCGGAATGCCCACCACGAATCCAGCGACCCATGTCGCCACATCGGGGGTGCGGTATTTTGGATGAATCCGCCCGAAGACCTCGGGCAGCAGCCCATCGCGCGACATGGCGAACCAGACGCGCGCCTGGCCAAGCTGGAAGACCAGGATCGACGAGACCATGCCCAGGATTGCGCCGATCAAAACAAACAGCCGCACCCAATGCAGATTCCCGCCGCCCGGCAGCAAAGAGAGCTTCTTCAGCGCGTTGACCACCGGCGCAGCGTCGCCCATCACCGACTGCCAGGGCACTATCCCGCTCAGCACAATCGCAACCGCGCCATAGAGTACGGTGCAGGCCACCAGCGTGGCCAGGATGCCGATGGGCAGATCGCGCTGCGGATTCTTGCACTCCTCGGCCGCCGTCGAAACCGAATCGAAGCCGATGTACGTGAAAAAGATGATCGACCCGCCGGTCAGCACGCCCGTCCAGCCGTTGGGCATGAAGGGATGCCAATAGTGCGGCTTGATGAAGCTCGCCCCGGCAAAGACAAAGACCAGAATGGCAGCCGTTTTCACCAGCACCATGATGTTGTTGGCGCGCGCCGACTCGCGGATGCCGCGCACCAGAATCACCGTCAGGAGCATCACCACCAGGAAGGCGGGAATGTTGAAGCCGAAGTGCCAGCCGGTTGAATAAATATCGTTGCCCGCGAAGTCCTGCAGGCCGGTCGGCAGATAGGCCGGGGAGATCCACCTTGCCGGCGGATGCAGGCCAAACCAGTCCAGCAGATCGACAATGTGCGCGGCGAAACCCACGCTCACGCTCATATTGCTGAAGGCGTATTCCAGAATCAAATCCCAGCCGATGATCCAGGCGATCAGCTCGCCCAGGGTGGCGTAGGTGTAGGTGTAGGCCGAGCCGGCGATGGGAATCATCGACGCCAGTTCCGCATAGCAAAGCCCGGTGAAGACGCAGACGATGGCCACCAGCACCAGCGAAAGCGCCAGCGCCGGTCCCGCTCCCGGCCGCCCCGCCATCGCCGTGTGGTGCAGGATGTAGTGCAGCAGCGGAGTGTCGCGGATATTCGGCGCGTCGAACTTCTGTCCGGCCATGGCCGTGCCGATGACCGTGAAGATGCCCGAGCCGATCACCGCTCCGATGCCCAGCGCGGTCAGCGACCACGGGCCGAGCGACTTCTTCAACGCGAACTCGGGTTCGATTGAGTCGGCAAGCAGCTTGTCGATGGACTTGCGGGCAACAAGTTGGCTGAGCAGGTCGGTTCTCCTCATCCCGCCCGTCGGCGGCGAAGATAGAACGGGGCTCCGGACCGAGCGTGTACACGCTGACCGGCCCGGAACCCTGACGTTCGTGCGGATACTCTTTTACGCTTCAAGAGATTGGGTGCCCCAAGTCCGGATTTTCGGACCTGGGAAACCACGAACCCCATTCGGCCTGGTTCTTGTGAAGAAAAAAGCTGGGTGCCCCATCCTTGCCGCGTTTTTGTTCTTGCGGCAAGGGTGGGAAACCACGAACCCCATTGGCCATGTTCCCGCGCAGTAGGCTCTTAACGCTTCGAAACGCCGCGCGCCAGCTTTTTGACCTTCTTCTTCTTCTCGCCGCGCGGTCCAGTCCGTGCGGCCTTGGGGGCGGCTGCCTTGCGGGATGCCCGTTTAATCTTCTTGCGTTCCTGCGTGTCTTCAATCTTGGTGGTGTCTGCCACTAGTAACCTCTTTCGTTGCAATCTCTTCGGGGTTTCCCGTCGAACGGGTGGATGTGACTCTTAGAATAACAGGCTTTGCGCCCCCGCGAAAGCGAGGGTGCCCCAGATCTGGATTTTCAGACTTAAGAGTCCGCCAATGATTGCAGAGACGGTGGAGGCCCGGCACTCTCAGAATCGTCACGCAGCGGCCACGCATCTAACTCTTATCAGCAGCGGTATAATTCAGGCGAATCGGCACAGAAATGGGCGGCTTGATGCCAACCATTACTGAGTATGCAAAACCGCAAGGTCGCAGCACGAAATGGAGGTCAATTTAGATATGCCAGACCAAATTCTAATCAGCGACGGCCGCAGCACACGCGTTTTATCCATTGCAGTAATCAGCCCGGATGACGAACGCCGCAAAGCGGCAATGACCGAGCTGAGCGGGTGCCACACGGGCCCTGTCCGGGAGTTCACCGCTTCCTACCCCGCTCTCAGCGAGGTGGAGAAGGTGATCGGCCACAACTATGACGTCGTCCTTGTGGATCTGGACAGTGATCTGGAGTACGCCCTGGAACTGGTGCATACCATCAGCAGCCAGGAGCTAGCAGTCGCAATGGTCTACTCGGCCAATGCTGAGCCGAACCTGCTGGTCCGCTGCATGCGCGCCGGCGCCCGCGAGCTTCTTAGACTGCCCTTCAGTTGCGGCGAGATGGCCGAGGCTCTGTTTCGGGCCTCGGCCCTGCTTTCCTCAGACCGCCCCGCGCAGAAGGCCGCCGGCAAGCTGCTCGTATTTCTTGGCGCCAAGGGCGGTTCCGGAGTCACATCCCTGGCCTGCAATTTTGCCGTATCGCTGGCCCAGGAACACAAGAAAAAGACCATTTTGATCGATCTCAATCTCCCCCTGGGAGACGCGGCGATCAGCTTGGGAATCAAGGCAGAACATTCGATTGTCAGCGCATTTCAGAATGTCGGCCGGCTCGATTCACTTTTTCTTTCCTCCTTGCTGGTGAGGCATGATTCCGGGTTATCCGTGCTCGCGGCGCCCAATGAACTGGCGCCAACTTTTGTCTCGGTCGAAGCCATCGACAAGCTGCTGAGAGTTGCTCGCCAGGAATTTGATTATGTGGTGGTCGACGCGGGATCGAAGCTCGACCTGCAGCGCAAGCATATGTTCGACGAATCCGCCACCATTTACCTGGTTACGCAGGCCGGCATTCCCGAACTCCGCAACTGCCATCGCCTGATCTCGCAGCTTGCGGATACGGGCAGTCCCAAAGTCGAAATTGTACTCAATCGGTACGACGCTCGCAGCGTGGATATCGATGAAGACCATATTATGAAGGCTCTGAACAGGCCAGTTAACTGGAAAATTCCCAACAACTATGCCGCTGTGCGGCGGATGCAGAACACGGCCGCGCCACTCAGCGAAGAAGGTGCGGGGATTTCGCAGGTAATCCGGCAGATGACCGAATCCGTTTGCGGGCGACCCCCTGTCCCGGAAAAGAAGAAAGGGTTCAGCTTATTCAGGTCGGTCTTTCTGTTCTGAGCAACAGCAGGCCGGGCTTGAAATCACGGGCGGCCGGCGCATAACTGACCACTAAGAATGGGTTCCCCAGGTCTCGATTTTGAGACCTGGGAGACCACGAACCTGTTCCGGCCACTCCATGCAGAAAATATCCCTTCCCCGTTGCGCAATCAAGTCCGTTCGCGGGCAGATTGGCTTCATCTCAAGCCCGATCAGGAACCGGCAGATTTCTCCAGCTCCGTCCACTCCGCCGCGTTCAACTTCAATCCTGCCGCCGCGACATTCTCCTCCAAATGCGCGACCTTTGACGTGCCCGGAATCGGCAGCATCACCGGCGAGCGCTGCAAAAGCCACGCCAGCGAAAGCTGCGCCACCGTTGCTGAATGGCGGGCGGCGAGCTTGGCCAGCGCCTGTGCCGAGGGATTCTCCGGCTTGAGCAGCTTGCCTGCATTGATCGGATACCAGGGCAGGAAGCCGATGCCCTCACGCTCGCAGTACGCCAGGGTCTCCTCGTGCCGCCGGTCGGCCAAACTGTATCGATTCTGGACAGTAGCCACCACGACGATCTTGCGCGCAGCCTCAATCTCCACCGGGGCGACCTCGCTGAGGCCGATGTGGCGAATCTTGCCCTGGGTCTGGAGATTATTGAGCGCGCCGAGCGACTCTTCGAGCGGCGTGCGCGGGTCGATGCGATGGAGCTGGTAGAGGTCGATGCGGTCAAGCCGCAGCCGGCGCAGGCTCATCTCGACGCATTGGATCAGGTAGCCGGCGCGGCCCACGTACTCGGATTTGGCCGGTCCCTGGCGGGTGATACCGCCCTTGGTGGCGATGACCAGGCCCGGCGGGTAGGGGTAAAGCGCCTCGGCGATCAGGCGCTCGGCAATCTCCGGGCCGTAGGCGTCGGCGGTGTCGATCAGCGTGACGCCCAGTTCGACGGCGCGGCAGAGGACGCGGCGGGCTTTGGCGGCGTCGGCTGGCTCGCCCCAGGCGCCTTCGCCCACCAGGCGCATGGTTCCGTAGCCGAGACGATGGACGGGAAGGTCGCCGCCGATGAGGAAGGCGCCGCTCAAAGCGGCGGAGGGAGTGAGTGTGCTCATGACGGATTGGATGCAGTGGCAAGCCGGGAGGTGCAGGCAATGGCGCCAGGCTCCACGCGAGGCTCTCTTCGTTCAGCGATCAAATACCATAAATGGGCGCATGGGTGAGGCTTCGGGGACGCGCATGGACGGCGGAACGGCTGCTCTTCAGCGGCGAAGGCTCAACCGGATGAGTGTACTCCGGGCTGGGAGCGGTGGAATCCAAAGTCTCCAGCTCCGATTCATCCACTTCCACGGCCACGCTTTGCAGGATGAGGTCCACCGTCAGGACGACGCGCAGGCTGTTCTTCTTCCGCACCACCACGCCCTCCATCCCGGCCAGCGCGCCGGAGCGAATCCGCGCCCGCTGCCCGATGGTCAGTAAAGGGTGCGGTTCGGCGCGGCGCAGAAGAAGGCCCAAGCGCAGCGCGTCGATCTCCGCCTCCGGCAGCGAAGCCGGCTGGCGACCCGTGCCGCCCACAAGGGTCAGAACCCCCGGAACTTCCAGAACCCGCACCCGCTCCCTGCGCTCGATGCGGACAAAGATGTAGCCGGGAAAGAGCGGCAGATCCAAGGTGACCGTCGAGCCGTCGCGCCACTTGCGCTGCACGTGGTAAAGGGGCAGATAGTGCGCAATTCCCCTCTGGCTCAGGTACTGACTCACGCGCTTCTCATGGCGGGGAGTGGTGTATACAGCGAACCACTTGAGCGCGAGCTGCTTCTCCGGCGGGCCATCGGGCCCAGGCTCGCCCGCATGAAGCACCTTCTCCGGGTGTGCAATCGCAGACAACGCTTCCCCCCTTGCGTGTTGAGCTATTCTCTCAGGTGACCGCGCGTTGGCATTTAGAACGGCTCCGACTTACGATAACACGGGAATGCGGCACGCGCTCAAGCAAACGGCCACCCAATTTCACCGTCGCTTGAGATAATCGCAGCAGCCGCTCCGTTGAGGCTTCGTCCACCATGCGTGCCCCTCTTCACACCATCGACCTGATCCGCACGAAGCGCGACGGCGGCTCGCTGAACGCGCACGAGATCGGCTTTCTGGTCTGCGGCGCGGCCAACGGGTCCATTCCGGCCGAGCAGCTCTCCGCCTGGCTGATGGCCGCCTTTCTGCGCGGCCTTTCGCTTGATGAGACACGCACGCTGACGCTGGCCATGCGCGATTCCGGCGAGAAATTTTCGCCCGCGCGGCTGGGCAAAGCGGCCGTGGACAAGCACTCCACCGGCGGCGTGGGCGACAAAACCAGCTTTCTCGTCGCTCCCATTGCCGCGGCCTGCGGGCTCGCAGTGCCCATGATCAGCGGGAGGGCGCTGGGCCACACCGGCGGGACATTGGATAAATTGGAATCTATCCCCGGCTACCGCACCGCGCTGTCACTGCAAGAGTTCGAGAGCGTGTTGCGGAAGTGCGGGGCTTCGATTGTGAGCCAGAGTCCGGCGCTGGTTCCCGCCGACCGCGTCCTCTATGCGCTGCGTGACCGCACGGGCACGGTGGAAAGCCCGGGGCTGATCTGCGCGTCGATTTTGAGCAAAAAGCTCGCCGAGGGCCTGGACGCGCTGGTGCTCGACGTGAAGACCGGCTCCGGCGCATTCCTCAGAAAACAAGAAGACGCTGAGTACCTGGCCGCGCTGATGGTAGCCACGGCCGAGGCCTCCGGAACCCGCACCGTGGCGCTGATGACCGATATGAGCCAGCCGCTGGGGCGCTGCGCGGGCAACTGGATTGAGCTGGTTGAGTCGGTCGGACTGCTGCGCGGCGAACGGCCTGCCGGGAGCGAGGATCTGCGCGAACTGTCGTTGATTCTGGCCGGATGGATGATTCACTTGGGCGGTCAGGCAGCCACGCCGGAGCTGGGTTACGCCCGCGCCGAAGCAGCTTTGGCCGACGGCTCGGCGCTGCGCGTTTTTTTTGCGATGGTCGAGGCGCAGGGCGGCGACGTTCACGCCTTCGACGATCCAATCGCCTTTCACAAGCCCGGCGCTACGCGGGTAATGGATGCCTGGCAGAGCGGCTTCATCTCCGCGATGGACACGACCGCCCTCGGTTGGGCCGTGCAGCGGCTGGGTGCTGGGCGGGAAAAGGCTGGCGAGCCTGTCGATCCCCACGCTGGAATTGCTTTTCATGCCCGCTGTGGCGCGCGCGTCGAGCAGGGCCAGCCGCTGGCTACGCTTTACGCCATCAGCGCAGAGCTTATGGCCGAACCGATCGCGCTGCTGAAACAGGCAATTACCATTTCCGAAACAGCACCCGAGCCCGTTGACTTAGTCAGCCGCATCTTCACCCGCGAAACGGCGGAGAATTATCTTCGCGATGCTGTAAGGTACCAGGGGGGACACCCAATTTGATGATGGAATGGAACTCGAATCGAGGGTTGGTGAATCCGCCGCAAGCTACCCCGGATACGCGCCCGTGATGTAGCCCTGCAGCTCTTGAATGGTTTGCGCTTGGCCGGAGATCACCCACTTCACCAGATCGCCAATGGAGACGACTCCCACCACGGCGTCGTCCTGCAAGACCGGGAGATGGCGGAAGTGGTGCTGGGTCATGATGTTCATGCACTCATCCACGGTGTGTTGCGGGCTTACGAAGACCACCGGGCTGGTCATGATCTGGTGGACATGACTATCCCGGGAAGAAAGGCCCAGCAAAACTCCTTTGCGCGCGTAGTCGCGTTCCGACAGAATGCCGACCACTTGCCCGCCAGCAAGCACCAGCAAGGCACCGACATTGTGCTTGGCCATCACTTCGAGCGCATCGTAGACCGTCTGCTCGGGCCTAATCGTGAGGACTTTGCCTTCGTCCTTGCTCTTCAGCACCAGTGCAATCGTGTCGGTAATCTTCATCGGAGCCTCCTGGCCTTTGTCGGCTTTCTACCGGTGTATTCATCTCATTCGGAGTGGCGAGTGCCCTTGCGAAACAGCAGTGGAATTCGATTCGTGCGCAACGGCAGTCTCAGCATCCAGGGAAAAGAGCGTACGCGTTGCGCCGGGGAACCGTCTGGGCGCAATCGAAGTTCTACCGATTCTGCACCTTGTCAATATAGCCCATCGACATAACAAGAGAACAGAGTGGAAATGAATTGGACCCTTCCATCGTGGGAAACCGCGCCTCTCGGCTGGCCTCGCGCCTTGGAGCTCAACGGAACGCGTGAGCAGTCCCCGCCGCTATAGAATGTGCTCAGTACGCCGTCCGGCACAAACCATGACCTGCTTCGACCAAGTCGCTGAAGCTGCCGCCTTTCTGAAGGTCCGGCTGGCTTCGCTCAACCCGCGCATCGGAATCGTTCTCGGCTCCGGGCTGGGCGCGGTGGCTGACGCGGTGACTGACCCGGTCGTCGTTCCTTACGCTGAGATTCCGCACTTTCCTCGCTCCACAGTCGAGGGGCACGTGGGGCGGATTGTCGCCGGACTCCTGGGCGGTGTGCCGGTCGTCGTGATGCAGGGGCGCGTCCACTTCTACGAAGGCTACTCGCCCGAAGAGGTGACCTTCCCCCTGCGCGTGCTGGGCGCGCTGGGCATACGCGCCGTCGTTCTGACCTGCGCCGCCGGAGGCATAGCCGAGGGCTACAGCGTGGGCCAGCTTGTAGCGCTCAGCGACCACATCAACCTGATGGGATGGAACCCGCTTATTGGACCGAACGAGCCGAGATTCGCCTTCCGGCCCGGCGCGGGGCTTCGCTTTCCCGACATGACCGAGGCCTACTCAAAAGCGCTCCGCTCACTGGCGAAGCAAGCTGCGTCGGAAGAGGGCTTCGCGCTCGACGAAGGGGTTTATCTGGCCGTCAGCGGCCCCAGCTTTGAGACGCCTGCCGAGATTCGCGCCTTCCGCGCGCTAGGCGCAACACTGGTCGGTATGTCCACCGTGCCGGAAACCATCGTGGCTCGCCACATGGGCATTGAGGTGCTGGGCCTGGCCTGCGTCGCCAACCTGGCCGCGGGGATGGGCGCAACTACCCTCAGCCACCAGGAGGTCTTCGCAGTCGGCCGCCAGGTGGAGCACCGGCTGGCCCGGTTGCTGGAGCGGCTCGCGCCCAGAATCGCCGCGCTCGTGGAGACGGAGAAAAACGAAGAAAAGCAGCCGTAACTACAATCACAGCTGCGGTCTGCGGGGCTTTTTCTGATCGACGTTACCTCTTTTGTTACCGGCCCTGGTTATTTACCAAAGTTTCATGGTGAAACTATCGGGCTGCGCTTCTCGTACAGCTAGTATGAGCATGATGGAAAAATCCTTCGCATCGATCCAGCGGAAGGTCGTTGTGTGGATGCGTCAGGGCATGTCGCCCCAAAGGCTGGCGCTGACGCTTTCGCTGGGGTTCGCCATCGGCTGCATTCCGGTGGTGGGGATTCCGACGCTGGTCTGCTCGGTGCTGGCGCTGGCGCTCCAGTTGAATCTGCCCGCCATTCAAGCTGCCAACTACGCGGCGATGCCATTGCAGTTGCTGCTGATTGTGCCCTTTGTGCATCTGGGCGGGCGGCTGGTTGCCTTTGGATCAGGACGCGCCATCGGGGCCGGAGCGCTGCTGCACGCGCCGCCGCTCGATATGATTTTGCGGATGGGCGGGCTGGCCGGCCAGGCGCTGTTGGCATGGCTGCTGATCGCCGTTCCGGCCGTGGCGCTGATGACTGCTGCGCTGACCGTGCTGCTGCGCCGGATTCCAGCCCTGGCCGCGGCTGAGACCAGCGACTGATTCAGGGATCAGAAAATCTGGGCGCCCCTTACTTTCCCGCGTAAGGATCGGGCACAGGCTTGGCGCTCTCCAGCCATGCGGTATAAATCATATCGCGCAACATGCTGGCCCCGGCCCCCAGCCGCTCGGCGGTAAACTCCCGCGACTCCGCCGATCCCGCGCCCACAAACCCTCCGGCTTTCTCCAGTTGATAGACCTTTTCCACATAGGTCGTGGATACGCGCAGATAGGCCACGTACGCATCGAAGATGTCGCCGGTGATGGCCTTGGGCTGCGTCATTTTGGCCCTCACCTCGGGCTCACGCAGATTGGCGTCCACAAACGGCCCCTCGAACTGCCAATGAATCTGGTGGCCGGTGGTGTAGCCGTGGGGATTTAGCCCCACCCAGCCGTTGTATTGAATGCTCGTGTGCAGAGGCTGCGAGCCGTCGCCGACATAGTGGCCGAGCCAGCCGGCATAAAACAGAATCGCCTGCTCAACGGGGCGGGTGTTCTCGTGGCGTGCGGTGAGGTTGCGGTACTCGCGCAGCGCAGCCTTCAGCCGCTCCCAGACCTCGGTGGCCTCCCAGGGCTGGAGGCCAATCTTCTCTGGCCGCTCACCCGCTGCGAAGACCCGTGCCTCGAAGTCCAGGCGGCGATGCGGCAAGGGCCCCAGCGCGTCGGCCTGCTCCAGGTCGATGAAGTGCTCGGGAGCCTGAGCGGCCACCAACTCCGGCTCGGCGGGCGAGCGCCAGCGGTCCGGCTCGGGGCCCAGGTACTCGATCTCATTGATGGCCTCCGGGGAGCGCAGGAAGGCGGGCACATCCGCGGGCAGGGAGCTGGCCGCCAGCTTGTTCACCAGGCGATGGCCGCCATTGCCCCAGGCGCGGGCCGCAGGCGGCTGAGCCAGCACGCAAACCAGCACGGCCATGGCCAGGGATGACAGAAACAGACGCGACGGCGCGGAGAGTGTCAGCATAAGGCCAGTATAGGTCCGCCGCGAAGGGCGCTCTTTGAACATCCCGCGGAGCAGGGCAAACATGGCTTTGGGCCTAAAAAAACATTGGAATGCGCATGGAAATACGCAGGACTCCCTTCATCGGGAGCCCCTCTCAGAGTTGAATTACGTCCTGATTGGCTCGGACAAACTCGAAGAGCTGGTCGGCGATCTCCTCACCGGCGCCGAAGTAAAGGCCATCGCACTCCTCAAGCTCTTCGTCGCGGGCATCGTTTTCCGCTTCGCAGGCCGCTTCCAGGGCTTCGGGAGAAGTATCCAAAAGGCCGAGAGACTCGATGGCGATTTGCGTGACTCTTGCCGTCTCCGGGCAGTCGATGCGCAGCAGTGCCTCGACAACGATGGGAGCATACTCGCCGGATGCGCTCGTGAAGAACTGGATGTACCCGCCGTTACTCACCTCCCGCTCGAGAGCTTCAACGGCGAGGACGATTCGCTCCTCGTCGGACAGCTCCTGCTCGCCGGCCTGGGCGGCCTTCTGCTGGAGCGCTTGCTCCATCGCCACAACCAGCGAGTCGATGCGATATTCGCCGGCCATCTCGATCAATTCTTCGATGGTCTGCCCGGAGTAACTATCGAGCCATTTAAGGTCCGCCATTGTTGATCACTCCCATCCCCGTCGAAGTCTTGCAACAGAAATGAATCTTATCGCAGAGTTATTCGGCCAGCATAGCGTGGTCTCCCACACAAAGCTATCAATCGAGATTCTTACACTTCCGCCATCATCGCGTGCAGCACGACGGCGTATCGCGCGGGGAGGGGCTTCTTGTTCATCCGGCTGTCGCAGACTACGTGGACGGTTTCTCCCTCGGCAAGGAGCGTTGGTTCAGCGCCTTCCTCGGCTTTGCGCAGGATGCGGTAGGCGAATTTGAGGACAGGGCCGCGCAGCAGGGCGGGGCTGGTTTCGATGAGGATCTGGTCGTCGTAGCGGGCGGGGGAGCGATAGCGACAGGTGGCCTCGATCACCGGCAGGATGCAGCCGTGTTCTTCTTCCAATTGACGGTAAGAAAAACCCAGCTTGCGCAGCAGTTCGACGCGGCCCACCTCGAACCAGACCAGGTAGTTGGCGTAGTAGACGACGTTCATCTGGTCGGTCTCGGCGTAGCGTACACGGATTTCGGTGGTGACGGACATTCAGGCTCTCCCGGCGGTGTAAATCTGTACCCGGTTTTCCACGTGGAACGCGATCTTATTTGTTTTTATAGTAGTTTCTTCGGGTTTTATCGGCTCGAAGTGCATAAATTTCTATTGACTTTTGAAATTCTTTTTCCCCAGGTCTCAGAATCGAGACCTGGGGCACCCTGCATTTTTGGCGCTCTCACGGTTTCAGATGGGTGAAGAAGGGCAACTTGGCGACATCGTTAAAGATGAGGTACGCAAAAAGCGCGATGAGCATAAAGAACGCCACTTGATAGATGTACTCCTTCACTTTGATGTTGATCTCGCGGCGGAGAACGCTTTCGATCAGCAGGAAGAGAATCATGCCGCCGTCCAGGATCGGGAAGGGGAAGAGGTTGAGGACGCCCAGGCTGATGCTAATCTGAGCGGCCAGGTTGAACTTGTAGAACCAACCCTTGGTCTCTGCCGCATCGCCGGCGGCGCGGGCAATGCCCAGAGGACCGGCCAGGTTATTCGCGGCGGAAATCTTATGGGCAAAGATGCGCTGCAACACCTGCACCAGGAGCGTCGAGTTATCCGCGCAGAACTGTGAGGACTTGCTGACCGCCCTGGTCAGCGGCAAGGGATCGTTGCGATAAGGCGGCGCCACAGGCACGAAGCCAAGCCGGTATGCGGAATCGAGCTTGGCCGGATGGGCCACAATGGGCGCGAGAGCGACGCCGTTCCGCACGACTACCAGCGAAATCGGCTTGCCCTGGCCGGTCTGCATATAGGCCAGCAGCGAGATCACGGTATGGAAGGGGAGTCCATCGACGGACTGGATGCCGTCTCCCGCGCGCAGGCCGGCCTGGTCGGCTGGAGTTCCCGGCTGGACTTTTTCGACGCTGATGGGGCCGGAGGTGAACTCAGGCAACATACCAGCCAAACCAGTCCAATCATCGGCCTTCAATTCACCGGGAACGTGGAAGGCGAGTTGCAGGGTCTTGCCGCCGCGCTCCACCGTGACCGGGACCGTCTGGTTGGGGTTCAATTGAAAGCTATTGAAGACTTTGATCCAGTCTGGATTGTCGGTATCGGCAAAGTGGCGGATGATGTCGCCGGGTTGAATGCCCGCCTGGGCCGCGGCCGAGCCGGGGATGACCCACTCGACGGCCGTGTCTTTGACTTCGACGGCGGGAACTTCATTGATCCAGCCGTAGTAGAAGAACATCAAAACAAACGCGAGGATGAAGTTGGCAGTCGGGCCGGCCAGGCCGATGAGCATCTGCTGCCAGCGGGGATGGGAGGTGAGCGCGCCGGGGTCGTTGATCGGCGTTACTGTGGCCGTGCCTGCGGCGGCGTCGCTGAGTTCGGCGAAGTTTTCCCCGGACATTTTGACATAGCCGCCCAGCGGCAGCGCGCAGACCTTGTAGTCGGTATCTCCGTACTTGAAGCCGAAGAGGCGCGGCCCGAAGCCGAAGGAAAAGGCCTCGACGCGAACCCGGCAGAGTTTGGCAACGGCAAAGTGGCCAAACTCGTGGACCACAACCATGACGGCGATCAGCACGATAAAGGCGAGCGCGGAAACTAGAAATTCATGCATAGATTTGTGGTGATTCCTTCGGTATAACAGGGGTCAGGGATCAGGGGTCAGAGATCAGAAAACCGGCCCATGAACTCTATTGTTCCAAGAATGCCGCTGCTCGCTGGCGCGCCTCGCTGTCCGTGGCGAGCACCTCGGCAATGGTGGCCGGGTGCGCCTCGGGCGTGGCTGCCAGCACCCTTTCAATTGTACGCGGGATGCCCATGAAGGGGATGCGCCGCTCCAGGAAGGCCTCGACGGCAACCTCGTCGGCGGCGTTGAGGGCGATGCAGTGCGCACCGCCTTTTTCCGCGGCGGCAAAGGCCAGGCGCAGGCAAGGGAAGCGCTCCAGATCGGGCTGCTCGAAGTCCAGGTGGCTCAAAGTGGCCAGATCGAAGGTCAGCGTCGAGGCTGGGCGCTCCGGGTAAGCCAGCGCATAGAGGATGGGCAGGCGCATGTCGGTTACCGAAATCTGCGCCAGGATGGAGCCGTCCACGTACTCGACCAGCGAGTGGACGGTGGACTGGGGATGAACCGTTACCCGCACCTGGGCTGACGTCACGTCGAAGAGGCGGCAGGCCTCGATGATTTCCAGGCCCTTGTTGAGCATGGTCGCGGAGTCGATGGTGATCCTGCGGCCCATCACCCAGGTGGGGTGCTTGAGCGCCTGCTCGGGAGTGATGGTAGCGAAGTCCGCGAGCGGCAGTTTGCGGAAGGGTCCGCCGGAGGCCGTCAGCCAGATGGTCTTCACCTCGGAGTGCGCGCCGACGCGCAGGCACTGATGGACGGCGTTGTGCTCGCTGTCGATGGGCAGGATGGGGACGTTGCGCTCGCGGGCGGCGCGGGTGAGGATTTCGCCGGCGGCGACCATGCACTCCTTGTTGGCCAGGCCGATGGGCTTGCCGGCCAGGATGGCGGCGTGGGTGGCTTCCAGGCCGGCGACGCCGACGATCGCCGAGACGACAAAGTCCGCCTCCGGCAGCGTGGAGCAGGCGACAGTGCCCGCAGTGCCGTAGACCACTTCGACGCCGCTGACGCCGGCCTCTTTGAGCTTGGTGGAGAGCTCGGCGGCCAGCTCTTCAGTGGCCAGCGAGACCAGACGCGGCCGCCAGCGGAGGGTCTGCGCGAAGGCCTCTTCCACGTTGCGCCCTGCGGCCAGCGCGGCCACCGAGTAGCGCTCGGGGAACTGCTCGACGATGGAAAGGGTGCTNNTCGTGCTTTTATTATCGCTCGGAGGATTCCGGCAGGAGTGGCAGGATTCAGACTGGAAGCTCTGAACGAGGCAGGTTGGTGATAAAGGCTTCCCTCTCTTGATTGGCGGGTCACGGATGGGGCGCCCGGATCAGGGACGGCTCAGGCCCATCCGCATTCAGAAAGAGCGAAAACGTTTCAGTGCTTCTCGGCAGGCTTGGATCGCTGGGGCGGAGTGGCGCCGGCCTCAAGACTCTCGGCGGGATGCTCGGTNNAAGAAGCTGACGCGGGAGCGGGTGGTGCCGATCATCTCCGCCAAGGTCTCCTGCGTGATGGGAGGAAGCGGAGCCGGTTCTTTGGACTCGCTGAATTCGGCCATCAGCAGAAGGATTCTCGCCAGCCGCTTCTCGCTGGAGTTAAAAAGCTGATCGACCAGATCGGCCTGGGTTCTCATGCTGCGGGCGAGCAGGAACTTCAAGTACAGATCGGAGAGGGAATGCTCCTCGTGCATCACGCGAATCATCTCCTCGCGCGCAATCTTGAGCGCCGTACAAGCGATCAGGGCCGTGGCCGTGGCCATGTGCATCGCGCCGACGCTGGCTAGCGACTCCTCTCCAATGAACTCCCCGGCGGAGAGAAGCGCGACGGTGCCCTCCTTGCCGTCCGGCGATAGGACGGTGAGTTTTGCGCGGCCGGTCCGCAAATAGAAGATGGAGTCTGCCGAATCTCCCTGCGAAAAGAAGTCTTCCTTGGGCTGCAAATGGACGACTTTCCGCCCGACTCCCGCTTCTTCCAGGAATGCGGTGAGGCTAAAAGTCATGCTTCCACCTCCGCCAATTGAATGGCGTGTCCCGGATGCGGTCTTCACGGGAACAGTTCGGAAGCTTGCGCGGCCGCTTCAGATTTCAGGAAGCCGGGGTTCTCTGCTCGAAAGCCCGGATGAGCAAAATGATACACCCATTCGCAAGAGCTGGGAACGGCTTTTTGGAATTATTTTTGCGGATTGACGCGCGCGCGGCGGCTCTGCGAGGCTTGAGTGCATGGGATACAGAGGGAAAGTGGAGTATGCCGAGGAGCGCAAGATGCGCACCCGGAATACGCGCGTCTATCGTTCATTACATTGGCCGATCTGGATCTGGGTCTTTTTTCTGGCGCCGGGACCGCTGACGTTTTCGCTCTTTGCGCATGGCTTCAGC
>PLPA01000080.1 GCA_003159355.1 Acidobacteriaceae bacterium | reverse complement strand
GCCGGCTTCGTCTCGGTCTTTCTGGGCATCGAGACGCCCGATGAATCGGGGCTGATCGCCAGCAACAAGCTGCAAAACACGCGCCGCAGCCTGCTGGAGAGCGTGGCCACCATCCAGAGTTATGGGATGCAGGTGATGGGCGGCTTCATTCTGGGCTTCGACACCGATGGCGACGATATCTTCGACCGCATGGTGGAGTTTATCCAGAAAAGCGGCATTCCCATCGCGATGGTGGGTTTGCTGCAAGCCATGCCCGGAACCCAGTTATTCCGGCGGCTATGGAAGGAAGGCCGGATTGTGGACGCGGGCCACGGCGATAACACGGACGACAAGCTGAACTTTCTTCCTAACATGGACGCGGCGCGGCTGGTGGAGGGTTATCGCTCGGTGCTGAAGCGG
This sequence comes from Acidobacteriaceae bacterium, assembly GCA_003159355.1. Taxonomy (GTDB): domain Bacteria; phylum Acidobacteriota; class Terriglobia; order Terriglobales; family Acidobacteriaceae; genus Telmatobacter. The sequence goes on along the minus strand of PLPA01000080.1, from coordinate 6,318 downwards.
ATCTACTCCTGCGAGGCCTACTATGAGCGCGTCAGGCTCTATCTGAGCCGCACGCATCCGCGAACCGGCGAGAGAAAGACCAGGCAGCAGTGGCTGACCGTCGCCAATGCGCGCGCCTTTGTTACCTCGATTGTCCGCCAGGGAGTCTTCGGGAAGCAGCGCTGGAGTTACTGGAAGTTTCTGTTGACCGTGGCCACGCGCTATCGCCATTGCATTGGCGCGGCGATGACTCTGGCGGTGATGGGTTATCACTTCCAGGTGATGACCCGAAGGCTCTCCGAGGCGGCGAGCTCGCCGGCCGCGATGGGTAAGTGCCTGCCGGATGCTACCGGCGGACAGTCTGGATAGACTCAAAACGACGGTGAGAATATTTCGTTCATTTCCGGGGTATAAGAGGACAAAGACTGACTACAACCAGTAGATGCGCGACTGCACATCCGGGTGAGAGGCTGCGCCCCGAAACGCCCGCCACGATAAACTGCGAATGAGGGCGTAATTTTGGGCGGGATGGAACCAGCAATGCCGGGGGATGAGACCGAGGCCGGCCTGGAAGCGGAGCCGCGCGCGGGCTTCTCTCATGCCTGGCGGGCGCTGCGCCACCGCAACTTCCGCCTCTTTTTTGGCGGGCAAACCATCTCTTTAATCGGCACGTGGATGACGCGCGTGGCCACCGGCTGGCTGGTCTACCGGCTCACCGGCTCGGCTCTCTTGCTGGGCACGGTCAGCTTTGCCGGGCAGATTCCCACCTTCCTACTGGCGCCCTTTGCCGGCGTGTGGGTGGACCGGCTCGACCGCCGCCAGGTGCTGGTGTGGACGCAGACGCTGTCGATGGTGCAGTCGCTGGCGCTGGCCGCGCTGACGCTCTCTGGCCACATCACCATTCCCCTGCTACTCGCGCTGAGCGTGATGCAGGGCTGCGTCAATGCCTTCGATATGCCCGGCCGCCAGTCCTTCATGGTCAAGATGGTCGATGACAAGCGCGACCTGCAGAATGCCATCGCCATCAACTCGTCGATGGTCAATGTGGCGCGTCTGATCGGCCCGTCGCTGGCCGGAATACTGATCGCAGTCTCCAGCGAGGGCTGGTGCTTTCTGATCGACGGCATCAGTTACATCGCCGTCATCGCGTCGCTGCTGATGATGCGCCTTCATGCACCCGTGGTGAAGCGCGCGGCCACGTCGATGCTCACGGAGTTGCAGGCCGGATGGACCTACGTCGCGGAGTTTCTGCCCATCCGCACCATCCTGATGCTCTTTGCCGTGATCAGCCTGATGGGTATGCCCTTCGTAGTGCTGATGCCGATCTTCGCCAAGAAGGTGCTGGGCGGCGGGCCGCACACGCTGGGATTTTTGATGGGCGCGATGGGACTGGGCGCGCTGCTCTCGGCGCTCTCTCTGGCGGCGCGCAGAAACGTGCGCGGGCTGGTGAAGATGATTCCCATTGCCGCGGCGGTCTTCGGCGCGGGGCTCGTCGGACTGGGTCTCTCGCATTGGTTCTGGCTCTCGATGGCGATGGTCTTCATCGCCGGCATGGGCATGATGCAGGGCATGGCCGCCAGTAACACTGTGATCCAGACGATTGTCACGGAAGACAAGCGCGGGCGGGTGATGAGCTACTATACGATGGCCTTCATGGGCATGGCGCCCTTTGGCAGCCTGCTGGCAGGAACCATGGCGCACAACTTCGGCGCGCCCATGACGGTGTTGATGAACGGCGTGGTCGTGCTTGTGGGCGCGGCATGGTTTGCGACGCGATTGCCAAAGCTGCGAAGCCAGATTCGGCCGATCTACATGGAGATGGGAATCATTCCGGCAGAGAGCTTGCAGCCTGCGGAGGAGGGAATTGAGCAATGAGCGATGAAGAATCGGAGATTGGAACAGCGACGGAAGGGAAAATTGATCTTCCTGACCGCTTGCGGGAAAGGCTTGGGATACATCCTCGGCAAGAAGTTCTTCGAGAGATGCTCCGTGAAATGATTGTGAAAGAAAAGGAGAAAAGAGCGACTCCAGATCAACAGGAAGTAGCGGTTGCTCTTGCCCTCGAGCCGCGCCGCACCGCCGTCGTAGTCATCGACATGCAAAAGGGCATTGCGGGAATGCCAGGTGGCGCGCCGCACACCAAGCCCGCGGTCATCTCCAACTGCGCTCGCCTGCTGGCAGCGGCGCGAGCCGCCGGAGCGCAGCCGGTGCTGGTCCATGTGGGCGGCTCGCCGGATGGCGCCGACCGCGTGCATACTCCAACCGACCAGGCGATGCGCTCACTTGGCGCGCTTCCGTCCGATTGGAGTGAGCTGATTCCCGAACTCGATCGCCAGCCCAGCGACATTGTGATTCTGAAACGCCAATGGGGCGCGTTCTACGGCACCGACCTCGACCTGCAACTGCGCCGCCGGGGGCAGGGAACGATTGTGATCTGCGGCATCTCCACGGAGTTCGGCGTAGAGAGCACGGCGCGCGACGCCTACGAGCGCGGCTACGAGCTGATCTTCGCCGAGGACGCGATGACCGGCACGACTGCCGAGAGCCACGCGAACAGCGTCGGGCGCATCTTCCCCCGCATGGGCCGGGTGCGCTCCACCGAAGAGATTGTTGTGGCACTCAGGGTGTGAGCTTCATGGATTCCCACCCATTTCGCAAAAAACGCGAAATGGATGGGGCACCTAACTGTTTGGTTATTTTAAGGGTAGACTACGAACCTTACCCCGCCTGCTGCAGGATCGCGTCGATGCAAGCCAGCTCCTCGGCGGCGAAGCTGGGATTGGCTAGCGCGGCGACGTTCTGCTCGATCTGCTCGACGCGGCTGGCGCCGATCAAAGCCGAGGTCATGCGAGGATCGCGAAGCACCCAGGCCAGCGCCATCTGCGCCAGCGACTGCCCGCGCTGCGCGGCCAATTCATTCAACGCGCGAATCTGCTTGAGGCGGCCTTCGGTGATGTCGCTGCTCTTCAGAAAGACGGCCTTTGTGGCGCGCGAACCGGCGGGAATGCCCTGCAAATAGCGGTTGGTCAAGAGGCCCTGCGCCAGCGGACAGAAGGCGATGGCGCCCACGCCCTCGTTGCCCAGCACATCCAGAAGTCCCTGTTCAGGCGTGCGCACAAACATTGAGTATTTGGGCTGATGAATGAGACAAGGTGTCCCCAGCCCGCGCAGAATCTTTACCGCCGCGGCGGCCTGGCTGGCGCTGTAGTTCGACAGTCCGGCATAAAGCGCCTTGCCGCTGCGCACCGCCTGATCGAGCGCGCCCATGGTCTCTTCCACGGGAGTTTCCGGATCGGGGCGATGGGAGTAGAAGATATCCACGTACTCCACACCCATGCGTTTGAGGCTCTGGTCCAGGCTGGCCAGTAGATACTTGCGCGATCCCCAGTCGCCGTAAGGGCCGGGCCACATATCGTAGCCGGCCTTGGTGCTGAGGATCAGTTCGTCGCGATAGGGCTTGAAGTCCAGACGCAGAATCTCGCCGAAGTTCGCTTCCGCGCTGCCCGGAGGCGGGCCGTAGTTGTTGGCCAGATCGAAGTGGGTGATGCCCAGATCGAAGGCGCGGCGCACCATCGCGCGGCTGTTCTCAAAAACATCCGCGCCGCCGAAGTTGTGCCAAAGGCCGAGCGAGATGGCGGGCAAGCGCAGGCCGCTCTTGCCGCAGCGGCGGTACTGCATGGTGTCGTAACGCTGTTCGTTTGCGATGTACAAAGGGATTCTCCTGGTGGGGAAGTGTTTTCAGCGGCCTCGAAAGCCCGCAATCGTCACCTCCATAATAAGCGCGGGATCTGATCGGCGGCACTCCGCAGTTGCATCCCGACGGAAATCGCTATAAGATGCGACAATTGACGCTTATGCCTGATTTTCTCTCTAATTCGTCTTCTTCCGCGCCTGCCCCGCCCCTTCAGCGGCTGCGCCTGGGCAATCTCGGCAAGCTGTGCGTGGCCATTCAAGCCTCCTCGGCAGCGGAGTTGATCGAGCGGGCGACGGCGGCGCTGGTGGATGCCCGGTTCCTCGAACTGCGCCTCGACTCGCTGCCCAAGCCGGCCACTGCGCTGCCCAAAGTGAAGGAGTTCCTGGAAGCGCATCGCGAGGTGACAGCCATCGCCACCTGCCGACGCAAAGAGTATGGAGGCGGCTTCGAGGGGTCGCTCAAGGCCGAACTGGACGTGCTGACCAAGGCGGCCGAAGCCGGCTGCCAGATTGTCGATCTGGAGGTCGAGTCGGCCGAGGAGGCCGCACCCCGGCAACTGGAGCAACTGCGCGCTGCGCTGCGGGCCGTGGGCGCGGCGCTGCTGGTCAGCTTTCACGACTTCACGCGCACCAAAAACCTGGAGCAGGCGGCAGCGCGCATCGAAGCCTTCCGGCCGGATTTCGTCAAGGTGGTTTCGACAGCGAAATCCCTGGCCGACAACCTGGCCGTTTTGAAACTGATCGCGGATCGCTCCCGCTCGGCTCAGATGGCGGGCATCGCCATGGGCGAGGAGGGACTGGTCAGCCGCGTGCTGGGCCTGCGTGCGGGCGCGGCCTTCACCTTCGCGTCGCTCTCCGAGGGAACGGAAACCGCCCCCGGCCAGGCGACCGTCCGCACTCTGCGCGACCTCTACCGCGTCGAGCAGTTGGACCACGCGACGCGCATCTTTGGCGTGGCCGGCAACCCCATCCACCACTCGCTCTCGCCGCTGATGCAGAACACCGCCTTCCGCCGCGAGGGGGTGAACGCGGTGCTGCTGCCGCTGAAGGTGCAAAAGCTGGACGACTTGCTGAAGCTGCTGCGCGAGCTGCCGCTGGCCGGCGCGGCCGTGACCATGCCGCTCAAGCAAGAGATCCTGCCCCACTTGGCGAATATGGACACGCTCACCACGCGCATCGGCGCCTGCAACACACTGCGGGTCAGCAGCGACGGCAAGATCGTCGGCTTTAACACCGATGTCGCCGGGGTGGTTCGCCCGCTGGAAAAGCGCCTCAAGCTCAAGGACGCGCGGATTGCCGTCGTGGGCGCGGGCGGCGCGGCGCGGGCCGGCGTCTTCGGCCTGGTGGACCAGGGCGCGGAGGTCTTCATCGTCAACGTGATCCACGAGCAGGCCGTGGCGCTGGCCAAGGACGCCAAGGCCCACGTGCTGAAGTGGGAGCAGTTCGCCAAGGGCCGCTTCGACGTGCTCATCAACGCCACCCCCTGCGGCATGGCCGGCAACAAGACGCCCATGCCGATTGCCGAGAACGAACTGAACGCCGGACTGGTCATGGACATGGTCTATAACCCGCTGGAAACGCCGCTNNCAGTTCGAAATCTGGACCGGCAAACCCGCGCCTGAAGCGGAGATGCTGCGCGTGGTGGAGCTGGAGCTGCGCCGGCGGGGATGAGGAAGTGTTTTCGGCTTCCCGAGCCTCAAAGTCGATACCTGGGAAGCCCGGCATGAAACGGCAGAGTCCTTCATGGAAATCATGCTATATTCCGTAATATGGCCACGGCTCTGCACATCCCGTTGGATGAGTACCTCGGCATCAGCTACAAGCCGGACCGCGAGTACGTGGATGGAGAAATCCTGGAGCGCAACGTGGGTAAGTGGGAACACGCACGACTACAGTGGTTGCTGGCGCTTTGGTTCGGCAGTCACGAGAAGCAGTGGGGAATCACCGGCAGCACAGAGCAGCGGGTTCAGGTCTCGGAGAGCCGGGTTCGTGTGCCGGATCTGGTTGTACTCACCGCTGGAGCGCAGCCTGATGTGCTGATCGAACCGCCGCTGCTGGTGATCGAAATTCTCTCTCCCGACGATACTTACTCCGACACTCAGGAGCGCGCACGCGACTATCGCACGATGGGCGTGGAGATGGTTTGGATTATCGATCCCAAGACGCGCACAGGCCGCATGTGCGCAGGTGCAGAATGGGTGGAAGCCGAGCGCCTGGAAGTCAAGGGAACGCCCTTGTATGTCAGCCTGCCGGAAATCTTCAGCCAGTTGACTTCGGCTTGAGGCTGTGCGATCAGTGAAATTCCAGTGGTTCGCAGTATCCCAGGTCCGAAAAGCCGGACCTGGGGCACTCTATCATTATTTTGATAATTGCGTGATCGCCGCTTGAAGAACTTGCCAACAGATTTTTGGAGTATGCTCATCGGGATCGAAACCGGATGACATCTGCTGATAGGGGTGTATGTAGTTTCTGAAATCGCGCAACGCATGACTGAATTTTTTGACGTCTTCCCCTACCAAACCCAGTTCTCTAGCGACGTTAATGAAATCATTCAAGGTCCATTCGGGGAACTGCTTTACCTTGCCCGTCTTGTCTTTTGGACTCAGAGCTGATTGGTTAAACTCTTTAGAGCATATCACTAATAGG
>PLPA01000249.1:3908-4060 GCA_003159355.1 Acidobacteriaceae bacterium | reverse complement strand
CGCTGCCGCGCCGCGGTGCTGAAGGCTTTTGTGCCGGAGGAGCTGCGGGATTTCTGCCTCTCCGATATGGATCTGAGCAGCGCATCGATCTTCGAGGTGCTGGACCGCGCGCAATCTCCCTCGCTGATGGCGCCCTTCCAGGCGGTTTTCGT
>PLPA01000249.1:0-3899 GCA_003159355.1 Acidobacteriaceae bacterium | reverse complement strand
TTTGTCGCCGACTTCGTGCGCATTCCCTCCGATCTGCGGCGCATGGAGATGGACGACAAGAACCGCTTCGAGCGGCTCACAGAAACGCTGGGTCAGCACTGCGGCATGGTGGAGCTGGCGCGGGTGAACGAGGACGACGCGATGCGCTGGGTTGCGGCCACCGCGCAGGAGCAAGGCGCGCGCGTGGACCCCGACGCGGCGCGCGAGCTGGTGGACGCGCTGGGCGCGGATATGATGATGATCTCCTCGGAGCTGGAGAAGCTGCTGCTCTACACACTGGGGAAGGGAAGAATCACGCTGGGCGACGTGGAAACGATGGTGCTGTCTGCCAAGCAGCGCTCGCTGTATGAGCTGACCGACGCCATCAGCGCGCGCGACCGGGCGAAGGCGCTGGCGCTGCTGCAAGGACTGCTGAACAGTTCAGACGCGGGCGAGGACGCGGCCATCGGCCACCTTTATATGCTGGCGCGCACCTTCCGGCAGATGCTGGTGATTCTGGAAAAGAATGTGCGCGACTCGCGCGCCATCTGGCAGGCGCTGTGGCAGGGCTTCAGAATGCCGCCCTTTGCCGCCGACGATCTGATTCGCCAGGCGCGGCGCTTCAAGAGCCGCCGCGGGTTGACGCGAGCGCTGCGGCTGATTGCCCGCGCCGATCTGGAGCTGCGCTCCTCGCCGCCCGACAAGCGGCTGGTGCTGGAGCGGCTGGTCTACGAACTGGCCTCGGAGCCCAAGCCGGCTTCAGGGATCTTCGCATCCGATCAGCTTTCCTTCGAGGGGTAATCCGGCGGACAGTTCGGGGCGCGCCCGGCGCATCGCATGGAATGACGATCTATTGATCCGGGATAATCCCCGGCTTTGCCGTGGAGGCAGTAGAAGTTTGACATTTGCAGGAATCTCTCCCGGATTGTGTTTTTACCTTCTTCTCGTAAAAATGTTAGAAAGGCGCGAAGCATGAGCGCCGTCCCTATGGGACTCCGGATGAATTATTGGTTTCGCCAACCCCACGCTGAAGCGCGGGGCTAACAACCATTGCGCCTACGGCGCGGAATTCTGGCGGGCGTGAGCAATACGCTTGGTATTGCGCGCGGCCATGCTTCTTTGAGGAGCCACAAACCATCAACCCCCCGGCTCTTCCGAAGGATATTTACTTATTCGAGGAGGATGGCCGGTTCAGGCTCGTGGCCGCGGGTGGTCAGGGTCACGGCCGCCGCCAGGATGAGGCCGCCGCCGACCCAGGCGAAGGCGCCCAGGTGTTCGCCGAGCAGTTGGACGCCCAGCCAGGAGCCGAGGGCCGGCTCGATGTTCAGGAAGACTCCGGCGCGCGAGGCGGGCACGTGATGGATGCCCCAGTTCCATAGCAGCGTGGTGACGGCCGTGCAGAACAGGCCGCTGAAGGCCAGCGCGCCCCAGGCCGTCCAGCTAATGGCCGCGAAGGGCGGCGGCGCAACCCTGGCGTGGGTGAGCGGAGTCAGCAGCCAGGGGCCAAGCACCCAGGGGAGCAGCATGGCGCCGCCGACGAGGATGGTGTAGGCCGATACGACCGAGGGACTGTGCGTGAGCATCAGCTTCTTGCTGAGCAGAATCCAGGCCAGCGCGGCCAGCAGCGAGACCAGCACCATCAGGTCGCCCGTCAGCGAGGGCTGGCCGCGGGTGTGCGCGCCGTGGCTGCCGCCCATGGTCAGCAGCGCCGCGCCAATCGTCGAGGCAAAGAGAGCCATCCAGCCGATGCAGCCCAGCCGCTCCTCTTTGGACCCCTTGGGGGCAAAGAGCGTGGCGGCAACGCCCAGCATCACCGGCATGGCGCCCACCATCAGCGAAGCGTGGCTGACCGTGGTGCGCGCCAATCCGCTGAACTGGATGAGGCAGGAGATGGGAATCCCGAATGCCGCGGAGAGCAGCAGCGTGCGCAGTTCCGCGCCGGAAAAGCGCCAGCGGCAGACCAGCGCCACCGGCAGCACGCCCAGACAGGCAAAGAGGATGCGATAGAGCACCATGTACTCGACGCTCATCTCGTTGAGCGCGAGGCGGCTGAAGTAGAAGCCCGTGCCCCACAGGCACCCGGCGANNCTCTTTTACTGTCGCACACGGGCGGACCTTGTCGTATCACCGCCCAAAAACCGATAGCGGCGCAGTCTCCGGGTTGCCGGCCCACGGGAGGAACCGGCAACGCCGAAGCCGTCTTAGAACCTTTTCACAGTTGCTGTAATGCAGGCATTGTGGCATCCCACCCTAGTTCACCCCAACGACGAAGACCAGTCGTTGGGGATCCCGAAGCCGCAAAAAGTGCAAGAAGCAGGTCCTTCGACTTCGCTGCGCTTCGCTCAGGATGACAGCGGCGAGGGTGGGGCACCCAGACCTTGCACGATCAGTGAAAATGATCTAGCCGCGAGTGTCCGGCTTTGATTGAATACGCGGGGTGGCTGAACCAGGAGGCCTCTCGGGATTCCGCTCGGTGAATTGATCGTGCAGAACCACATTGAGCAAGGACTTGTTGACCCGGATGCGGCCGTTGTATTCGATGAGGCCGAGCCTGCGAAAGCGGTTCATAAAGAAGCTGACGCGGGAGCGTGTGGTGCCGATCATCTCCGCCAGAGTTTCCTGGGTGATGGGAGGAACCAGATGTTCCGGTTTATCCGGCTCACCGAATTCGGCCAGGATGAGGAGAACTCTCGCCAGACGCCTTTCGCTGGAGTTGAATAGCTGATCGACAAGATCGGCCTGGGCACGTATGCTCCGGACCAGCAGGAATTTCAAGTACATTTCGGAGAGGGAATTCTCCTGGTGCATCATGCGGATCATCTCTTCCCTCTCTATCCTGAGCGCTGTACAGTCGGTAATGGCCGAGGCAGTTGCCATATGCAGCCCGCCCATGCTCGCCATTGACTCCTCGCCAACGAATTCCCCGGCGGGGATAAGCGCGATGGTGGCCTCCTTGCCTTCATGCGAAACGACGGTAAGTTTTGCGCGGCCTGTCTGAAGATAGAAGATGGAGTCAGCCACGCCGCCCTGCGAAAAGAAAGCTTGCTTGGGCTTCAATTGGACGATTCGTCGTCCTATTCCTGCCGTTGCCAGAAAGGCGGCGAGGTCAAAGGTCATGCTTCTCACCTCGGAAGTAAATCTAACTGTCCCATATAAATTTTACTCGCTTCGCGTTGCAAACTCTGTACTGTTTCTTACGTATACAAAACAATCTTTGTACGGTACCTGACATAACTCGAACTTTTTCAGGCATCATGAGCTTTGCGCATACTGATTTATGATAGGGTTTTCTTTGAAAGTGAGGATTCCTTGCGCACGAGCGGCTTTAAGAACACTCTTTTGAAGGCTTTGGACGGGGACGTAATTGAGCGGCTTCGTTTGCAGCCGGTGAAATTCGAGCTAAAACATGAAATCGAAAACCCCGGCAACCCGATCGACCGCCTCTACTTTCTCGAAGAGGGGATGGCGTCGATGACGACAACATTCAAGGATGGGTCCCAGGTCGAAGTAGGGATGTTCGGTTATGAGTCNNTCGGTCATCGGCGTCTCAGCTCTCATGGGAACAAAAAAGAGCCTGAATCGCGTCTACACCCAGATTGCCGGTCATGGCTATAGCTGCCAGGTGGAGGACGCGAAAAGAGAGTTCCGCCTTGGAGGCGCCTTTCAGTTTCTAGCTCTGCGCTATGTTCAGGCGCAACTCGTTCAGGCAATGCAATCCGCTGGATGCAATGCGAAGCACAGCTTTGAACAGCGGCTCGCCCGCTGGCTGCTCCTCTGCGCGGACCGCGCGCACGTCGACACGTTCAAGATTTCGCATGAGTTTCTCGCGGATATGCTGGGGGGGCGCCGTCCCACGATTTCCACGACAGCCGGTATTCTGAAGCGAAAAGGACTTATCGAATACACCCGCGGAGAAATCC
>PLPA01000110.1 GCA_003159355.1 Acidobacteriaceae bacterium | reverse complement strand
CAACTGATGTCGAGCAATCCGAAGTATCCCCGGCTGGGGCTGGTTTTTTCCGGCCAGGTGGAGGGACTGCATGGTCTGGCGCTGGGCGGGCCGGCAGGCTGGGGCGGCAGGGGAAAGCTGGCGCTGCCCACTACGACCTTTCCGCAGGAAAAAGGCCTCGGCGCAATGTGGGATCCGGAGTTGCTCCAGAAGATAGCCGCCTTGGAAGGCTACGAGGCTCGTTACGACTATCAGAGCCAGGAGTACAACCGGGGCGGAGTCGTGGTGCGCGCCCCCAACGCCGACCTGAGCCGCGANNTCGCTGATGAAGCATTTCCTGGCCAATGAGAACGAAGACACCCGCTCCTTTTCTTCGTCGGACTTCGATGAGCGGCTCTTCCGCGAGTACTACTCCGTGCCCTTCCGCATGGGCTTCGAGCAGGGTGGCTCGCGGGCGGTGATGGCCGCCTACAACTCCTGGAACGGCACACCGATGCTCATTCATCCGGTGCTGAAAGACGTGATGATCCGCGAGTGGGGCAACGACGGGCTGATCTGCTCCGACGGCGGCGCGCTGGGCCTGCTGATTACCGCCCACAAGAGCTTCGCCGACAAGGAGCACGGATCGGCGGCGGCGGTGAAGGCCGGGGTCAACAACTTCCTCGATACGTTTAAGGACGATCTTGCCAAAGCACTGAAGGACGGTCTTGTTACTGAAGCGGAGATGGACGCAGCGCTGCACAATGAACTGCGCGTCTTTCTGCGGCTGGGCGAGTTTGACCCGCCCGGAGTGGACCCATACGCCAGCATCGGCCGGGGCAGCGACGGAGAGTTACCGCCGTGGGAGCGCGACTCCAGCAAGGCGCTGGTGCGGCTGGCCACCGACGAGTCCATTGTCCTGCTCAAGAATGAAGCCAACACGCTCCCCCTCAACCGCGCCAAGCTGAAATCCATTGCCGTGATCGGTCCCTTTGCCGACCAGGTGCTGCTGGATTGGTACAGCGGAACCCCGCCCTATGCGGTAAGCACTTTGGAAGGGATTCGTGACGGGGCAGGCAAGGGAATCAAAGTGCTCTTCAACGACGGCTCAGACCCGGCGCAAGCCGCGGCGCTGGCCGCCAAGGCCGATGTGGCCCTTGTGGTGGTCGGCAACCACCCGGAGTGCAATGCCGGCTGGAACGTTTGCCCCACTCCCTCCAACGGCAAGGAGAGCGTGGACCGCAAGACCATCGTGCTGGAGCAAGAGGAACTGGTCAAGAAGATCTTCGCCGCCAATCCCCGGACCATCGAGGTGCTGCGCGCCAGCTTTCCTTATGCCATTGTCTGGAGCCAGCAGAATCTGCCCGCGATTGTGCATATAACCCATAACAGCCAGGAGGAGGGCCACGGACTGGCCGACGTGCTTTTTGGCGACTACTCCCCGGCCGGTCGGCTCACCCAGACCTGGCCAACCGGCGACGCGCAACTGCTGCCGATTCTGGACTACAACCTGCTCCATGGGCGCACCTACCTCTACAGCAAGGACAAGCCGCTCTATGCTTTCGGCTATGGACTCAGCTATACGAGTTTTGCCTATGAAGCCCTGAGCCTGAGCGCGCCCACGGTGGCCGCGGATGGCGGCATTCAGGTGACCGTGAAGGTCAGGAATACCGGCAAACGGGCGGGCGACGAGGTGGTCCAGCTCTATGTGCAGCATTTGGGCTCGGCGGTTGTGCGCCCACAATTGGAATTGAAGGGATTCAAGCGCGTAAGGATCGGGGCCGGGGCGGAGCAGGAGGTAAAGCTGGAGCTGAAACCGCGCGATCTGGCTTACTGGGACGCAGCGCGCCACGCCTGGAGAGTGGAAAAGGAACAGCTGCGTGTGCTGGGGGGCGGATCAAGCGACAAACTTCCCATGCAGGCCATCGTGGAGGTAACGACCAGCCAGGAATTCAAGCCGTAGGGGGTACGGCGATTGCATTTGCCAACGGTCTATGCCGTTTTGGATGAGAACCCCAGGGAAAAAATGGGCCTCGGAACAGTACAGAGTAAGGAATGTATGGTGCGCCCGGAGAGAGTCGAACTCCCGACCTACTGGTTCGTAGCCAGTCGCTCTATCCAGCTGAGCTACGGGCGCACACGGGTGATTTCAAGTGAAACCATAGACAGAATATCAGGGTTTTTCCGGCTGCGCAATTCCACCCCAGCGACGAAAACCTGTCGCCGGGGACCCCGGTAGAATCTCAGGCCGCTGGCGCTTGCTCTTGCGTTGCCGGCGCAATCAGCGGAAGGTCGGCCTCGATCTCCAGTCCTGCCTGGCGGACGAGCTTGGCGACGGCCGCTGCATTGAGCCGGGTAGCGTCATACTCCACGCGCAGCGTGCGGGCGGCGCGGTCGAAGGTAAGCCGACGAATGCCGTACACCTCGCGGATATTGGCCAGCGCGCGAGTCACCGCATCGATACTGGAGTGCGGCGCGGTCGTGCGAAAGAGTATTTCTACCGAAGTCATAGGAGAATGATAGCAAGAATCTACAGGCTCTTGAGGTAGGCACGTATCTCTGGACTGCTCCAGTCCTGCGCGCCGATGAACTTGCGCCGGATCACGCCCTGGCGGTCGATCACATAGGTCTCGGGCCACATCTCGGAGTGGTAGAGCTGGGCGGCCCTCTGGCCGGGGTCGCGAACGGTAATCAGGTCCACGTGGCGGCGGACAATAAAGCGGCTATAAGCGTCAGGGTCTTCGTCGATGCTGACGGCCAGAACGGCTAGGCTCGGCTGGTCGTGATGCAGCGCCAGCAGCGAGGGCATCTCTTCGATGCAGGGCGCGCACCAGGTCGCCCAGAAGTTCAGCAGCACCACCTGGCCCCGGTAGCTGGCCAGATGCACGGTGGTCGAGCCGTCGGAGACGGTAAAGTCGGGAGCAACCTGGCCGGTCTGAGCCGGATGCGCGCCGCGGTCGCAGCCGGGCGCGAGGGCCAGCAGGACAAGCAAAGCGAGTGAGAGGAAACGAGGGAGCCGCACATCCCTATAATACGGAGCGAAGGGGCGCAAAGTCATGACGAACGACAGAGCGGAGAGAAGCGGGACAGGCGGAAGGTTCAAACCAGTGCTCGGACTCTCCGAGACGCCCGGCGAGCTGGCAGCGTTGGGCGTGCCGTGGGGTACTGTCTTTGACCAGCCCGAACCGGAGGAGTTGCTGGAGCTGACCGTCATCGTTCCCGCGCGCAATGAGGAAGAGTGCCTCGCCGCCTGCCTGGAATCGCTGGTCAGCCAGTCAGAGAAAGTCTTTGAGCTGGGCCGCGACTGGGAGCTGATCGTAGTGGACGACCACTCGACCGACCGGACGGCCCAAATTGCGAATCAGATTGCCCGCGGCTTTGCCGGGGTCATGGTGATCGGGGCAGGGAAGCTGGAGTCCGGCCAAAAACCAGTATGGACGGGCAAGAACAATGCCATCTGGACGGCGGTCCGACGGGCGAGAGGCCGCTGGCTGCTCTTCACCGACGCCGATACCATCCACGAGCCGGGTAATCTGCACCGCGCCCTGCATGAGGCCGCCCGCTACAAGGTGGGCGTGTTGAGCTACTCGCCCCGCCAGATTGTGAGCGGCCTTGCGCAGCGCGCGCTGATGCCGCTGATCTTTTCCGAGCTTGCCCTGGCCTATCCGCCAGCCAAGGTCTCCGACCCCGCCCAGCGCATTGCCGCGGCCAACGGGCAGTTCCTGCTCATCGAGCGCGAGGCCTACCGCCGCCTCGGCGGCCACGCCATGGTCGCCGAAAAGGTTCTTGAAGACGTGGAGCTGGCCGTCCTCGCCAAGCGCCGCCAGATTGGCCTGCGCTTCCGCTACGCCGCCGATGCCGTCTCCACGCGCATGTACCGCACGGCCGCGACGATGATCGAAGGCTGGACCAAGAACCTGGCGCTGCTCTTCTCGAACTGCCTGGCGCTGGCCCTCTGGCGCGTCCTCGACATTCTGCTGCTGTTCGCGTTGCCATTGCTGGCCGTCGAGCTGTGGAACGTGCATTTCGCTCCGCACGCGATGCCCTGGGTCTACGACGGCTGGTTGATCGTCCTCTTATGGGTGCGCAACCTCTTCCGCTTCTATGGCCGTGTCGCCAAATCGAATTTTCCGTTTTTTGATTGCGCAATCGCGCCGCTGGGGTTGCCGTTGTTTGTCGTGTTGCTCTACCGCAGTTGGTTCCAGCACCGCATCCTGAAGCGCGTAAGCTGGAAGGGCAGAAGCTACGAGGCGTAGAACAGCTTTTAGCTTCTAGCTGCTAGCCTTTCCTGTTTGTTTTCGTTGCTTCGGCGTCCCCCGGTACGGAAGAGCTAGAGGCTAGGAGCTAGTAGCTATAAGCTCAATGCGTGAAGCCTTAGCCGGGGCAAAAACATCTTATCCAATGAGGGATCGGAATGATCTATCTGACGCGGCGAGCCACATTTTCTGCATCGCACTACTACTGGAACCCGTCCTGGTCCGCCGAGAAGAACGAGCAGGTCTTCGGCCGCTGCGCCAATCGCAACGGCCACGGGCACAACTACACACTGGAGGTCACGGTGGCGGGCGACGTTGACCCGGTCACCGGCTTTGTCGTTGATCTGAAGTGGCTGCGGGACGTGATCGAGCGCGAGGTGCTGGCCGCTTGGGACCATCGCCACCTTAATCTCGATGTCCCTGAGTTTGCTGCGACGGAGTCCACCGCAACGATTCCGACCACGGAGAACCTGGCCATCGCCGCCTGGAAGCGCCTCGAACCGTCTGTCCACAAAGCTGATGGGGCACGATTAAGCCGCGTCCGCGTCTACGAAACTCCAGAGATTTTCGCGGAATTCCGGGGTGAGGCATGAGGGCATACTTTGGCCGCCGCACCACCATCTCTGCCAGCCACCGGCTGCATAGCGGAACTCTCTCGGCGGAAGAAAATTGCGCCACCTACGGCAAGTGCAACAATCCACATGGCCACGGGCACAATTACGTCGTGGAAGTGCTGGTCGGCGGCGAGGTGGACGCGGAGACCGGTATGGTCATCAACCTGGTGGCACTCGACGAGGTCGTGCGGGCGCGGGTCGTCGAGCGTTTCGACCACGCCAACCTCAGCCTCGACCCGCTATTTGTGAATCGCGTCCCCACGACGGAGAATCTCTGTAGAGTGATCTTCGGATTGTTGAAGGACGCGCTGCCGGACGGTGAGCTGGCGCGGGTGCGTGTGGAAGAGACAGAGAACAACTTTTTTGAGTGTGAGGGCGAGTGAACCACGCCCGATTCCCCCGGGCGGAAAGATGAGGACCATGGCACAGCCAATTGCGATGAGCAAGGCGATTCATCGGGCAGCGGAGATCGACGAAGGCATCAGCGGATATAGCACCGTGGAGATCGTCCGCGAGATGCTGCTCCGCCTGGGCGAGGACCCCAGCCGCGACGGCTTGCAGGCCACGCCGGAGCGAGTCGAGAAGTCGATGGGCTTCCTCACCAAGGGCTACCGCGAGAATCCGGCCGAAATCCTGCGCGGCGCGCTCTTCGACGAGGACTACGACGAGATGGTCATCGTCAAGGACATCGAAATCTTCTCGCTCTGCGAGCATCACATGCTGCCCTTCTTCGGCAAGGTGCACGTGGCCTATGTCCCCAAGGGCAAGGTGATTGGCCTGAGCAAGATACCGCGATTAGTTGAAGTCTTTGCTCGCCGTTTGCAGATTCAGGAACGGCTCACCCGCCAGGTCGCCGAAGCCATTCAGGATGCGATTGATCCGCAGGGCGTGGGCGTGGTGATCGAGGCGCGCCACCTGTGCATGATGATGCGCGGCATCGAAAAGCAGCACTCCTCCACGGTGACTTCGGCGATGCTGGGCTGCTTCCGCAAAAAGGAGACGCGCCTGGAGTTCCTCTCGCTGGTCCAGCAGCCGGGTAACTGCGGGTTGTGAGCGCTCCGGTCCTGTCAGATAAAGTGAAGGAGTGAACGGACTTCTCGTTATCGACAAACCGGCCGGCATGACCAGCCACGATGTGGTGGGAATCCTGCGCAGAATCACCGGCGAACGATCCATCGGCCATCTGGGCACGCTGGATCCCATGGCCACCGGCGTTCTGCCCATGTTGCTAGGCAAATTTACCCGCCTGGCGCAGTACTTCTCCTCGGCGGAAAAAAGCTACGTCGGAACCATCCGCTTCGGCTTCGCCACCGACACCTACGACGCCGAGGGCGCGCCTGCCGGACCGGACTCCATGCCTTCGCTCAACCTCGATCAGGTGCGCGCCGCCGCCAGCCGCTTTCGCGGCGAGATGCAGCAGATGCCGCCATCGTATTCCGCCAAGAAGATCGCCGGTACGCCCGCCTACAAGCTGGCCCGCGAGGGCAAGCCTGTTGAGCTGAAGGCCGCCACGGTCCATATTGCCTCGTTTGCAATCACCGCGCTGGACGGCGCCGAAGCCGGCTTCACGATGAGCATCAGCGCCGGGGGCTACGTGCGCTCGGTGGCTCACGAGCTGGGCCAGGATTTGGGCTGCGGGGCGCATCTGAGCAGCCTGCGCCGCACCCAGGCCGGAGTCTTCACGCTCGCCGAGTCGCACACGCTCGAAGAGCTGTCTCCATTGGCGGGAAACCTGGAAGCATTCGAGCGGCTGTGCCTCCACCCGCGCAGCCTGCTGCCGGAGATGCCCTCGGTCACCGGCGATGAGTTGGCCCTCGGCCGGCTGCGCAACGGCGCGCAGGCCAATCTGCCGGAGTTTTCCTCTGCGCCGCTGGTCAAAGTCTTTGCCGGCCAGCGGGAGCTGGTGGGAATCGCCAAGCGCGTAGCTGGAACGCTTTTTCAGCCGGTGGTGGGGATGGGGTAATGCAGCTACTAGCTGCTAGCCTCTAGCTTTTTGCTGTTGAAGCGCCGGTTTATCGGGTCTCAGCCGCAGCGGCAAAAACAATGTCGCCGACCGCACACTGGAAGTAAGTCTGAAATGAGCTAATAGCTAGTAGCTAGAAGCTGCCTTTGTGCAGCAATGGCACGAGAACCGGCAGCAGCGTCCGCGCAATAATCTCCGAGCCTTTGGCGGTCGGATGGATGCCGTCGGGCTGTATGGTGCCGGGGACGTTGATCAGGTTTTTGTAGAGCATGGGCACGAAGGCGACGTGGTGTTTCGCCGTCAGCTCGCGGAAGAGCTGCTCGAAGGCTTGAATGTATTCCCGTCCGTAATTCGGCGGGAGCGTGATTCCGGCCAGCACAACTTTGATGTGAGCATTTTCGAGTGCTGCCAGCACGGCGTCCAGATTGCGGCGCGTTTCGGCCAGAGGAAGGCCGCGCAAGCCGTCATTGCCGCCGAACTCGACGATGGCCACCGCGGGATGCAACAGCAGAATCGCCCGCAGACCGGCGACAGCGTCCTTGGTAGTGGCGCCGCTGGTTCCCTGGTTGCTTACCTGGTAGTGGTAGCCGCGCGCGTCCAGGTCGCGTTGCAGCGCGTCGGGGAAGGATTGGCCTGCTTCGAGGCCGTGGCCGGCGGTAATGCTGTCTCCGTAGCAGACGAGCAGCGGCCGGTCGGCGGCCAGCAGCGGGCGGGCGAGCAAAATCAACCCCAGCGAAACAAACAATGCGCGGCGAACGTACACATGGATAGTGTAGCGAATGCAGGGAACAGGGATCAGGGTGATTGAGTTGCTTAGAATCTGCGCAGCTTGACTGGCCGCGAAATTGCACGATCCGGAGGGAGGCGGGGGTTTCAACCCCCGCATAAGGCCGACAGAATCAAAGTGGGGCTTTAGCCCCCGAGGGAATGCAGATAAATTTTCAGGAGGCAGCGTGATCGAAGTTCGGGACGCGAAGAAATGGATTCAAAACGGCGCGCGGCGGGTTGAGATTCTGAAGGGGATCACCCTGACCATTCCCGCCGGTCAGTTTATCGCCATCGTGGGGGCCAGCGGCAGCGGCAAGAGCACGTTGCTGGGCCTGCTGGCGGGCCTCGACACGCCCAGCTCCGGCGAAATTTACCTGGACGGCGTGCCCATCCACAATCTGGCCGAGACGGAGCTGGCCGAGGTGCGCGGCAGCAAGATCGGCTTTGTCTTCCAGTCCTACCAATTGATCGCCACGCTGACGGCTCTGGAAAACGTTCTGCTGCCCTATGAACTCAATCTGGCAGGCAGCGGGCTCGTTCAGGCCCGTCGGCTTCTGGACGAGGTTGGCCTTACCGAGCGCGTCGACCACTACCCGGTGCAGCTCTCCGGCGGCGAGCAGCAGCGGGTGGCGCTGGCCCGCGCCTTTGTCGTCGAGCCGCCCATCGTGATGGCTGATGAGCCGACCGGCAATCTGGACTCCGCCAATGGGAAGCTGGTGCTAGACCTGCTGCTGGAGCGCAACAAACGCGCCGGGACGACTTTGGTTTTAGTGACGCACGACCCCGAAGTTGCCAGCCGCGCCGACCGCAAGATTGTGCTGCGCGACGGCCTGATTGTGGAAGACAGATTGCTGTACTCAGAGCCTTTCTCCGGCTCCAGCAAGATTCTCGTCCAAAACGAGGAAGAGAATGGCTAAGCGCGCATTGAGTTGGAAGCGGGCCGGGGCCATCGGCTGGCGCGATCTGCGCTCCGCTCCGGGCAAGTTCGGCTTTGTTGTGCTCTCGGTGGCCGTGGGCGTGGCTGCTCTCGTGGGCGTGCGCGGCTTCAGCGACAGCTTCCGGCGGACTCTGGGCACGGAGGCTCGCTCGCTGATGGCCGGCGACCTGAGCGCGCGCATCTTTCATGAGCCGTCGGCCGAGGAAGCCAGCAAAATTGCGGCTATCGCCAAACAGGGCGGCCTGCGCACAACCTGGGTGACGGAGACGGTTTCCATGGCTTCCGCGCCGCCTGACCCGGTTCCGTTGCTGGTCTCGCTCAAGGCCGTGGACCCCGGCGAGTACCCGTACTACGGCGCGGCCGAGCTGGAACCGGCGATGAGCCTGCCGCAAGCTTTGGACGGCGACTCGGCTGTGGTGGCCGAGGAGTTTCTCATCCGGCTGAATGCGCAAGTGGGGCAGACGCTGCGGTTGGGCGGAAGGGATTTCAGAATTGCCGCGGTGCTGCGCCAGGAGCCGGACCGCCTCAACGCGGCGGCGGCGATAGGGCCGAGGGTGATGATCTCGCAGGCAGCGTTGCAGCGCACCGGCCTGATCGTTACCGGCAGCAGGGCCACTCAGCGGCTGCTGATGAAGCTGCCGCCGCAAGCCGATCCCGTGGCGTTGCGCAAGCAGGTGGAGGCGGCGCTGCCCGACGCGCAGGTGATGGATTACCGCGAAGGCAATCCGGGGCTGAGCCAGGGGCTGGACAACGCAACCGCGATTCTCAGCCTGATCTGCCTGGTGGCGATGGTGCTGGGAGCGATTGGCGTGGCCATGGCCATGCACGCCCACCTCGAGCAGCGCATGGACATGCTGGCCATTTTGAAAGCCCTGGGCGCAAGTTCCGGCGACCTGCTGCGGATATTCTTATTGCAAACATTAGGTCTGGGGCTGGCCGGAGGTCTCGTCGGCGTGGCGGCCGGCGTGGGCGTGATGGCCGCGCTACCGGCTGTCTTCGGCCACCTGCTGCCGGTTCAGGCGCAACTCGAATTTCCCTGGCGCTCGGTCGCGGCGGGGCTGGGAACGGGCCTGCTGACCACGCTCCTCTTCTGTCTGCCGCCGCTGCTGGACGTGCGCAATGTCCGGCCGGTGCTGGTCCTGCGCAGGCTCGTCGAGCAGGGGCCGGAGGGCTTCGTCGCCTGGCTGGCGAGCTGGTGGGCGCGCCGTTTGCAACTCGGCGTTGCCGCTTTGGTCGTCGCGGCGCTGGGCGCAATCGCCTGGGCGCTCTCGGATTCGGCCAAAGTAGGCGGCTGGTTCGCTCTTCTATTCTCGATTGCCTTAATCGTCCTGTTGATCATGGCCGCCATAACGCTATGGGTTCTGCGCTTTCTGCTCAACCGCGTGCGCCTGCGCCTGCCTTCGTTCCTGCGCCACGGGCTTGCCAACCTGTATCGTCCCGGTAACCAGTCGGCAGCGGTCATGGCCGCGCTGGGCACCGGCGTCATGCTCATCCTGACGGTCTATCTGATGCAGGCGTCGCTCTTGCGTGATCTGCGCGAAACGGCCTCGCCCAAGCTGCCCAATGTCTTTCTGATCGACGTGACGACCGATGAGGTTGCCGGCATCAAGGATTTCTTCGCGCGTCAGCCCGGAGTGAGTCAGGCGTCTGGCCAGTCTCTGGAGTTGATGCCGGTGGTGACCGGGCGTTTTGTCACGCTTAACGGCAAGCCGCTGGACCAACTGAAGGAGCAGCATTTTCCCCGGCGAATGCTGGAGAATGCGCAGATGAGCTGGACCGACGCCCCCCCATCGGGCGATAAAGTGACGCAGGGCAAGTGGTGGACCGTTGCGGACGCATCGGAGTTGGCCATTGGCGAGGGCGTAGCCCAGCGGCTGCATCTGGGCCTGGGCTCGGCGGTCGAGCTAGAAGTGGGCGGCGTCACGCGCGCGCTGAAGGTGGCCGCAATCTTTCGCGCCGACGGAAACCATCTGGGCGGGCGCATCGAGTTTGTGCTGCCTTCCGGCCTGCTCCAGAACCAAACAGCCACCTGGTACGG
Organism: Acidobacteriaceae bacterium; assembly: GCA_003159355.1. Classification (GTDB taxonomy): domain Bacteria; phylum Acidobacteriota; class Terriglobia; order Terriglobales; family Acidobacteriaceae; genus Telmatobacter. Next base: position 5,328 of record PLPA01000110.1, on the reverse strand, counting down.
CGGCGCGCACATCGACCCCCGTCAGGTCGCCGCGATGGAGCGGGCGCTCTTCGCTGCCTATCCTACGGTCTCGGTGATCAATCTGGCCGATGTGCTGGCGCGCATCGAGAGCGTCGTCGATCAGATCACCTTTGTGGTGCGCTTTCTGGCCGGATTTTCGATTTTCGCCGGGATGATGATTCTGGCTTCCAGCATCGCCAGCACGCGCTTCCGCCGGATGCGCGAGGCCGTCGTGCTGAAGACGCTCGGCGCAACCCGGATGCGCATCGTCCGCACCTTCAGCGTCGAGTTCAGCGTCCTTGGCCTGCTGGCCGGCTCGGTCGGCGTCGTCTTCGCCAATCTGCTCACGCGGGTGCTGCTGCGCAAACTGGAAGTCGGCTTCCAAATCGAAGGGCGCGCCACCTTGATTGCGCTCGTCGGCACGGCGCTTCTGGCCACGGCCACCGGCTGGATCGCCAGCTACCGCATCCTCGGCCTGCGCCCGCTGGAAGTGCTGCGCGAGGAATAGAAACGGCCCTTATGAGAAAATAGAAGAGCGGAACCTCTCCGGGGCTGTGCGAGCGCGTGCGCCCCAAACCTTTGATTCAACCCCAGCTTCACTTCGCCCGCGTGGCTGTACCCTCGCCGCGCCTTAAATAGGAACCAGAAAAAGAATGATCAGTGTCAGCAATGTAACCATGCGCTACGGCGCGAAGGTGCTCTTCGAGGATGTCAGCGTAGCCTTTATTCCCGGCCGCCGCTACGGCCTCACCGGCCCCAACGGCTCCGGCAAAACCACTTTCATGAAAATCCTCACCGGTGAGCTCGACGCGCAAAAGGGCACCGTCGTCCGTCCGCGCAAGCTCGGCGTGCTCCGCCAAGACCAGTTCGCCTTTGACGCCTATCGCGTCATCGACACCGTCATCATGGGCAACAAGCCCCTCTGGGCTGCCCTCGAAGAGCGCGATCGCATCTATGAAAAGCCCGAGCTTTCTGACGCCGACGGAATGCGCCTCGGCGAGCTGGAAGGCGTCATCGGCGACGAGGACGGCTACACTGCCGAGTCCGACGCCGCCGTCCTCCTCGACGGCCTCGACATTCCTGAAGCCATCCACGAGCGCCGCATGTCCGAGATCCAGGGTGGCCAGAAGATGCGTGTCCTGCTCGCCCAGGCGCTCTTCGGCAAGCCGCAGGCCCTGCTCCTCGACGAGCCCACCAACTACCTCGATCTCGACTCCGTCCACTGGCTCCAGGACTTCCTCCAGAACTACGACGGCACGCTGATCGCCATCTCCCACGACCGCCACTTCCTCAACAGCGTCACCACCCACACCGCCGACATCGACTACGAAACCATCATTACCTATACCGGTGGGTATGACGAGATGGTGATGGCCAAGACGCAGATTCGCTCCACCCTCGAATCGCAGAGCGCCCAGCGCGAAAAGAAGATCGCCCAGCTCAACGACTTCATCGCCCGCTTNNACCCGCTCCTCGCAGGTCACCAGCCGCCGCAAGGAGGTCGAGCGCCTGCAAACCAACGACCTCGCCCGCTCCAACATCGCCCGCCCCTACATCCGCTTCGACCAGGTGCGCCCCAGCGGCAAGCATGTCCTCGAATTCAAGCACATCACCAAAATCTACGGCGATCACAAAGTCATCGACGCCTTCAGCGCCAACCTCCTGCGCGGCGAACACATCTGCCTGATGGGCCGCAACGGGGCAGGGAAGACCACGCTCCTGAAGAGCCTGCTCGCGAACTATCCCGGCCTCGCCGACAAGGACTTCGAGTTAGACTCGGGTTCCGTCTTCTGGGGCCACGAAGCCCAGATCGGCTACTTCCCCCAGGACGTAGGCGCAACCATCGAACACGGCCTCACCGTCGCCGAGTGGCTCCATCGCTGGAAGCCCGACGCCCACGTGGAAGATATTCGCGGCATTTTGGGCCAGATGCTCTTCAGCGGCGAAGAAGGCGACAAGCAAACCAAGGCCCTCAGCGGCGGCGAACAGGCCCGCCTGGCTTTCTGTAAATTAATTCTCACCAAGCCCAACATCCTGATCTTCGACGAGCCGACCAACCACTTAGACCTGGAAGCCATCAACGCCCTCAACATCGCCCTCCAGCGCTATGAAGGCACGGTCCTGTTAGTCACCCACGACCACGATTTAATTGACGAAGTAGCCACCCGCCTCTGGGTCTTCCACGAAGACAGCATCGAAGACTTCCAGGGCCCCTACGCCGAGTGGAAAGGCAAGCACAACTAACCTGGTTGCCAGATACCGAGATACGCACGGTCCTGGAAGGTGAATACCCGGGATCGGATTCTTGTCGGAATCAAAGAGAAAAGTATAGGATGGGATAGTGGCAACCGAAATAATCACATTCGTCCCCTTTGAACTCTCCGCGCCAGCGAGTCTGACGGAGATTGAGATTCTTGAGGCTGAACTGACTAAGCATTTCGAAACCAAGCTGACGGTTGAAAAGCAGCTCACGCGTCAGCTGGTAAGTTTTCAAGCGAATAAGGCCGCACCATTCTATCGCTGGTACAAGTACAAAGAAGGGTTCTCAGCGGCGCTGATTGCATTTCTAATTGATACAGGAGAAATCGGGCCGGGAAAGATACTGGATCCATTCGCGGGGGCAGGTACTACTCTCTTTGCGGCTAGAGATTTGGGGTTTGATGCGGACGGAATCGAATTATTACCAATCGGAAGACAGGTAATCGAGAGTCGCCTTCAAGCTGAAAGTCTATCGGCAGAGGACTTAGAGCGCATCGGATTCTGGATGCTTAAAAAACCGTGGAAAAATGTTTCAGATGAACCATCACTAAAAGAGCTAAGAATTACTCGCGGGGCATATCCGGAGCAATCCAGACTTTCTATCGATAAATATATTCACGCACTGGCGTCTGAAACTCCAAGCGTTGCTCGAATTCTGAAACTTGCATTGCTCTGTGTCCTGGAGGATGTGAGCTACACGCGCAAGGACGGCCAATATTTACGATGGGATTCCCGTTCTGAAAGACAGGGCGGCGGTAAGTTCTTTGACAAGGGAACAATCTTATCCTTCGACGACGCGATTACAATCAAGTTAGAGCAAATATTGGGCGATATTAACTCACAGGCAACTCAGTTCGGGCTCTTCGGGCAGCCAGATCCTGGCAAGATTTCTTTAATACCGGGATCTTGCCTAGACATACTTCCTGGACTCAAGGGAGATTCATACTCAGCGATCATCACGTCCCCTCCCTATTGCAACCGATACGATTACACGCGGACTTATGCGCTTGAACTGGCCGCATTAGGCGTCGGAGAAGTGGAGTTAACGAAATTAAGGCAAGCAATGCTTAGCTGTACCGTCGAAAACAAAGCTAAAGACTTAATTAAGCTCAATTCACATTGGGCAGAGGCCATTCAGGCTGCGGACAGGCAATTGCTTCTTCAGTCCATCCTCACATTTCTTGATAACGAGCGCGATGAAAAGCGGCTAAATAACAGCGGAATTGCCCGAATGGTTCGGGGATATTTTTACGAAATGTCATGCACCCTATTCGAGTTGTATCGCGTTCTGGCTCCCGGCGGCCAATTATATATGGTGAATGACAACGTGAGATATGCGGGAGTTGGAATCTCAGTGGATTTGATTCTGTCTTCTTTTGCGGAATCGTTTGGATTCATCGTTGAGAAGATTATGGTCTTGCCAAGAGGCAAGGGAAACAGCAGCCAGCAAATGGGTCTTCATGGCCGGGAACAACTCAGAAAGTGCGTGTACGTATGGAGAAAGTCGCTATGAGTTATCGCAACCATTTGCGTCAAGCGAGTGATTTGAAAACGCCACCTGCCGATACAAGGGCTGGCTTTGTTGAAATGGCAGTTGAGCGCTCCGCTCGGGCGGTTCCTTATGTCTCCGAAGCAAAGGCTTTACACGCGGCAGCTTCGAACACTGAATCCCCCGAACAACTGCTCGGCTTGAGCGCAATACGATCTGGCCTCATTTCGGCCGCCGGAATATCCGACAAGGCTTCCGGCCATATGCTGGATGAAGACAAGACACAGGCAATTAACGATTTAATTGCAAATCACTTGGAAACTGCGGGATCATCCTATATAGAAGAACTTGTGTACCGTTTCCTCTTGACGAAAGGCGACACTCTGGGCGGCTCCATGCGGAATGTAACCGGTACGCTTGCGGGCCGGAAGCTCATACGAGGCATTCTATCCGCATTGAATCTCGCGGGCGTGCCATATTCATGGCGGGCATCCGCTAAAAGTGGTTGGATTTCCAGCACACCGGAAGACGCGGGGATCGAAGCTCAATTACGTTCTCTCGCTTGGTCAAATTGCAAGGGGCCGCGTGTCCTCTTATTCAACTGCAATGCCCCAATGGTAGGAAAGAATATTGATTATTGCCTGCTCTCATGTGACCCTGCGACCTATGAGGAGTCCATCGGAAATCCAAATTCATATATTGCTCTTGGAGAATTGAAGGGGGGCAATGATCCCGCAGGAGCAGATGAGCACTGGAAGACAGCTTCAAAGGCATTGATGCGGATTCGAGCGGGATTTGCCTCAAATGAGAAGTTGCCCTCTACTTTCTTCATTGGTGCGGCCATAGTTGCCGACATGGCCAATGAGATATGGAAGGAACTTGAGGAAGGTACCTTGACAAACGCTGCTAACCTGACCAACCCAAATCAGTTGGCCTCCGTTTGTTCTTGGCTGATCGGATTGTAGGCGGGTGGCCCAGGTCTGGACTCTCAGACCTGGGAATCCTCGAACCCCAACCCGCCGGATGCAGGGAAGCATGCGGGCCGGGAGCGGTAGGCCGGGGATTCATCCCCGGCAATCAAGCAGCCCCACGGGACAGGGGTTTTAACCCCTGAGGTATGCTTTTTGCTCTAAGAACCATACCTCAGGGCCTGAAGGCCTGGGTTTTAGGGCGAAGTAATGTCGGGGTTAAAACCCCGACCTACCTGGGAATCCTCGAACCCCAATCCGCCGGGATGCAAGGTAGAGTGCGGGCCTGGAGCGGTAGGCCGGGGATTGATCCCCGGCAATCAAGCAGCCTCACGGGACAGGGGTTTTAACTCCTGAGGGTCGCCGGGTGTTCGCGTACCCGTCACGCCGCGGAAGGAATCTTTGCGGTGAGTTCGACTCCCAGCGCCTTCATCACCGCAAGCGTTGTCTTCAGCGTTGGATTGCCCTTTTCGCTGAAAGAGCGATAGAGCTGCTCGCGGGACAATCCTGTTTGACCGGCAATCTGGGCCATCCCCTTGGCGCGCGCGACGACGCCCAGCGCATGAGCGATGTAGGCGGCGTCGTTGGTTTGAAATGCCTCCGCCATGAAAA
>PLPA01000196.1:173-21594 GCA_003159355.1 Acidobacteriaceae bacterium | reverse complement strand
GAGATCATGGCAGCGCCGGATAGAGGCATTCCGGAAGAAGTTCTGGAACACGCGCAGTGCATAGCCATCGTGCCGCACATGATCAAGGGCGGCTTTGTCTTTGGCGCGGAGAATGGTAGAGGCGTTGCCACCTGCCGGACGGCTAACGGCTGGAGCGCGCCGTCGTTCTTTACCATTACCGGCGGAAGCTGGGGATTGCAGATCGGCATTGAAGGCGTTGACCTGGTCATGGTTATCCAGGGCGACCGGGGTATGCAGCGTTTGATGTCAAGCCAGTTTCAGCTTGGCGGGGACGCCTCGGCGGCAGCCGGACCGGTGGGACGCCATGCCTCCGCCGATACCGACTGGAAGCTCAATACCGAGATTCTCACTTACTCGCGGGCCAAGGGCGCCTTTGCCGGACTTACTCTGACCGGCGCCGATATTCGCCGCGATGAGGATTCCACGGAAGCCATCTACGGCCACGACATTTCCACGCACCGCATTCTGAGTGGTGAAGTAGCCGTGCCGGCCTTTGCACACAGGTTCCTTGACGCTGTCAGGGAAGCAAAGGCCCAGGCTATTGCTTCTAACTAACAGATCATGGTAATGCTTGCGGGCGCATGAGATAGTTTGCACTTCTCATGCGCTCGCGGAGCAAAAGGAGCAACAATGCTTTGGACAATCTTTGTCATCCTTCTCGTTCTCTGGCTGTTGGGTTTCAGCCTCCACATTGCCGGCGCCCTGATTCACATTCTGCTGGTCGTAGCGCTCATCGTCCTGGTCATCAACCTGATCTCCGGACGACGGTCGTGACTTTCGATTCATTCGCCGCGAATCATGCATGGGTTTGAGAAACTGCAGATCTGAGTATGATTCGCGGCAAGAGTAAAGGCTCACCCCGTACGCGCCGGGTAGTCCCGATATGGATCTAACGTTTATCGGTATAGAACCCAGAAACGGCAGTTGAACTGCTGTTGAATTGGTTCTCTTCTTCAAATCGCAAATGATTGCAGTGATTGATGATGTCACCATTCTGGTCCGGCGCGGAGCCATTCAATATCCTATAAAACCAAACCCATCACGCGGTCAAATGCTCTCAACTGCCGTTGTTAGGTTGATTCGTCAGCGTGGGGACCGTTTCCAGATTATCGGTGGCAGTTTTGACTGGAGCGCGGTGGAAGATACCTTGAAGCTGGTTGGCTGGGATCAGTCGCGGCGGTGGTGATCCTGCGCCGGACAGCCAAGTCCGGTGTCGCACTGACTCGAAAGGCCGCCGAAGGCCGGGTGGAATACCTGCTGCCCGATCAGGATCTGGAACAGTGGGAGTATGCGGTGCTGGTGACCAACAGCGGCTAGAGCGGTTCTCCAATACATATGTCCTTACCGGTTTTATCGAAGGTGGCTTTTTCTTGAGGAAAAAGCCACTCTGCGGCGTGGTTTCGGTGTACAGCAATTGGAGAACCGCTATACCCGCTGGAGGCGATCCACCCCAGAGACGAAGACCTGTCGCCGGGGNNCACCCCTGCGACGAAGACCTGTCGCCGGGGATCCCGGAGATGGCGCAGTGATACCGCGATCGGGCCAACGCGGAAAACTGCTTCGATGAATTGAAGAACCAGTGGGGCTGGGACGGCTTCACCACTCAGGACATCGAACGCTGCCAGACGAGCGCCCGATTCCCATATAATGGCTTTATCTTCCATTCATACGCGGAGTGCATCCGCGCCGGGAGGCCGCGCGCTCACGCATGGTTGGCTGGCTTATCGGACGAAACCTTTCCGGAAACTCAAGCGTCCGTAGAAATGAAGGCGGGTAGTTTGCGCTCTGCCCGAAAGGATCACATTGATGCCCTTTTTTGCGGGCATTCACTCAAGAGAAACGACGGGAATTGACACCATGTCCATAGAAGGCGCTCCGGAGTCCTACCTGGCCGCAGACGGCATTGAGCCACAACCCCCCGCTCACAAGGGTTCCTGGGTGCGCATTGTCGTGTACCTGGTGCTGGTCACCGCTTTGGGGCTGATTGTGTGGAAGATTCACGAGAATCAGAAGCTGAACGCGGCCAACAGCGCCAGCCAGGCGGCGGCGCTGATGGGCCGGCCGGTTCCGGTGCAGGTGACAGCCGCCGCCGAGAGGCCGATGCCGATCTTTCTGACCGCACTGGGCACAGTGACGCCTTACATGAGCGTTACCGTCAAGGCAAGAGTCAGCGGCGAGCTGGAGCCGGTGAAGTTCACCGAGGGCCAGCAGGTGAGGCAGGGCGAGACGATCCTGTTGATCGACCCCCGGCCTTACAAAGCCGCGCTGGATCAGACCAAGGGCAACCTGTCCCACGATCAGGCGCTGCTGAAGAACGCCCAGGCGGAGTTCGCCCGCTACAAAGCGCTCTTTGACGCAGGCGTGGTCTCCAAGGAGGCCATGGAAGCCGATGAGGCTGCGCAGGGCCAATACCAGGGCGCCATTGCGGCGGACAAGGCGGCCATCGAGGCGGCTCAGTTGCAGCTCGACTGGTGCACCATTCATTCGCCCATCAGTGGCAAGATCGGCCTGCGCCTGGTGGACCCCGGCAATATCATCACCGCCAACACCACCAATCTGGTCGTCATCAACCAGTTCCAGCCCATCGCGGTTTACTTTACGCTGCCCGAAGACGAGCTTCCCCAGGTGCTGGGCAAGCTGAGGGCGGAAAAGCGCCTGGCTGTGGAGGCCTACGATCAGGGCGACACGCAGAAGCTGGCCTCGGGCTATCTACTGACCGCCGATAACCAGATCGACACCACCACCGGAACCGACAAGCTGAAGGCGGTCTTCGACAACAAGGACCAGGCGCTCTTTCCCAACCAATTCGTCAACATTCACCTGGTGATGGAAGAGCGGACCAACGCGCTGGTAGTGCCGTCGGCTGCGATTCAAAGCGGCTTGCAGGGCTCGTTTGTGTGGGTGGTCGATACCGACGCCGCCAAGAAGAGCTCGACGGCCCGGATGCAGCCCGTGAAGGTGGCTTTGGCCGAAGGACAAGTGACCATCCTGGAGAGCGGCCTTCAACCGGGCCAGAACGTGGTGGTGGACGGCGCGGACCGTCTGCGCCCCGGACAGATTGTGATCGCCAGCTTGGCCCGCCAGCGGGGCGGACAGGCGGCAACAGGCCAGGCTGGCGGCGCTCCGTTCGCAGCACCCAACGCGGCTGGCGGACAGGGCCGGCCCGGCGCGCCGGCGAGCGGCAAAGATAACGGCAAACACGAGAAGAAGGAGCAGCAGTGAGTCTGAGTCCTTCCCGGCCATTCATTCTGCGCCCGGTGGCAACCTCGCTGCTGATGGCGGCCATTCTGCTGGCGGGCTTCGTGGGCTACGAGCAGTTGCCGGTCTCCGCTCTGCCCGAGGTGGACTACCCGATCATCCAGGTGCTCACCTTCTATCCCGGCGGAGGGCCGGAGGTGATGGCCTCGTCGGTGACCGCGCCGCTGGAGCGGCAGTTCGGGCAGATGCCGGGACTGAAGCAGATGACCTCGGTCAGCAGCGGCGGCGGCTCGGTCATTACGCTGGAGTTCAATCTCGACGAGAACATCGACGTAGCCGAGCAGGAGGTGCAGGCGGCCATCAACGCGGCTACCAGCTTTTTACCCACCGATCTGCCCAATCCGCCCATTTACAGCAAGGTGAACCCAGCTGACGCGCCGATCATGACGCTGGCGCTGACGTCGAATTCCCTGCCGCTGGACAAGATCGAGGACGCGGCCGACACCAACCTGGCGCAGAAGATCTCCCAGGTCACCGGCGTGGGAATGGTTTCCATCGCCGGCGGGCAAAAGCCCTCGGTGCGCATCCAGGCCAATCCGACGCAACTGGCCGCCTACAACCTGAGCCTGGAGGATCTGCGCACCGCGCTGGCGGCGGCCAACGTGGATCAGGCCAAGGGCACGCTGAACGGCAACCGCCAGTCGTACACCATCGGCGCCAACGACCAGTTGCTGGCCAGCGGCGATTACGGGCCGGTGATTGTGGCCTACCGCAACGGGGCCGCGGTGCGCACCTCCGACGTGGCCACCGTGGTGGATGCCGCGGAAAACTCACAGCAGGCCGCCTGGATGGATCGCCAGCCGGCGGTCATTGTCAACATTCAACGCCAGCCCGGCGCTAACATCATCGCCGTGGTGGACCGCATCAAGAAGCTGCTGCCGCAGTTGCAGGCCAGCCTGCCGGCCACCGTGCAGGTGAAGGTGCTGACCGACCGCACCGTCACCATTCGCTCCTCGGTGCAGGACGTGGAATTTGAGCTGATGCTCACCGTCGCCCTGGTGGTGATGGTGATCTTCCTCTTTCTGCGCAATCTGGCGGCTACCATCATTCCCTCGGTCGCGGTGCCGCTCTCCATTGTGGGCACCTTCGGCGTCATGTACCTGCTGGGCTACTCGCTGAACAACCTGACGCTGATGGCCCTCACCATCTCCACCGGCTTCGTGGTGGACGACGCCATCGTGATGATCGAGAACATTTCGCGCTTCATCGAAGAGGGCGATAGCCCGATGAAGGCGGCGCTCAAGGGCAGCGAGCAGATCGGCTTCACCATCATGTCGCTGACGGTTTCGCTGATTGCCGTGCTGATTCCGCTGCTCTTCATGAGCGACGTGGTGGGCCGGCTCTTCCGCGAGTTCGCTATCACGCTGGCGGTCACCATCCTGGTCTCCGCCTTCGTCTCGCTGACGCTGACGCCGATGATGTGCTCGCGCATTCTTCAGGATAAGAAAACCGCCAAGCAGACCCGCTTCTACTATTGGTCGGAGAAGGTCTTCAATTCCGTGATCGCCTGGTACGGGCGGACGCTGACGGTGGTTTTGCGCTATCGCTTCATCACGCTGCTGGTCACCATCGGCACGCTGGTGGGCACGCTGCTGCTCTATGTGGTGATCCCCAAGGGCTTCTTCCCGGTGCAGGATACGGGCGTGATCCTGGGCATCAGCGAAGCGCCGCAGACGGTCAGCTTCACTTCGATGGCCGAGCGCCAGCAGAAACTTGTGGACATTCTGCTGCAAGACCCGGCGGTCGATAATATCTCTTCGTTCATCGGCGTGGATGGAACCAATACCACGCTGAATTCCGGGCGCATCCAGATCAACCTCAAGCCGCTGGACGAGCGCAAAATCTCCGCCACCGAGGTGATTCAGCGCTTGCAGCCGAAAATCTCCGGCATCGAGGGCATTCAGCTCTTCCTGCAGCCGCTGCAAGACCTGACCGTCGAAGACCGCGTGAGCCGGACTCAGTTCCAGTACTCCCTCGAAGATCCCGACCAGGTGGAGCTGGCCAAATACACGCACAAGATGGTGGATGAACTCAGCAAGGAAAAAGTGGTGACCGACGTGGCCAGCGACTTGCAAGACCAGGGCCTGGGCGCGCAGTTAGTTATTGACCGCGACACGGCGGCGCGGCTGGGCATCGCCATGGCCGATGTGGACAACACCCTCTACGACGCCTTCGGCCAGCGCCAGGTCTCGACGATCTTCACCCAGCTCAACCAGTACCACGTTGTGATGGAGGTGGGACCGAACTTCCAGACCGATCCCACGACGCTGAACAATCTCTTCGTCAAGTCGGGCAATGGCACTCAAGTCCCGCTCAGCATGGTGGCTCACTGGGAGCAGACGACGCAGGCGCAGCTCTCCATTGGCCACCAGGGCCAATTCCCCTCCACCGTGGTCAGCTTCAACCTGGCGCCGGGCAAGGCGCTGGGCGATGCGGTCGAAGCCGTCAAGAAAGTGGAGCAGCGCATCCAGATGCCGGCCAGCATCAATGCCAGCTTCCAGGGCACGGCCGCCGCCTTCCAGACCTCGCTCAGTAACGAGCCGCTGCTGATTCTGGCCGCGCTGATCACCGTCTACATCGTGCTGGGCGTGCTTTACGAGAGCTACATCCACCCCATTACCATCATCTCCTCGCTGCCCTCGGCGGGCGTGGGCGCGCTGCTTGCGCTGATGATTACGCACACCGAATTCAGCGTGATCGCGCTGATCGGCATCATTCTGCTGATCGGCATTGTGCAGAAGAACGCCATCATGATGATCGACTTTGCGTTGCAGGCCGAGCGCGGCGAAGGCAAGTCAGCCGAAGAGGCCATCTTCCAGGCCTGCCAGTTGCGCTTCAGGCCGATTCTGATGACCACCATGGCCGCGATGCTGGGCGGGCTGCCGCTGGCGCTGGGCGGCGGCGTAGGCGCTGAACTGCGCATGCCGCTGGGCATCACCATCGTCGGCGGGTTGATTATGTCGCAGGCGCTCACGCTCTATACCGTGCCGGTGATTTATCTGTACTTCGACAAACTGGCGCAGAAATTGAAGCCGAAAGCAGAGATCAGGGATCAGTTTCCCGAGTCTGGCCTTTAGCTCGTATATGGGTGCCCCACCCTCGCCGCGTTTTGGTTTTTGCGGCTTGGATGGGAATCATCGAACCTCAACCGCAGTCCGTTTCGCAGAATCCACAGGGTATGCCTATTCGTCTGTGAGGTAGGTAAATGAATCCTACGATCTGGTTATTTCCAAGAGAAATAGAACAATTCGTTTTATTCGGAACGCCTGTTTCGGGAATACTTTGGTGGTTGAAGCATCAAGGCGTGCGAACAAGATTGCTTTATTACTTCAGCGGCGCAAATTTCGCCTGCTACGTACTTTGGCTTGCAGTAAAGTGTGCTCTCAATTCGATGAACTTGATGAATAGCTTCATGAATAGCTTCGAACTTCCGTTTTTTATGATTGTAATTTTGCCACTTTTTGCGCTGGGAGAATCTTTTTGTTTGTTTGCAGCAAGTTTTAAAGCACAACCTGGAGAACGCATTCTTTTTGTCCTGTTAAACGGGCTTATGTTCTTGTTGTGGGGAGCCTCCTCTATCATTATTCCGGTTTTGCGATGGGGCAGACGCTGATTCTGGACACTTCCAAATATTTGGGTGCCCCAGGTCTCGATTTTGAGACCTGGGATACCTCAAACCTCAACCGTGCTTAGTTCATCGGGAAGCTAAAAGATGCATCTTTCCGCACCATTCATTCAGCGGCCGGTCGCCACTTCGCTGCTCAGCCTGGCTCTTCTCATGGCTGGCTCGGTGGCTTACTCGCTGCTGCCCGTGGCTTCGCTGCCCAATGTCGACTTCCCGGTCATTGGCGTGAGCGCGGGCATGCCTGGCGCCAGCCCGGAGACGATGGCCTCGTCGGTGGCCACGCCGCTCGAGCGGCAGTTCGGACGCATCGCCGGCGTGAATCAGATGACCTCATCGAGTTCGCTGGGCTCGGCCTCGGTCGCCCTGCAATTCGACATCAATCGCAACATNNCTGCCGCAGAATCCCAGCTACCGCAAGGCCAATCCCGCCGAAGCGCCGATCCTGATTCTCTCGCTGACCTCTGACGTGGTTCCCAAGCCGCAGATCTACGACATGGCCGACTCGATTCTGTCGCAGAAGATCGCGCAGATTGACGGCGTGGGCCAGGTCTTCGTGGGCGGCAGCTCCAGCCCTTCGGTTCGCGTTGAGTTGAATCCGATGCAGTTGGGCGCGAACGGCATCGGCCTGGAAGCCGTGCGCACGGCGCTGGCCAACGCCAACGCCAACCGGCCCAAAGGCGCATTTCAGGACGCAGGCCATCGCTGGCAGATCAGCGATAACGATCAGATCTTCAAGGCCAGCGACTATGCGCCGATTATCGCCGGCTATAACCAGGAGACCGGCGCGCCCGTTCGTATCGAGGATCTGGGCACAGTCGTTGATAGCGTCGCCGACATTCACACCGCCGGCGTCTCGGGCATCAACACTCCCAACGGGCCGCCCGGCAAATTGAAAGACGCGATCCTGATCATCGTCTTCAAGATCCCCGGCGCCAACGTGATTTCGACCGTGGACAACGTGATGGCCCAGATGCCGCGGCTGCAAGCCGCTATCCCGCCCACCATCAAGATCGACGTGGCCGTGGACCGCACCACCACCATCCGCTCCAGCGTGCGCGACGTGGAGATTTCGCTCTGCATCAGCGTGCTGCTGGTGGTGCTGGTGGTCTTCCTTTTTCTGCGCGAGATCTGGGCCACCATCATCCCGTCGGTCGCCGTGCCGCTCTCACTGGTGGGCACCTTCGGCGTGATGTACCTGCTGGGCTACACCATCGACAACCTTTCGCTGATGGCGCTCACCATCGCCACCGGCTTTGTGGTGGACGACGCTATCGTGGTCATCGAGAACATCACCCGCTACCTCGAAATGGGGATGAAGCCCTACGAAGCGGCGATGAAGGGCTCCAGGGAGATCGGCTTCACGGTGCTCTCGATGAGTCTGTCCTTGATCGCCGTCTTCATTCCGATTCTTTTGATGGGCGGCATCGTCGGCAAGCTCTTCCGCGAGTTCGCCGTGACGTTGAGCGTGGCCATCGCCGTCTCGCTGCTGGTTTCGCTGACCACCACGCCGATGCTCTGCGCCAGGTTTCTCAAGTCGCGGGACGAGAGCCGCCACGGCCCCGTCTATCGCGCCAGCGAGCGCGCTTTCAATTGGCTGCACAACGAATACGCCGTTGGCCTGCGCTGGGTCTTGCGTCATCAGTTTCTGATTTTGTGCATAGTGATCGGCACCATCGGACTCAATGTCTACCTTTTTACGATTGTGCCGTTTGGCTTCTTTCCGCAGCAGGACACAGGCCGTTTGGGCGGCTCGACGCGCGCCTCGCAGGACATCAGCTTCGACTCCATGAAAGTGAAGCAGCAGGATCTGGCGCAGATGGTGCTCGACGATCCGGCTATCGGCTCGGTGACGGCCTTTGCCGGCGGCGGGCGCAACAGCAACAACGTGGGCTTCATGTTCATCGCGCTCAAGCCCCTCAACCAGCGCCCCGGGCGCGTCTCCGCCGACACGGTCGTCAATCGCCTGCGCGGCAAGCTCACCAGCGTTCCCGGCGCCACACTCTTCCTCCAGGTCCAGCAGGAGTTCCAGATAGGTGGACGCGGCTCCGACGCGCAGTACCAGTACACGCTCTCGGACGAGAATCTGAACGAGCTGAACACCTGGGCGCCGCAACTACAGGCCCAGATGAGAAAGATGCCCGAGCTGCGCGACGTCTCCACCGACCAGCAGAATCAGGGGCTGGCCGCCAACCTGGTCATCGACCGCGACGCCGCCTCGCGCCTCGGCATCACCGCTGCCGCCATCGACAACATCCTCTACGACGCCTTCGGCCAGCGCGAAGTCTCCACCATGTACACCGCGCTCAATCAGTATTTCGTGGTGATGGAGGTCGATCCCAAATACCAGCTCAGTCCCGACTCGCTCACCGGAATCTTCATAAAATCTTCGACCGGGTCGATGGTTCCGCTCTCCGCTATCGCCAAATTCGAGCAGCAGCGGACCGCGCTCCAGGTCAACCATCAGGGCCAGTATCCGGCCGTGACGCTGAGCTTCAATCTGGCGCCCAATTATGCCTTGGGCGATGCCGTCACCGCTCTCGAAAAAGCCCAGCGCGAGATGGGAATGCCCTCGACGATTCACCCCACCTTCCAGGGAACCGCGCAGGCCTTCCAGGATTCGAAGAACAATATGCCCTGGCTGATCCTGGCCGCTCTGACCGCGGTCTACATCGTCCTCGGCATCCTCTACGAGAGCTTCATCCATCCGCTGACGATTCTCTCCACCATTCCTCCGGCCGGCGTGGGAGCGGTGCTGGCGTTAATGCTGACCGGAACAGACCTGAGCGTCATCGCGCTGATCGGCATCATCCTGCTGATCGGCATCGTGAAAAAGAACGCCATCATGATGATCGACTTCGCCCTGCAAGCCGAGCGAGAGCAGGGATTGCCGCCGGTTGAGGCGATTTATCAGGCCTGCCTGCTGCGCTTCCGCCCCATCATGATGACGACCATGGCCGCGCTCTTCGGCGGATTGCCGCTGGCCATCGGCATGGGCGTCGGTTCCGAACTGCGCAAGCCGCTGGGCATCACCATCGTCGGCGGCCTGATCGTCTCGCAGATGCTGACGCTCTTTACCACTCCGGTCGTCTACCTCTTCTTTGACCGCCTGCAATGGCGGGTGATGAAGCTGCACAGGATTGGCACGGAGCTGGAAGAGGCGCCGGGAGACTGAAAGACAGTTTTCAGTTTTCAGTTTTCAGTTTTCAGTTATCAGTTGTCAGCCGGACGCCGCGCCTTTTATGGAAAAGGTGGAGTTTCTGAATCCCTAAAAAAATTGCGTCGTGCTGCGAATTTGAGCTATACTTTCGCTTATAATTCGCTTATCTGGAGAAGTCGCATGGAAAAACTCGATCTGAAGAAGCAATGGAAGCAGCTTTACGGGGCGAAGGTGGGCGCCATCGCCGCCGTGGATGTTCCCCCGCTCACCTATCTCATGGTGGACGGCGAGGGCGACCCCAACACGTCGCAGAGCTATTCGGAAGCGATTGAAGCGCTCTATTCGCTTTCCTACACGCTCAAGTTCACGCTCAAAAAGAGTCCGCGCGCTCTCGACTACGGCGTGATGCCGTTGGAGGGCCTGTGGTGGGCCGATGATCCGCTGGATTTTGGGTGGGCGGGACACCAGGCAGACAAATCCAAGTGGAAGTGGAACATGATGATCTTGCAGCCGGAGTTCATCGCGCAGGCTGAAGTCGATGCAGCCTTCGATCAGGTACGCAATAGGAAGAATCCCGCCGCGCTCGACCGGGTCCGCTTCGAGACGCTCACCGAGGGCGCATCCGCGCAGATTCTGTACCTGGGTCCGTTTGCGGAAGAGGGCCCGACGATCCAGCGGATGCACGATTTCATCCACGCCGCCGGCAAGGAATTGCGCGGCAAGCACCACGAGATTTATCTGAGCGATCCGCGCCGCACCGCACCGGAGAAGCTGAAAACCATCTTGCGCCAGCCGATGGGGTAAAGGCCTGATTTGACGGAAGGAGCGTTCGTGGTCTCCCACCCTAGCGACAAAAACAAGAACGTCGCGAGGGTGGGGCACCCAGCTTCATTGTCTCCCACCCTTCGAGCACAGAACGCACGAAGGATGGGGCACGGAGCATTTGCGGGAGGACAGGAAACCGCACAGAGTCGTCTATTCCCTATTCCCTATTCCCTAATTCCTGCTCTCAAGCGCCCTCGGCTCGCGGAGGCTTCTTCCAGCTCGTGACCCTCTCGATCAGCTTCACCGGGTAGTAGGCGTTGCGGGTGTACTGGCGGGCCATGCGGTTGGTACTGAAATAAGAACCGTTGAAGGCCACCGTGGTGCGCATCAGGCCGGCCCACTTCTCCGGCGCATCCAGGTAGAGCGGCACCACCGCTGTCTCCAGCTTCTTGTAAAGCGAGTCGGCCTCCTCGGCGTCGCTGGCGCCGTCTTCGATGGCCCATCCGGTGAAGCCCTCAACGCAGCCCTCGATCCACCAGCCATCCAGAATCGACAGGCTGGGGACGCCGTTGAGCGCGGCCTTCATGCCGCTGGTGCCTGAGGCTTCGTAGGGCCGGCGCGGCGTGTTCACCCACACATCCACGCCGGCGGTCATCAATGCGCCCAGATCCCAGTCGTAGTTTTCCAGATAAACGATGCGCAGCATATCGTTCGAGAGCTTGGCGGCTTCGGCGACGACCTGCTGGATCAGCGCCTTGCCGGGCTCGTCCTGGGGATGAGCCTTGCCGGCGTAGAGAATTTGCAGTCCGCCGGCCTTGGTGGCTATCTCCAGCAGGCGCTTGGGATCGGTAAACAATAGCGTTGCCCGCTTGTAGGTGGCGGCGCGGCGGGCAAAACCCAGCGTGAGCACCTTGGGATTGAGCGCTTGATGGGTTCGCCGGGCCACTTCGGCGAGCAATGCTTCCTTGTTCGTGGCATGAGCCGCAAGAATATCCTGCTCGGGCAGGTCGATGGCGCTGCGCAGATAAAGAGTGTCGCGCCGCCACGAGGAGATGTGCGCATCCAGCATCTGCTGGAAGGTATCGGAGACCCAGGTGGGCGCATGCACGCCGTTGGTGATCGAATCAATGGGAAACTCCGGGAACATCTCGCGGGAGATTTTTGCGTGCTGCATGGCCACACCGTTGGCATAGCGCGAGAAGCGCAGCGCCAGCAGCGTCATGTTCAGCATTCCATCGCGAAAACAGCCCAGCGTTTCCAGGCGGGACGTGCGGTCGCTGCCCAGGATGCGTATGGCCAGCTCGGTGTAGAAGCGGTCATGGCCGGCCGGAACCGGGGTGTGCGTGGTGAAGACGCATTTCTTGCGCACCTGCTCGATGTCGGTCTCCGTGGCCGCGCCCAGTGGTCCGCCGCCCAACTGGCGCTCCAGCAGGCCCAGCGTGAGCAGCGCCGCGTGACCCTCGTTCATGTGGTAGACGTTGACCCGGTAGCCGAGCGCATGGACCATGCGTACTCCGCCCATGCCCAGCACAATCTCCTGCTGCAAGCGGTAGTTGGTGTCGCCGCCATAGAGGTGATCGGTGAGGCCGCGATCCCAGCCCGAGTTGCCCTCCAGGTCGGTATCCAGCAGGTAGATCGGCACCACGTGCCCGTAGCGGCCCACCAGGTCATAGCGCCAACAGCGCACCGTCACCGTTCTGCCTTCCACGGAAACCGTAACCCGCGCCTTCTCTTCGACGCAGAAGTCGGATGGGTTCCACGGCTGTATGTCCTCGCTCTGTACGCCGGATGCGTCCAGATGCTGCTGGAAGTATCCCTTGCGATGAATCAGCGAGAAGGCCACGAGGGGAACGCCCAGGTCTGCCATGGAGCGCAGCGTATCCCCGGCAAGAACCCCCAGCCCGCCGGAGTATGTGGGCATTGCGGGGTTGATGGCGATCTCCATCGAGAAGTATGCCACCACGCCGGAGATGGGAAAGGTTTCGTAAGAAAATGGCTTGGAGGATGTTGGCTGCATCGTTGTCGTGCCTCCACGGCGCTCCCTGGCTGCAAAGCGACGTACTGAAAAAAAGAAATCTAACGCGACGGGCCTGGAATGGCTATCTCGCCCGGCCGTTATCGGGATGAACTTTATCCAATTTTAGCAAGAAACGCCACTGAGAGCCCTCAGAGGACGGCGGATTGTTCCGCGATGGGCCAATCTGGATATGGATCTCGCAGGCCGGAAGATGTGAAAGCCATCCCTACGTGGCATTCGATTGAGGTCCGAGGTTGCCCACCGTGACTTTTTATCCACCGGACCTGCGCCCCCCGGCGGCCGGCGGTTAAGGTTCCTGATATCCCACCCTTCGCAAAATACGCGAAGGATGGGGCACCCAGATTTATGGATTGTCAAACCAGGACCACCCGCCCCGCCTATCAAAATTTTTCCACAAAACGTTGAAACGATTCCGGGAGGCCAGGCACTATACCTTGTGCGGCAATTCAGGGTTCCGGCCTGACGAACGCAAGACGCGAGCAGGTTTTACAAACCAAGAGGCAGATGAATGGCTTCCCCAGACAAAACGTGCGTGGTTTCGAGCCATTCCGCAGCCTCTCGCTCGACCTCCGGTGCCAAGCGGAATCCAGAGCTGGCAGGCAGCGACCATCACGCCTTCCGGGCGGCCAGCTACAACTACTTCGAAAGGCTCGCCGACAGCACATTCAAGCCGAAGCAACTGGCTTCCGCCGAGCTGCATGAACTCTACGACGGCACCACGGTGCCGCAACATCGCTACCTGGCTTCTTTTCTGACCGCGGCCGTACCCTCGCGGGAGATAGCACTTGAACCGGCGAAATGGTTTGCCGGCATCGCGGACGTCGATTTCTCCAGCGTGGCGGAAGCCTGGCTGAACACCAAGAGCAACACCGAGTACGAACAGTTGAAGCGCATCGAGCTTGACCCGGATGCAAGCCAGTTGAGCGCCGTGCTGACGGTGAAGCAGAGCCTCGGTTATTGCGGCGGGTACATGACGGCGGGCAGCAGGGAGTTCGTTGCCTTTTGGGTTGACTGGGGTTCGGGATTCCAGTACGTGGGAACAACCTCGGCGGCGGTGCATGACTCCGGACGCCTTCCAGCGACCGGTCAGGAAACCAGCGCCGTCCTGCCGATTCATCTTGTCAATCATGCGCAGCCGCGGAGCGAGGACGCAAAGACGGTCAAGGTGAGGGCGGTGCTCAGTTGGAATTCACCGCCTTCGACGACGAATCCCAACGCTCCGGTGGTATGGGGAGAGAGGCTGGATTGCATGATCTTGATTCCTGGCGGCCAAAAGGTTGCCGTACCGGCATGGAGCAGCGCGGCGACGCACTCTCTCTGGTTCTCCATGAGCGCGCCAGCGTTCACCGCGACGCCCCATCCGGCTTGAACCGCACGCCTTCTGGATTTTACCTGCAAGCGATGAGCGAGCAGGATCGGCTGGCTTCCCCCAAAGCAGACGGAGCTCGCTTTTCGAAGCGGGTTCCGTCTGCAGCCACCAATGAAGGAGTCATTCGAAATGATCGATGTCAATTATGTCTGGAGTTTTGCTTTGTGCGTGCTTGCGGTCTGGCGGGTTGCTCATCTGCTAACCGGGGAGAACGGTCCCTGGGATCTGGTCTGGCGGCTGCGCGCCACTCTTGGCTATGGCATGCTGGGCCGCATGATGGATTGCTTCTACTGCATGAGCTCCATGATCGCGCTGCCTCCGGCGATCTGGATGAGCGGCAGCCGGATGGGATTTCTCATCCAGTGGATGGCGCTCTCGGCAGTGGCGTGCCTGCTGGANNTTTGAATAAGGTCATCAACGGAGTGTAAGGCGATGAGGCAAAAAGATCTGATATCCCAGGTGAGCTTATTGGCTCCGGCAGACTTGGCGGAATTCGCGAAGGCTCCGGCATTGCCCGGCTGGCCGTCGAAGCGGGACAGCCCGGAAAGATCGCCCTGGTTGTACGTCTCCATGCCTTTGTTGTTGTGGCTGCTCTTGCTGTGAAGCGGTTGCTGAGCCGGCTCTCGCCAGGGAGCAGGTATTTCATGCAAAAGAAACCTCTGCAATGCTATACTTTGTCCACTCAACTTGGCGGAGTCAGCGTTGCAGTTTTATACATTCGACGCGAGTTACATTAGTAATCTCTGTGCGGGTGACCTTCCGACACAGGAGCATTTCTTCGGCTATTTTTCTGAACTGCTCCAGCTCAAGCTGCGCTCCCGGTTACAATCCCCTCACGCCATCGAGGATGTGCGGCAGGAGACCTTTGTGCGGGTCTTCTCGGTCTTGCGCAAGGGCGGCCTGCGCCAGCCGGAGCGCCTGGGCGCCTTTGTGAATACAGTTTGCAGCCGTGTGCTCAGCGAGCATTACCGTTCCAACAGCGGCGGCAAGTCTTTGAATGTGGAGGGCCGGCCCGAGCTGCCCGACAAGAGCGCCAGTGCCCTGGAAATCGTGGTTGCCCTGCAGGTCAAGGACAAAGTCCGCGAGATTCTGCTTGACCTGACGCCGCGCGACCGCTCCCTGCTGAAGGCCGTCTTCCTGGACGAGCGCGACCGCGACGAGGTTTGCCGGGAGTTTGGCGTGGAGCGCGACTATCTGCGGGTGCTCCTGCATCGCGCCAAGCAGGAATTTAAGACCGAATATGTAAAGCGGCTGGGAAACAAGATGCCGCTGGGCGAGAATGTTTAAACGATATGAAACGATTTGCCGGCCGCGGCCACTATCTACTATAGGACCGTAATGGGGACTGAAATGATGGATCACAGCGAAGCGATACAACAGATGGCCGCCGAGCGTTACCTCCTCAATGAGCTGACGCCCGATGCACGCGAGGCCTTCGAGGAGCACCTCTTCGATTGTCCGGAGTGCGCCCTCGATCTTCGCGCTGGAGTCGCCTTTGTGGAGGAGGCAAAAGTTCAGTTGCCCAAGCTGGCCGGCGCATTGCAGGCTCCCGTCACTTTCCGATCCCGCGCGTCCAAGGTAGAGCGGGGGTGGTGGCATTCCTGGCTTCAGCCGGCCTTTGCCGCGCCCGTCCTCGCCTCCTTGCTGCTGATTATCGGCTACCAGAATCTGGTCACCTATCCTGGACTGCGGGCGGCAGCCAACCAGCCGCGCCTGCTTCCCTGGGCGCCGCTGCGCGGGGCCACGCGGGGCGCTCAACTGGCCATCACCGCCGACCGCCAGCATGGCGTTGCGCTGCCGGTCGATCTTCCCCAGCCGCCCAGCATCGGCGCCTACTCCTCCTACTCCTTCAACCTCAATGACCCGCAAGGAAAACTTGTCTGGACGGGTGCCGTAGCCGCTCCCAGCGACGAGGCCGGCGGCGGCCAGCGGCTCTCCCTGGTGATTCCCGGCGCAATGCTCAGCAACGGCACGTATACGGTAAGGGTCACCGGCGTTACGGCGCAGGGAGAACGCATCAGGATCGACCAATATGTCTTCGATCTGCATTTAACCGATTGACACGTCCGCATCGACGACCTAGAATTCCTCCGACTGTCAAATCAAGAAAGGTAAGTATCCCAATGCCAGGAGTGAAAGAAAGAAAGCACACCTACAATGCCGAAGCATCGGTCCTCTCGGGCAAACTGCTGCTTCCGGTCGCCCAGACCATCGAACCCCAGGCCCACGCCAAGCTCGATCCGCAGGGCGGCTACTTCAACCAGCGCTTGGATGGCTACCGGCTTGAGTCGGTCATCTCATTCAGCGCCGCTTACTCCCATGTAGCCGGCAACAAAAGCAACAAGCCGGGCGAGGGCTGGAACACGCTGACCACCACAGTCGTCGAAGGGCTGAATGTGATGGAGGTGCTGACGGCCGACCGCGTCGTCGGCCAGACCATCACCCAGCACCCCCTCAAAGGCTATATGCCGTCGATCTCCTTCCTCGGCACGCGCTTCGAGAATCTGCGCATCGCCGGCGTCCCGGTCGAGCTGGAGTGGGACCAGGAGATCTTTGGCTCCACGCCGGTCAACGACGTGTCTTACGCGCTGGATCCCGGCGTGCTCAGCCGCGTCTCCCGCCAGTACGACCGCATCCTCCAGAACAAGAACCTTCCCGCCGCGCTCCAGGAACGTTACAATCGTCTTTCCTCTACTCTCGGCTCCACGGAGGCGGTCGAATGTTCACTGGTCAACCGGGTGGCTGGACTCTTCCCTGGAACCATTGCCGGGAACGTGATCACTATCCCCGGCTTTGGGACGATCACGCTGGCCAAGCTGACCGTGAAGCACGAGGATCCGATCGCGAGTGCGAAGACTCACAAGAAGACCACCTTCACGCTGACGATGATCGATCTCAAGCTGGGCTGCGTGGTAGACGGAGAGGTGATGGTCGGATCTGGTCCAACCAATGGGGGACCAGGGTAATAAAACGAACGGCCTTTTTGAATGCCCGCGGGACGATAAGTATTGAATCTGGTCCGGCGGGCATTCAGGCATGGTTAGGCAGCGCGTGGCGCTGTTTCCGGTCCCTGGCTTTTCCTTATATATGGATACTCGCGCTGTTGCTGCTGATTCCTCTTCAAGACACGCGCCCCGGCAGCGCCCAGGCCGGGTATGAACACGCCTGGATGCTATTCCGGCACGGCAGATTGTCTGATAGTCAGCAGGAAGCCGAAAAGGGTTTCGAAGAATTCCGGGTCTCCAACCCGGCATGGGCAGCCGAATTTCAATTGCTGGAAGCCGACGCAATGTTACGGCGTGGCATGTACGACGACGCTCTGCGCCTCCTCGCTGGCTACCACCCCTATTCCAACCATCCGCAAGAGGCCATCCGCAAACTTGCGATTGAGGCCTATGCTTTGACTTACCAGAAGCAGATGGTGGTGGCGGATCAAAGACTTGTGCAAGCCGAGAACATCTGCAAGAGCGCGGACTTTTCCGCCTGCGGAGAGGTACTTCGTGTGCGTGGCATTTTGGTCGGCAGGCAGGGACAACTCGAAGTTGCGCGGCAGTTTTTTCTTGAGAGTCTTCTCTTTGCCCGTGCCCATCAGGACCGCTTCTCGGAAGCAACCGCATCCTTGGGTCTCGGGTGGGTTGCGCTTCAGGCTGATCATTTCGATGAGGCAGTAGACTGGTCGAAGACCGCGCGCAAGACTGCCGAGGTGATCGGCGCGGAAGACATCGCGCAAATTGCCTCAGGAAATCTTGGATGGGCGTATTACCAGTTGGGCGATAGTGAAAGGGCGCTGGAACTGTTTCTCGAAGCAGAAAAGAGCGCCGCAAGGCTCGGAGATACTCGCTACCAATTTAGATGGACTACTACCGCCGGGAATGTTTACGAGGATTCCGGCGATCTGGCCCGCGCCTCTCGATCTTATCGCCAGGCCCTCGACCTGGCAAAACAGATCAATGGCAAAGAAGAGATAACGAACGTATTGGAAGAGCTGGCCCAGGTTTCGGTGGAGATGGGAAAGCTGGATGAGGCCAGCGCCTATCTCAACCAAGTAGCTCCCATGCAGCAACCGGGCGAGAACCAGTTGAATGCGTACGTGATGCTGACGCAGGGAGAGCTGGCTGCCGCGCGGCGCCAGGACCGGCAGGCAGAGACACTCTTGCGCGCGGTGCAAGACAACCCGGCGAATCCAACTCCCTCGCGGCTGAACGCCGGTCTTGAGTTGGCTAGGTTATTCGAGCGGCAGGATAAGAACCAGGACGCGGAGCGGACCTACAAAACCACGCTAGCGGCCTTCGAGTCGGCGCGGGCGCAACTCCGGAACGAAAACTCAAGGCTGCCCTTCGCCGCCAACGCTACAGGCATCTACGACCACTACATTCGCCTGCTGGTGGAGCAAGGGCGCGGCGAGGAGGCACTGGCCACGGCCGACCAGAGCCGCGCGCGGACGCTGGCGCAAGGGCTGGGCATAGCCGAAAGCAAAACCTCTTACCACCCCTCAGCTCTGAACCCACGCCAGATCGCCCAAAGCTCAGGCGCGACGCTGCTCTTCTACTGGCTGGGCAGCCAGCACTCCTATATGTGGGCGATCACTCCGGCGAAGATCGCGCTGTTTCCGTTGCCCGCGCAGAAAGAGATTGCGGCGCGCGTCGAGCGCTACCGCAAGGCGCTGCTGGACGCGGAAGACCCGCTGCAAACCGGCAATGAGGATGGGCAGGCGCTCTATCAGTTATTAGTCGCCCCAGCCGCGAAGCTCATCCGGCCTAACTTCCCGGTGATGATTCTGGCCGACGGGGCGCTGAATCAATTGAATTTTGAAACTCTGCTGGCGCCCGGCCCCGGAGTTAGTCCGCAAGTTACTCCGGGCGCAACTCCCGGCACTGGCGCGCATTACTGGATCGACGATCAAACGCTGCTCTCCGCGCCTTCGCTGGAGCTGCTGGCCGCGGCCCGGCCCGCAGCGGGCGGGACTCGCAAGCTGCTGCTGCTGGGCAACCCGGTGACGGCCAGCCCGGAGTATCCCAGCCTGCCTCTCTTCGGGCTTGAAATGACCCAGATCGCGAGGCACTTTGCGGAGCGCCGCGAGGCCGTATTCGCGGGCCAGCAAGCTACGCCGGCAGCCTATCTCACCAGCAATCCGGGGCAGTACGCCTATATTCATTTTGTTTCTCATGCGATTGCCAGCCGCGCGGACCCGCTGGATTCGGCCATTATCCTTTCCGGTTCCACGCTCACCGGCGGCAGAACAGGCGAGGAGTCCTACAAGCTCTACGCCCGCGAGATCATGCAGCATCCCATCGATGCCCGGCTGGTGACCATCTCTGCCTGCTATGGCAGCGGCACGCGCTCCTATGCGGGAGAAGGATTGGTGGGGCTCTCATGGGCCTTTCTTCGCGCCGGCGCGCACAACGTCATCGGCGCGCTCTGGGAGGTCAGCGACGATTCAACGCCGCAGCTGATGGACGCGCTCTATCAGGGCATTGCAGACGGCCAGAACCCGGCCTCGGCGCTGCGCCGCGCCAAACTCAACCTGCTGCATTCACCAGGCAGATTTCGCGCGCCATATTATTGGGCTCCGTTCCAGATCTATACACGGCGATAATTTGCGGACGCAGCCATACCTGACTCACGAATTCAGCCGCCAGAAGGCCGCATTCAGTACGGCGGCAAAGCTGACCCAGGCCCAATAGGGAGCCATCATCCAGGCCGCATACGGCGTCACGCGACCGAAGACCAGCGTCGTAGCTCCGATGGCAACCCACAACACTATAACTTCCGCCAGTGCGGCTCCGATGGCGTGGTAGCGGAAGAAGATCAGCGACCAGGCATAGTTCAGCGCCAGTTGCACCAGAAATAGCGCCAGCCCCCAGGTGCGCATGGGAGATGGCGCTGACTGCCAGACCTGCCACGCGGCCACGGCCATCAGCGCATAGAGCAGCGTCCAGACCGGCCCGAATATCCAGTTGGGCGGAGCAATCGACGGCCTGGCCAGTGTGCGGTACCATCCCGGAATCTCGCTCGCTGTCCAGCGCCCGCTCACGCCGGCCACCGCAAAGCAAATTCCCAGCCAGCAAATCAATGAAATCCAGCGCATTTTGGCCCGGCCTTCTTTCCGAGAATTTGATTCCGCGTCTTGAGCAAAGTCTCGGCTAAATTCCCGCTTATCTTCCATTTCCGCCTTCGCGCATCCCGCCCTCCTCGACTTGAAGCGCCCGCGGCAACTATCCTGTAGTGTTGCGGGGCACTTTCAAGCCCATGAGAAGACAGGACAATCACGACCATGAGCACACAGACAATCGCCNNCTTGAGATTGCCAACTCGATTTCGCCGCGGCTGGCCGCGGTTTGCGTGGCGGCGCGGCTGACGCCGGTCACCGGCGCAGCCAAATCAAGCACCGCCGACGACGGCGAGGCCGCGATGTATGCCGCCGAGGACGCCGCCGTCGAGCGCATCGTCGATCTGGCCACGCCACTCACCGCCTCGACGCGCCTGGAGCTGGTCAAGGAGAACGATCCGGAGGCGCTCAAGGTGCTGCGCCACTCCGCCGCCCACGTCCTGGCCACGGCCGTGCTGGAGCTCTTTCCCGACACCAAGCTGGGCCATGGTCCGGCGACCGATTCCGGTTTCTTTTATGATTTTTATCGCGAAAAACCCTTCACGCCCGAAGACCTGGCGCTGATCGAGGCCCGGATCGCGCAGGTCATTGCGCGCAATGAGCCCTTTGTTCACGAATTCGCTCCCCGAGAGCAGGCACTGGCGGAGTTTGAGCGCGACGGCGACTTCATGAAGACCCATTTCGTGACCAAATTCACCGTTCCCGGCGACGAGGTCAGCTTTTATCGCAACGGCAGCTTTGTTGACTTTTGCCGTGGGCCGCATGTGCCCTCGACCGGGCGGGTCAAGGCCGTCAAGGTGACCGCGCTGGCCGGCGCTTACTGGCTGGGAGACGAAAAGAATCCGCAGTTGCAGCGCATTTACGGGACGGCATTTTTCTCGCAGAAGGAAATGGATGCCCACTTTGCCCGTCTGGAAGAAGCCGCCAAGCGCGACCATCGCCTGCTGGGCAAGCAACTGGACCTGTTCAGCATTCAGGAGCTGGCCGGGCCGGGTCTCGTCTTCTGGCATCCCAAGGGCGCCATCGTCCGCAAAGTGATGGAAGACTGGATGCGCGACGAGTGCCTGCGCCGCGGCTAC
>PLPA01000196.1:0-164 GCA_003159355.1 Acidobacteriaceae bacterium | reverse complement strand
ATGAACTGTCCCGGCCACATCCTCATCTACAAGAGCTCGCCCAGGAGTTATCGCGACCTGCCGCAGCGTTATGCGGAGTTAGGCAACGTCTACCGCTATGAGCGCTCCGGCACCATGCATGGCTTGCTGCGTGTGCGCGGCTTTACCCAGGACGACGCCCACAT
>PLPA01000002.1 GCA_003159355.1 Acidobacteriaceae bacterium | reverse complement strand
CCATGAGCGCGGCAAACTCGTCCGAGTTGGCGCGGAGCTGCGCCTGATTGCGTTTGGTCAGCTCCTCGCTGAGCGTTTCGATCTCGCGGTCCAGCACCTCAAGCCTCGCCGGGTCGGTCGTCGAGTCGAATTGGCGTTGCAGCTCGTCGTAGCGCTGCTGCATCGCGGCGGAAGACTCTGCCTTCGCCGCTTGCCCTGCGCACGGACCGCCGCTTGCCAGCCCCAGACCTAGAACCAAGATCAGCGCGAAAGCGGCCCGGATTGAAGTCCGGCTCAGCACGATTGCGCCACCAGGTCGCGCAGCTTGTTGGCCACGTAGCCTTCCGTCACCAGGAAGGGCTTGGCCGTACATTGCAGCGTCAGAGTCTGGGCAGGCTCGCTGTAGGTCCAGATCAGGGTGACGCCGTCGGCTGAGGCGGTGCCTGTGTCGCCGACGATNNTCGATATGTGCCTCGGCCTCCACTCGCCCCTGAATGGCGGCAAAGCGTTCCCGCGTGATCTCTGTGAATTTGATTGGCGCGCAGACTCCCATCGGAACTCCTCAGTGCAGAATTTTGTCCACGTTCTTGATTGCCGCGTCGATGTTGGGCTTGTCCGGATCCAAGTCTTTGGTGCGGGCTTGCCACTTGGTTTGGGCCAGGCCCACGCTTTGCAGCCGGTCCTGCGTACACAGCTCGCGCGTCTTGGCCGGCTTGCTCTGGATCAGGTCAGCGGCCGTCGCCAGCGTAGACGCCGCGGCGTCGACCGCCAGCTTCTCGTCGCCCTGGGCCAGCTTTGCCAGCTCCCCAGCCGCGCCCTGCGCCCCGCGGTAGGCCGCGATGCACTGCGCGTCCACCTTGTCGGGCTTCGTCTTGGCCGCCGCATTCACCGGCACAAGCAGCAGCACCGCGACAAACAACCATCCGAAAATCCTCACAACGCCTCCCTGTTCAGATCGCTTACTTGTTCTTCGTGGCGATCGCTCCGACGCCGCTGATAGCGGCGGCAATGGGATAAGTGACGGCTTGAATGAGCGTACCGATATGAGCGAACAGCGGCGATACGTCGCCGATGCCGTTCATGTTTTTAGCGGGAGTGACCCAATCCTTCGGTTGGATGAATCTCATTTCGGCTCGCTCTTCCCGGTTTTCAGGAGAAGCGCGGCTTGTTGGGCCGCGCCCCAGGGTTAAGTAGTGTTCCTCAGGTACGCGCCGCGTGGCAATCTGAGGCCGAGTGTCCATGCTGCGGGTGTATGTCGTCAGGCGGTCGCGGTTGCCGCGGGAGCCGCGCTTCCGGCCAAAGCCGTTGTCAGCGCGTTCAGGTTGCTCACCACGGTGGTCACCGCGTCGACGCTGGCCGTGTTGGTGATCTTGGCTGCACTCAGCAGGCTCGACAGGTTTGTGACCACGCTGCCCGTAATGCTGGCCGCCGTCGGCACCGCGCCGTAATCGTAGATGAACCCGGCAGCCGCGGTCAGTCCCGCCTGCGCATCCGCCAGAATCTTTCCAACCAGGGCTCCCGCCGGCGCCCCGGCCTCTGCGGTGACCACCGTTTGCAACGCGGCCCCCGCATACTTCAAAATGCTGGCCGAGGTCTGCTCTAATGCCGGAGCTGCCTTGTTCAAAGCGCCAAGCTCCTTTTCCGCCCAGGCCGCGAATGTGCCCAGGGCGCTCTTGATGCTGCTGAAGATGTTCATGGTCCTCTCCTTTTACTGCGTTGGAAGTTTTTGGGTGGCCGGTTGGTCGATGGGCTGCACGTCGTACTGGCGCAGATCGTATTCGTTGATGAGCTTGATGAGGGCGACCGCGTAATCGGGGGACGTGCTGTAGCCGCACTTCTGCAACTGGGTGGCGAACGCGGCGGGATCGTTGCGCTCGGCCATGGCCGGCTTGTAGCGCGGGGCCAGGGCGAGCAGGCGGGCATGGGCGAGAAAGCTGTCGAGGGGCGACGGATACTTGGCGAACGCGCACATCACGGAGACTTCGCGTCCGTCCACAAACTCGTGCGTGGGGAACTCCGCGTAGGCGTTGGGATCGGCGTGCGCCAGGGCCTTGATGCCGAAAAAGTTGTTGGCCTGCTTGGCCAGGGCGCTCTGGCCCCAGCCGGATTCGGCGATGGCTTGCGCAATGGTGATGGAGGCGGGAACGCCGAAGAGCTTTTGCGTGGAGAGCGCGGCAGGCACAACGTTGGCCAAAAAGCTCGACTCTTGCTGATTCATGCCCCACCCCTCCACACCCCCGCGATGTGGACCTGTCGCCGGGGACCCCTTCAAGGGAGGCCGGGCGCCACAGCGTGCTACAGCACCGCCTGGGACGCCACGGACACTCACTGCTCTGGCACGTCCGAGACCTCCTTCTGATGGGATGAATCGAGACGCAGACCGATCAGGCCTGATGCGACTTTAAGGGGAAAGGGGTGTGGCGGATTGGGAGAGAAGGTCGAACGGTGGAAGCTGGAGAAGACAGAGCGCCGCGCGCCGTGGAGACAGGCGGCGCGGCGGCGTTTTGGGGGAAAAGAAGATGTCTACAGGACGCCCTTGATGGCGGTCTTTTGTTTTTGAAGATTTTGATCCAGTGACCAGACATACGCGGTCGTATAGACTGCAACAGATCCCTCGTCCACCTTAGATCCCACAGAATCGAAGTCAATCTCTGCGTTCGGACCCTTCCAGATTAAGACGTGATCGTCGAAGCTTGCGCCCATGCTGTTCTGAACGGTCTTTACCGCATCGAGGTGCGCCCCGCCAAACTTCTCCGCGAGCGCTTGAGCAACCTCGGGCGCGTTGGCAGCTTTAAAAATGGCCGCCACGTCCTCCACGGTTCCGTTCACCTCCGTGGCATAAACCTTATAGAACGTCGGGACATTGTAGATGATGAAATCGACCCCATATTGCTCAAAGCAAATCGCGTTCGTTTCGTACCAGCGATAGGATTTATGCCCGTATTGATCCTCCCAAGGGCACTCTCTCACGGATTCTCGCATCGGCTTGCCGAACTGAATACCGAGAAAGGATGCAGGCTCTTGCGGCCACGCGCGGGGTTCCAATTTCTGAGCTTCCGCAAGGACGGTGAACAAAAGGACAATTGGGGCGAGACGTAGGACGGTGCGCATCTTTTTATCTCACTTTCTCGTTGGGCGGGACGCATGTGGCTCTGACTTCTCTTTCCACCATTGTTGCGTCGCGCTGGCCCGTCTCCTGGGAATCATCGTAGACCCTGGCGATGATCTCGGCGTACTTCTTCAGAGGGAGCACGATGCACATTAAGTTGCACGCTGAGTCCAGCGCCTGAAGCACCCAGGCAAGCAAATCGGGGTCCACCCGCGTCCTTCTTTCCGTTCCGGCTACGGCCGGCTTTCGAAAGGTTGCCTCCGAAAGGCCTGCCTGGGCGAGGAACCACTCCTTCTCTGGCGCGCCCGCCATGCTTGCCAATCGGACGAACATCTTTGGCTCCGGCTGATTTCTCCCGCTTTCCCATTTCGACACGGAACCCTGGTCTACCCGTAGTCGCCGCGCGAACGGAATCTGCTTTAGATTCAGCCGGCTGCGAAGCGCCGCGATCCGTTCGGCGTACTCCGGCCTGTTGGACTTCGTTGGTCGCAAAATTTTCCCCTTGACAGAAATATGAGAGTGATCATATTCTGTCTTTCATATTCCGGAGGGTCTTTTCACTGTGAATTCTAACGTAACAACAGCTCTGGAGGCGGCGGCTCGATTTCGCGGCATCTACACCCGCGTCGGGAAAAAGCTCGGGCTCTCTTCGCAGCACGTTCGAGAAGTTGCCTTGGGCAGACGCGTCTCCAGCCGCGTGGTCAAAGCTCTTGACCGCGAGTTTCAACGGATCGAAGCGAAGCAAGGGGAGCGTGCGGCGTGAGCATTTGGCAAGCGGTCGTGCTGGCGGGTTCGGGAGTTTTCTCCCTCTTTGCTGTTTGGCTCTCATGGTTCCTTAGTAAGGCTGAAGCGAGGGGCACAAGGTGAGCAGGACCCCCTCCCGCATGGAACAACTCGGCAACCTGCTGACCGCAATGATAGCCGTGATTGTCGGCGGCTCAAGCGATTTGCTCGGCGGGGATCCGCCTCCAGAGCCCTCGCTTATCGAGAAACTGGCCGCGTCCTACTACGTTCTTCCTCCGGATATAAGCACAAAGTTCCGTCCCGGCGCAAAGCATTGCGGCGTCCTCGCGAGGATCTCGCGAGAGATCGGTTTGAAACGAGGCTGTGCCTCAAATAATTTCCGTGGGCTCTCTAAATCAAAAAGAGTGGGCACCGCAATTCTCGCCGAAATCGTCAAGCTAGAGGGCGACGAGTTTCTTTCGCGGGTTATTACTCGCAGCACACCCCACGATTCACCTTTCACTGCGGAAGAGAGGAAACAATTCGGATCTGGAGGACAATACGGCGCGGTTCGGTCTACGGTTTGGACTGCACTCCACGTCCATCCGGCCACCGTTGGCGCGTGTATTAGGGGCACCCTCGTAAGTCCCAGAATAGTTGCGGCATTGCGCGTGGAGATGGCGGCGGTCGATGCTCGGTCGTGCAAGCACGCCGAGGGCTGGCCGTTCCCGCCGCAAATTCGCGCGCAATTTGGGAACGGGGGTCGCTACCGCGGACTGTCGAAGAAGGTGGCCGCGGAGCTGGGCGTATGCCCCAGTTCGGTATGGAACACATCTGCAGGAAGAACCTGGAACTTTCGCATTCTCACAGCCATTCGTGACGGGATGGCCCGGATAGACGCGGAGATCGAAGCCAAGAAAGGCCGCGCAAGCTAATGGCCTCTCAATTGGCGCTGACACTGCCGCAGCAGCCATCTTTGCGCGTCCTGCTGCCCGATCCAGAAGCCCAGCAACAAGCAGCCACACGCTTGGGGATTCTACAGATGATCTTCGACTACAAAAACGATCCAACCCGATTCGGCTCCCTCAAGCTCAAGGATACCAAAAAGGTCAAGAGCTATAGCCGGATGGTCGAATACGCCAGCGAAGCCAGTTACGCGAGCGAGACCGGCGGGGTCACGGTGCGCACGCTCTACCGCTGGATCGCGGACTTCGAGAAAGGCGGCCTGGCGGCGCTGGCGGATAAGCAGCGCAGCGACAAGCACCGCAGCCGCTTCTTCGCCGCCTATCCCAAAGCTGCATGGCTGGCTGCGTTTTTGTTCCTGGGCGACGGGACATTCCCTGCGCAGAGTTGCACCGTGGCGTATGAAGCCATCGTGAGGGATGCAAATTTGCTGGAGATTCCCGCGGAGGATCTGCCAAGTTATTCCACGGTTCGAGCGTGGCTTAATTCAATGCCACCTTCGCTCACCGTCTACGCCCGCGAAGGAGCGAGGGCATACCGCGAGCGCATGAGCCCATACCTAAAGCGCGGCTTCACCGACGTTTTTGCAAACTCTGTCTGGATCGGCGACCACGCGATTTTGGATGTCGAGGTTGCAAACGATTGCTTCGACAACGTGGAGTGGGGCGCCCCGATCAGGATTCGCCTCTCAGCCATGCTGGATTACCGGTCGAGAATGCCCGTGGGAGTGACGTTCTGTTGGGAAGGCAGCTCCCGCGCGATTGCAGCCTGCATGAGGCGCGGCATCAGCAAATTCGGGCCTCCGGAGCACCTGTACGTCGACAACGGCAAAGACTATCGCAAAATAGCCAAAGGCGCGCGGCCCGGTTGCCAAGCAGCCTCTCCGCTTGCGCCGGCGAACTGGCAGCAGGCCGAGCTTGACTCCATCGCGGCCACTGGCCTTCTGGCCCGGCTCAACATCGCTGTGACGCATTGCCTTCCGTTTCATCCGCAATCCAAAGCCATCGAGCGTTTCTTCCGCACCGTCCACGAGCGCTTTGACAAATGCTGGCCGACTTACACATCAGGCTCGCCGTTTACGCGGCCCGAATCAACGGAACTCGCCATGATGAGCCATCGGCGTTTGCTAAAGGCTGGGCGCGTGGCCGAGTCGAAACATCCCAAGGCCTCACAGTTCATCCTCGCCTGCCTCGCCTGGATGGACGAATACAGCGACACGGTCCATGAAGGCGAGGGCATGGACGGGGGCACGCCGCGCCAGGTCTTCGAGGCGAATCTCAATCCCCATCAAAAACCTGCACCCGATCACGCCACTCTTTCCCTCTTAATGGCCGAGCGCACCACGCGCGGCGTCAGGGAATGCGCTGTGACCTTGCAGAAACATCGCTATGTGCCAGTCGATCCATCGGGCTGGGCAGCGATGCACGAGTACAACGAACGCGACGTGCTGGTGGTCTACGACAGCGCGGATCTGGACGCCGTGGCCGCACTCGACGCCGACGGCAACTTTCTGGCGTGGCTCGAAGCCGAAACTCTGGTTAAGTTCGCTCCTTACGAGTCGGCGACCCAGGCGCGGATCGCCGACTCGATGGCCATGCGGAGGCGGCTGGAAAAAGGCAACCGCGAGACGATCTCTTTGGTTGCCAGAGCAGCCCGCGCCAACGGAGCGCTTTCTCCGCTGGAAGCCATGGCCACCAGGCTGCAACTCGGCCCCGGCGAAACCGGCCGCGATCTCATCACGCAACGCGCCCGCAAATTAACTTCCGGCGACGACACGCTTACCGCGCCGCCAACCCCAGCCCAGGCAGCACGCATGTTTTTGGAGAAAAAGAAGAACGCATGAACCCAAATCAAACAACTCCGGCCCGCGTGCAACGGCTCACTGCCGAATATCTCAACCGCAGCGGCATGTCCCACGTCGATTTTGCGCGGCGGCTCGGCTACGCCTACTCGACGGTGCAGGCTTTTCTTTCCGGCAAGTACGATCTGATCCGCAAGGATACCGGAGCGATCTCCAGCGCGGTCCTCCTCTTCATTGAGCAGAACCCGCTCGACACTGACACGCTGGTCAGCCACAACATTTACGAAACGGCCACAGTGAAAGTCATGCGCGGCGTGTTTGCGCGCCTGCTCGAATGGCCGCAGGTTTATCTGGTCTACGCGCCGCCGGGCTCGGGCAAGACGGATATCGCCCGCCACCTGATCGCCCAGCACAACGCGCAGCGCGAAGCCGGTCAGAAGAGCTTCATCTTCCGCGTCTACTGCCGCTCGCGCATCACGCCTCGCGACCTGTTGCGGCGCATCGCCGCCGTCTGCGGGTCCGAGGCCAGTACCAGCATCGACCGCGCCATCCACAATCTGCGCTGGGACTTCAAGGGCGCGCGCGTGGTGATCTATTTCGACGAGGCGCAGCACCTCGACATTCCCTGCTTTGAGACGGTGCGCGAGCTGCTCGACGAGGATCCGCGCTTCAGCCTGTGCTTCGCCGGCTCCCACGAACTGGATCGGACCTTCGCACGCTTCGCCGGAACACTTGAGCAGCTTGAACGGCGAATCTCAGACAAAGTGACGCTGCCCGCGGTCACCGCCGACGAAGCCGCGGGCATCCTGCGCAGCGAGCTGCCCGGCGCCGCCCTCGATTCCTCCCATATCCGCCAGCAGATCGAGCTGGCCACCATCAGCGTGCGCGTGGACAAGAAAACGCGGCGCTACATCAGCATTGGCCGCCTTATGGCCGCTATCCGCGAGATCCGCGAAGGGCTTGCCGCCCAGGCGGAGCCGGAAACAGAAGGAGCTGCAACATGAACCGCGTATCCACAATCCCCAGCAAAGGCGCGCTCTTGAAGCCTGTCCGCGCCAGCCGCTTTCCCATCGCTGCCCGCCTGCGCCATCGCTGGGCGGCGTTCATGACCTGGGCTGCCAGCCAGGAGGCGGAAGACGCGATCTCCGATTTCATGCTTGATGTGGCGCCAGCCGCCGAAAACATTCTCAAGTGGGCCGTTGTGCTGGTCGCGCTGTATTTCGCCATCGAGATCGGCTCGGCGTTTCTGCATGGCGGCGCGGTTGACCGCGTGCTGGGAGGGCTGCGCTGATGGCTTTTCCCAAAACTCTCGACGACATGCGGCCGATGGGCTACGGATTCGATAACGACGCGATCTGCAAGGGCTGCGGCGACGACATCGAATGGTGGACCACGCCAACCGGCAAGAAAATCCCTATGAACCCAATGCAGCGGGGAGTCTCGGAGGCCGTGCCTCATTGGGCCACTTGCTCAGACGCTGCCACCTTCAGAGGAGGCCGCAAATGAGCGACAGAACGCGCAACGTCCTCACCTACATCGACGCGGCCGGCGATCCGCAATGCGTGGCCGGCGCGGGCTGCGGCCAGGTCTCGCACGAGTTCGCTCTCAGCCTGGGCTCGCTGTCCGGAGACCTGGGACTCGCCGCCGACTGCANNGCGCCAAAGCTTTGCGGCACAGCCTGCACCGCGCCCGCTTGGCGCTCGAACCGATCATCGCGGACGCTGGACCGTCCGCTGGAAGCGAGGTATTGCAATGAGTGCTGAAACCCGTCTCTGCGAAGGCTCGCCTGCAATGAGCGTCTCAAAGTACGCCTTGCTGGCAAACGAGCGAATCAAGATCGAAATCACCGCTGAGGATCTGGCGGAAATCTCGACGTGGCATCCTTCCGACTGGAAACGCGTCTTCGGGATGATCCTTGAAGCTCCTCTCGACGCCAAGCTCACGGCGGAGGTGGGCCGCGCGAAGCTGGTAATTCGCAAGTCCGCCCGAAGAAAGAAGGTCGCGCGATGAGTCTGCGCGTGTTCGGCTGGCCGAAGCCGCTGAAACTTGCGGCGCGGCGATACAAGGTATTCGACCTGGGCGGCGGACAGATCGCCGTGCTGCCCGCGTCGGAGCAATGGCCAATGGTGTGGCCGCCGCAACCGGTCCTTCCGACCTGGGAAGGCGAAGCAAACAGTCCGGTGGACGCCCTGGACCTGGCGGAGGCTTATACCTACCTCCGCGGGCTGCCCTGGTCAGGGAGGGCCGCATGATGGATTGGCAAGAACGCGTGTTTACGGCGCAAAGAACGTTGAACGATGTCTCCGCGGCGCTGCGCAATCAGCCTCACGGCTCGCCGGCAAACCTGCGCTCGGCCGAGATCCTGATCGAGGAGACTTGGACGGCGCTGCGCGACGTGTGCCGGGAGTTGAAAGCCGCGCGGCGCCGGCGCGAAGATCTGGCGCATCGCGGCGCGATCAAGGCCGTCATCTCCGAACTCAGAGGCGCAAGAAGAAAGCAGGCCGCCTGATGCGAGGACCCGCTACGAGCTGCAACATCTGCGGCATCGCCAAAAAGGAGGCCGACCACTGGCTGGTGGCCATCTCGCGTCCCGGCTTCGAGGGCATCCTCTTCCAAGCGGCCGAAGCCTGCAAAGAGCCGCTCAATCCGCTCTTCGTTTATGAGGATCTGTGCGGCCACGGGTGCAGCTTCAGGCGCATCTCCCGCTACATCTACTCGCTCAATCACCCCGCAACCTCAACAGAAGACTCCGCAACCGAAGAAAGCAGGACCCCATGAACTCGATTCAACTCATCAAGGAATTCGACGCTCTGTGCACCGACTACGCAACCAAGCAACTGGCCACGGATGAAGCCAAGCGCGCTTCCGACGCCCTCAAAGCTGCCGTCATGAACGCGGTGCAGACCTATGGCCACGTTCCCACCAACGCCGACGCCAGCCGCCGCATGGAAGGCGCGGACTGGTCAGCCACCGTCACCACGCCCAAGACCATTGAAATTATCGACGGCAACGTGACCGAGTTGGAACTGCTGCTCAGTGAAGCCAAGCTGCCCAAGGTCTTCCCGCTTCTGTTTTCGCGGCGCGTCGAGTACTCGCTGCAGAAGGACGCCGAGCGCGTGCTGCCGCAGACCACGCTGCCGGCCAAGCTGGCCGCGCGCATCACGGCGCTCTACGCCCAATG
Source organism: Acidobacteriaceae bacterium (assembly GCA_003159355.1). Lineage (GTDB taxonomy): Bacteria > Acidobacteriota > Terriglobia > Terriglobales > Acidobacteriaceae > Telmatobacter. The sequence goes on along the minus strand of PLPA01000002.1, from coordinate 1,095 downwards.
CTTTACGCAGAAGACCAGGACGCCTTCGCTCAAGCTGGAGACCAATGCCACCGTCCGCGCGCGCGAAGAAAAGGCGGCGACGAAGGCGGCAAAGAAAAGGTAGGCGTTACCGCATTACAACGTTTTTACGTTCTGGAGGGGACTTGGATGATCAAAACTTCGCAACCCACGCGCACTCTGTACCCAGATGAGACGGTCAACGCCGCGCTGGCCAGCGTCAGCCGCGGTCTGCGCTCTCTCGATATCGCCTACTCGCGCATCTCCGATATGCGGAAGTATCCGAACCGCTGCGTGCAAGATGCGCTTGCGCTGGCCGATCTGCTCGAAGGCCGCTGTACGGATCTCCTCCAGGTCATCGCGCTGCTAAGGCATGTAGCCCAGTCCGCCATCGAAGCGGCGAAAGGCGGCGCGTGATGCTGCGGACCATGCTCGATCTTGAATGCGATCAATGCGGCAATCCCTTCACCGCCTACGGAGTGTGTGTGTTACCGGTCGATGGCGCGATCTTTACGGCAGCCATGTTGCGCCACGAGGCAAACCAGCGTGGCTGGACGCGGCGCAAGACCGTTTCTGGATTGAGCGATCTCTGCGGTCGCTGCAAGAAGACCCACACCAAATTAAAGAAAGGCGGCGCGTGATTGTATCCCTGTTTCCTGAGCCAAAGCAGACGGTTGAAGAGCGCATCCAGCGCATCGACGGCGAGATTCTCCAGTTGCTTTGCGGCAAGCCGGGCGGTCACTTGGGACTCACGCTTACCGACAATCAGAATNNGCGGTGCGTTACCGGCGCGGATCGGCGCGCGCCATGACCATTCGCGAGATGCAGATGACCATCAAGAGCCAAGAGAAGCAACAGTTTTCAAGCCGCCTCACCGATCGCGAAATCAAGCAGGCCGTCCGCGCGCTGCGCATGGAGTTCCACGTTCCCGTGGGGTCGAGCAAGCATGGCAGCGACGGCGGCTACTTCATCATGGTCAGCGACGAAGACCACGGCATCTTGCGCGGGCAGATTCTCGACCAGGTGCGCGCGGAACTGGCCGTGCTCCGCGCGGTGGACGGCCCGCAGGCCACGCTGGAATTGCTCGGCCAACTTCAA
>PLPA01000239.1 GCA_003159355.1 Acidobacteriaceae bacterium | reverse complement strand
ATGAGCCATGGCGCTCATGCCATCAAGTTTGGAACGCGCATTAGAGACTCGCGGGACGCGAACTGGACGAATGCAAACTTCAACGGCTCGTTCACCTTTGCCTCGCCCGCAAGCTATCTGGCAATGGCCAACGGGTTGGCGGCTGGCACGACCTTCTCCAACCTGGTGACCGACGGTTTCGGTCCCAGCTCTGCCAACGTCGCCACCGATGCTGTCGCTGGCAAGAACTCTGTGCTCGCCAATGTCTTCGATATGGCTTGGTATGCGCAGGACGACTGGAAGTTCAATCCGCGGCTGACGCTCTCCGGCGGAATGCGCTGGGAGACGCAGAATCACATCTCGGACCACGACGATTGGGCGCCGCGCGCTGCATTCGCCTATGCTCTGGACGGGAACGGCAAAGACAAGAAGGCCAAGACCGTGCTGCGCGCCGGTTACGGCTTCTTCTATGACCGCCTGGGAAGCAACACCCTGCTGGGCATCAACCGCTCGCACGTCCAGCAGCAGATCGTGCTCCTCGATCCGGTCTGCACCTCCACGGCAACCTCATTGGACGCGATCGACGTGAGTACCTGCTCGGGCACAGCCGGCACATCCTCCGCATCAACGCCGGTGCAGTACGAGGTTGCTCCCCGCTATCACTCGCCCTACAACGAACAAGGCAGCGTCAGTCTGGAGCGGCAACTGTTTTCCGCCACGAGTCTTACGCTCACTTATATGCACACCTTCGGCGTTCACCAGACGATCACGCGCAACGCCAACCAGATCAGCGCGGACGGAACGCCGCAGAACAACTCCGGCGGATACCTCTACGAGACTTACCCCGAAGCGGTCTTCAACGAAAATCAGTTCATCAGCAGTGTGCGCGCCAACTTCACAAAAAATCTGAACCTCACCGCCTTTTACACGCTCTCGTTTGCAAACGGCGACAACAACGGCAGCGCAACCGACGGTTACGATCTGGCCAAAGATTATGGGCGCGCCGGTTTTGTCACTCGCAACTCGCTCTTCATGATGGGCAACTACACCGGCCCGTGGGGAATTCGCTTCAGTCCATTCATGATTGCGCAGTCCGGCCGCCCCTACAACATCACGCTGCCCACCGACCCGCTGAACAATTTCTTCAATCAGCGCCCAACTTACGCGACCGCTTCGACTCCGCTGGCCGACCAGGTCACAACGCAGTTCGGCGTTCTGGACGACACCGGACTCACGGGCGCAACGATCCCCGTGAACCTGGGCAGCGGTCCAGCGGCGGTAGCCGTGAACCTGCGCATCAGCAAGGCTATCGGCATCGGTCCCAAACTTGCCTCCGCAACTCCTCAGACTGATGGCGGACCACCCCCCGGCGGACCGCCACCAGGCGGTGGTGGTGGTGGTCGTGGCGGCGGTGGTGGGCATGGCGGCTTTGGCGGTGGCCCCGGTGGCCCCGGCGGTCCCGGAGGAATGGGCGGCGGCAACAGCACCGGCCACAAGTACTCTCTGACCTTCAGCGCGCAGGCATTGAACCTCTTCAACGACATCGACAAAGGAACGCCGAATGGAACCATCATTCCGACGCTTGATCCCAGTACCGGAATCACCGGCCCAGGCAGTCAATTTGCAAAATCAACCAACCTAGCCGGTGGAATCTTCTCGCAAGGCTCAGCCGCGCGGCGCATCTTCGTGCAAGCTGTCTTCTCGTTCTGATCTTGTATCTGATCTGTGAAAACATTTGGGTGCCCCATCCTTGAATCGTTTTTTGATTCAAGGGTGGGATACCACGATCCCAGAGTGCCCCAGGTCCGGATTTTCGGACCTGGGATACGACAAAGCCAAAACGGCCTTGTTCATGAGAAGTAAATGAACAAGGCCATTTATCTGCCCGCCGTCACCGTAGCAGCCTGTCCATCGCCCGGAGCGAAGGCATCGGTCAGCGAGATGACCTTCAACTGTGCCTTGAGCGCATCGAGCGAAGCCGCGCTGGTGGCCGTGATCTCCACCGTCTCGCCCGGCAGCAGATCGAAGTAGTTGTCGGAAACCTGCGCGTCGAGATTGCCGAAAGAAAGATAAACGCTGCGCGCCAACACTTGCGAAGTGACGCGAATCTTGTAGCGGCCATTCGCGCCCGTCGTCTCCACCTTCAGTTGCGCCGGCTTCAGTTGCACGCCCTTGGTCGGCGCCAGGTAAACAAGATTGCGTGAAATCTCAACTCCGCCGGCGGTCAACTCGGCCACCACAAAAACGCGCGAAGTGTCGTGCGCGCCCGCGTCGGTGAGCTTCTTCAGCGGCCAGTCGAGATAGACCTTGCTGGTCAGCGGCACAACCTCCACCGCGCTCGTTTCCTCCAGCAGTACCTTGCCGTTGAAGTCCATCAGCCGCACGCGCAGCGTGGCGGATTCCATCCTCACTTTGTCGCTGACGATGTAGACCTTCAGCGCTCCGTCCTCCACGTGTGGCGAGACCAGCACCGGCGCATAGAAGCGCCGCGCATAGTATTGCAGCGCCTTCCAGCGACCGTAGTAATCAATCGACGACCACGAGGCCACCGGCCAGCAGTCGTTCAACTGCCAGAAGATCGAGCCCATCGTCTCCGGGCGCAGGCGGCGGAAGTGCTCCGCGCCGATCTTGATCCCCTCGGCCTGCAAAACCTGGCTCACGTAAAGAAAGCTCGCGAAGTCCTTCGGTTCGGAGTAGTCCTTGAGCAGGTAATCGTGGATGATCGCGTTGCCTTCGTTGTTCTTCTGGTGGGCCAGCATCACCGGCGTGAAAATATTCGCGCGATCCTCCGGCTGCGTGAAGGCTTCGATGGTCTTCATCTCGGGAAACGACTGGAAGCCATATTCCGTCACAAAGCGCGCGTGATGCGTTTCGTAGGTCGAGAACGGCACGCGTCCATGCCACACATCCCAGATGTGGGCGTCGCCCGATTGATAATGCTCGCTGAGCGCCTCGTAGTCGGCGCTGGGCGAACTGGGCCAGTAGGGCGTCTCCGCGTCCAGCCGCGCCACAACGCGGGGCAGTATGCCGCTGAAGACCGTCAGGTAGTCCTGCCACATCAGCAGCCTCACATCGGGCGGATACTCGGGGCGTCCGGCCCAACTGAAGGCGCTCTCGGTCTCGTTGTTGCCGCACCACACCACGATGCTGGGATGGTTGCGCAGCCGCCGCACCTGGTCCTCCGCCTCGGCCTCGACGTTCAGCTTGAAGGCATAGGTGCCCGGCTGCCAGTCGTTTCCGAACATGAAGTCTTGCCAGACCATGATGCCCAGCTCATCGCAGATTGCGTAGAACTCGTCCGTCTCGTAATAGCCGCCGCCCCAGTGGCGAATTATATTCATATTGGCGTCGCGCGCCGATTGCAGAATGCGGCGATAGTCGGCGGTGGTTACGCGACTGGGAAAGCTGTCGAAGGGAATCACGTCCGCGCCCTTGGCGAAGACGGGAATGCCGTTGACCACCAATTCAAAGCTGCGGCCCCACTTGTCCAATTCGCGATGCAGCACGATCGAGCGCAGACCGGCTTTCACTTTGCGCTGATCCACCATTGGTTGGCCGCTGGCGCTCGGCTGCACGCCCGCGCCCGCTTGCGCGGTGAATTCGTAGAGCGGCTGCTCGCCATAGCCAGCCGGGAACCACAGCTTCGGCTGGCGAATTTCGATGGGCAGATCGATGATGTTGCGCCCGGCATGAACGCTGACCGTTGCCGTCTCCGTCACCGGCTTGCCTTGATCGGAGTACTGCACGCTCACCTTGGCCGGTCCGGCGCTGGCGGCTTCGATCTCGACCTCCGCGTCGAGGTGGGCCACTTCCCTGCTCACGTCGCGCTGACGAATCGCGAAGTCCGCAATGCGAACCTTATCCCAGGCTTCGATGCGCACCGGCTTCCAGATGCCGCTGGTTACAAAGCGCGGTCCCCAATCCCAGCCGTACTCATAGGCCGGCTTGCGGATGTAGGTCTTCTCCGCGGTCTTCGAATGAACCCGGAAAAAGTCGCCGGCGGCAACCTCGGCCGCAGCCTTGATGGGTGATGGAAAGACAACCCGCAACAGGTTCTTTCCGGCGTGCAGATGGCTCTTCGCGGACACTCTCCAGACGCGAAAGCTGTTGTCGGCGCTGAGTACCTGGACGCCGTTCACAGAAACCTGGGCGGTTCCGTCGAGGCCATCGAAGACCAGGTCCACATTGCTCCGGGCGAGCAAGGCCGGAGTAACCTCGAAGCTCAGCCGGTACTCCCAGCTCACCAGCTCAATCCATTGCAGCTTGGCCTCGTTGTCGCGGAAGAATGGATCGGGAATCTTCTTGTTGGCCAGCAGGTCCAGATGCACGTCGCCGGGAACAGTGGCGGGAAGCCAGCCGCTTTCGCTCTGCTCGACGCCGGCCGTGATCTGCCGGAACTGCCAGCCATGATCGAGCGCCACGACCGCATTCCGAGCCGCACTGACTTGCGCTTGCGCCATCTCGCCTCCACAGCCCACCGCCGCGCCCACCAGAACGCAGCACATCACTCCCCAGGCCGTTGCTGCTCGCATCCAACTCCTCCAGGCCTTTCGCNNGCAAACCACCGGCATCACCGGCAGCCGGTATCGCCCCACCCCCTGCGCCCCTCCTGAAACGGCGAGGAAGTAAAGCGAAACTCCCAGCAGAAGACCCATAGCTTCGCGGCGAGCGCAACCGCTGAGCGCCCCGCGCGCGGCCAGCAGATACAAACCGAGCAGCACCACTTCCAGTGCGGCCATCAGAGCCGCCGGCCCCGGATGTGCCCGTGCAAGCCATAAAGCCGACCATACAGGCCCCTCATCGACCACGCGCTTTGGTCCGTCCTGCGGATAAACGCCCAACAGGCGCAGCAGCTCAGCAGCGCAAGGCGTGAACGCGACCACCGCCGCGCCTTCCAGTTGCACCCTCAAGGCCGTCCCCGGATGCGCGCGCAGCACACGCTCCGCCTCCGAACGCATGAAGGCAACGCGGCGCGCCTGATCCCATCCGGCCTGTTCGGGATGCCGCGCCAGATAGCTCTGCTCGTCCGGATAGCCCAGGCCGCTTTGCACCTCCATGAAGGGCCGGTGCGCGACGCGGGCTTCGACTTCGGCGGCCTGATAAAAGTAAAGATTCCAGGCCACTATGCTGGAAAATCCGCCAAAACCGGTTTCAATTTTGTTACGCGCCTGCCAGGCTGCGAGCCAGGGCATAACGCTCAGCAACAGCACCGCGGGAGCCTTCCAGCGGAGGCCGGGCACGCGCGCCAGTACGACGAACAAACCCAGCGCCAGCGCAGCCGGCAGGTAGTAGCTGACCGGGCGCACAAAGGTTGCCGAGGCCAGACCCAGGCCCGCCTGGGCCAGCACCCACAGATTCCGGTCGCGAAGAAAGACCGCCAGCCGCTCCAGGCTCAGCAGCATCAGCGCGAGAAAGAGCGTCTCCGGCAGCAGGCGCACTGAGTAGATCACCGAGACCGGCTCGAAGGCAAAGAGCCAGGCCGCCAGCAGCGCGATGCGCTCCTCGCGGAAGACGGCGCGGGCCAGCCGCCAGACCAGCAGTACGGTGAAGGCCGAAAGCAATACCTGCGCCAGCGCCGCGGTTGCCGGACCGGCCAGGCTGAACAGCGCAAGAAAGAGCGGATAGCCGGGAGTGCGATCGATCTCCGGCAGAGCGCCGGTGATGAAGCGGCCATGAAGCAGCAGATTGCGCCCCGGCTCCAGGTAGCTGGCCGTATCGCCGCTGGCGATGACGCCGCTCCCGGTCCGCACCAGAGCCGCGCCCAGCAGCAAGAGCCGGACTCCCGCAGCCGCGACCGCTGGCCCTTTAAGCCGCGGTGTACCCCACGCATTTTCGCGGCCGGGAATGCTGGCTTCGATCATCGCTCGCTCTCCAGCACGGTCCGGTAGAGCGCCTCCCACTCATCGGCCTTGGCGTCGATGCTGAAGCGGGCCGCAATTCGCTTTCGCGCCATCCGACCCAGTGTGCGGCGCTCCTCCTCTGTCCTTTTCATCATCTCCAGCATCGCCTCGGCCAGCGCCTCAGGGCTCTTGGCGGGCACGATCACGCCGGCCTCGCCCACCAGCTCGCGCACGCCGCCCACATCGGTGGCCACAACCGGCTTCTCCATGGCCATCGCTTCGCCCACGGCCAGCGGCATTCCCTCCCAGGCCGAAGCCAGCACAAAGCCGTCAGCGGCGTCCAGCAAGGCGGGCATATCGCGGCGCAGTCCCAGCCAGCGAACGGACGCTCCCAACTCAGCCGCCTGCGCTTGAATCGCCTCGGAGGCGGTCCCAAGCGCCTCTCCGGCAATCCACAGCCGCGCCTCCGGAATCTCTCCGCGCACCTGCGCAAAGGCGCGCAGCAGGTTGGGAAAATCCTTGGCGGGCACGATGCGCCCGGCGGCCAGCCAGACAAACTCCTCCCGCACACCCATCCGCGCTCGGAGTAGGGCGCGGCGCTCGGCGCTCGGCGCAAACTCCGCCAAGTCAATCCCATTGGTGAGCACCGAAACCTTGCGGGCCGGGACTGCTTTGAGGCACACAAAGCGGTCTGCCGCAGCCTGGCTGACAAAAGCAGTGCGGCGGCTCAACCCATCGGTCAGCCGATAGGCCAGCATGCGCGGCCAGCTTCCTTCATAAACGTTATGAACGGTAGAGAGAACCGCCGCCGCCGGCAATGAAATCTTGAGCATCCGGGACGCCATGTTGGCCGGGAAGACGTGGCTGTGGATCAGCTCCGGCTGAAAGTCGCGCAACCAGCGGTTTGCTCTCAGCAGACCGGCGAGAAAGCTGAAAGGCGTCTTGCGCATTTCGAGACAAACGAGATCAACTGTGGTGGGCCATTCTTCAGGCTGGCGCTCGCGCAGCAGAATCAGCACGACCGCATGGCCGCGCGCCTTCATGCGCTCCGCCAGCGCCACCACCTGCCGTTCCGCTCCGCCCATGCCGAGCGAGGTGAGCATAAAAGCAATTCGCATCCAACCACACCCGCCCCTATCCTACCAAGCAGGACGCTAATCATGATCGCGGTCAGCCTCTGGCAGCATCCTCCTTAAAATTTGCTCACAAGCCGTCCACGGCGCTCGGCGTCCAGCGTGCTGCGCCCACAATGTGGTGCGGCTGTGATACGGCCTTAACACAGGGTTTTGACGATCTGCTAAACTAGGGAGTGTTTTCGCGGAAGTTGAGGTGGTTTCCATGGATTTGGGCAACTGGGTGAAATCCAATGTCGATTATGGCCGGCGGCTGGTGGACTCCGGAATTGAGGGAGCGCGTTCCGGCCAGGATGATTTCCTGGACGGGGAACCTCTTGCTCCCTTTCTGGGCGAGTCGGTCAAAGGCTCGCTGGTGCCCGCGGCGATAGGAGCCTGCGTCGGCGCGCTGGTGGCTTATCCCATCTTCCGCAAGAAGTCCTCGGCTGCCACGGTCACGCTGGCCTATGGTTTGCTTGGTTGCGCGATCGGGCTGACCACCGGCATGGCCTGGAAAAGCCGCCATCTCAGCGCCAGCGTCGCCGAAGGCGCGATGAAGAACATCGGCAAGGTGCGCGACGAGCGGTGGCTCACCAAGAATCCCATCAACTACGCGTAGAACTCCGAAACAACCTCAGTAAATAAGACTGGTTTGCAGGGCACAGATTTACGGGCTGCGGAAAACTCGATTCCGCAGCCCGTAAACTCGTGCGCTTTCTATGCTTTTGCGGCCTTCGCGAAAGAGAGATTCATCGTGTCCCTCCCGCTCCGGATTTACTGCACGTCAGCCACCTTGCCGTCCTGGAAGACGACCTTCATGCCGTTGTAGTAATAAATGACCTTCGACCCCAGGTTGGCCACCCGCGTCGGCGTGCCCATTGCCGCCTGCACCTGGTCGAGAGTCTGGCCCATTTCGACAGACGCGGGCGCTGCCGGAGCCGCGCTGGCCGCCCCGCCGTTGTCCTGCGCTGCCGCTCCGCTATCCTGCGCCGCTTCGGCTTGCACATCCTGCTCCGCCTGGTCGGCCTGCTGGCTCTGCTGTTGCAGATCAGCCGCGTCCTGGGGAGTGGGCGGAGGCGCAATCGCGGCAAACTCCGTCGCGGTCGGCGGAGTCTGCGCCGAAGGCGGCGCTGGCGGCAATCCACCCTTGCCCTGCTTGGCCTGCAAATCCTGGAGCCCCTGGTCGATGGTCTCCCGCATATGGTTCTGCATCTCCTGCAGGTCGGTCATCTGCACCGTAACCGCGCTGGATTTCGGGCACTCCTGCCCGCCCTTGCTGGCCAGTACCACCAGGTCCGCGGTGGTTGCGTCGGCGGGCGGAGGAGCCTGCAGCAGCAGCACATCGCCGTCGCTGAGCGCGCACTCCTGCCCATTGGGGTTCGTCACGTCCAAAGCGCCTCCGGCCACAAAGACATGCGCACGGCCGGCGGACACGTCAGCCAGTATGCGCGCAATCCCGCTGGAAGCCGGGTCCACATCCTGATGCTGCGCGGTCTGAGTTGCCTCGGCGTTTTCCAGAGCCAACTGGCCCTTCACTTCGTCGGCGATCTGCTGCTTCACATCGGGAGTCAGCGCCGGTGGGCCGCCCGCGGCGGATGGTGCGCCATCCACTTCGCCGGCCTCCTGATGCGCCGCATAGGCCGCTTGCAGATCCTGCGAGATGATGTAGTCCGTCAGCCAGAAAGAGGCGCTGGGGTAGACCGGGTACGGCTGAAAGTAGCCGCCATAGTAGCCATACCAGGGATTGCCTCCCCATCCCCACCCGAAGGCGATGGGAGCCGCCCAGGGATTGTAAGCCCATCCATAGAAGCCGGGGCCATAGTAGACACCCGGAGCGTAGATGTTCAGGCTCAATCCGCGGAAGCCATAGCCGCGGTAATAGCGGTTGTATTCATGGCCATGGTAGTAGTAAGACCGCCGCGCGAAGTCGTGGCCATGGTAACTATATCCGCGCTGCACGTATCCGGGACGGCCCCGCTCGGAAACCATGCGGCTGCCGTCATGGCGCTCCACCGAGACCCTGCGGTTGCCGTTCAGCCCGTGATGGACATCCATCCCCCGCCGGGCGTCATGCACGTCGCTCACCCTGCCGCCGGGGCGGGTGCGCACCGCGCTGCCGGACTTGGTGACGTGCTCGTTGCTTCCCCGCGGCGCTGCACCGCCATGAATCGCCGATGGGTGGCCGCCGGCTGCACCGCCAGAATGCGCTCCGGCTCCGCCAACGCCGCCAGGATGTGCTCCACCCCCAGCAACTCCGGGGCGAGAACCGGCCGCCCCTCCGGGAGTCGTATGCGCGCCGCCGCCAGCGCCGCCGCCAGTGGTAGCGCCGGTGGTGTGCGTGCCGCCGGTGGCCGCACCGCCGGTCGTTGGCCCGTGCGTGGTAGCTCCGCCGGTCGTCGGTCCATGCGTGGTGGCCCCTCCGGTGGTCGGTCCATGTGATGCACCGCCGGCCGTCGGTCCATGCGATGCACCGCCGCCGGCAGGCCTTGCGGGCGCCTTTGCGGCCGCCTTGGGAGCAGGCTTGGGAGCCGGCTTCTTTTCGGCGGCGGAGCTGGTCATGCTACCCAACCCAAGGAGTAGGGCAAGAATTGTTGCTGTGGTGCCATAGCAGATGGCTTTGCGGAGAAGTTGTATCGTCATCGAATCCTCTTTTCACTTTCAATCTTCTGGTCCCGCGCTCCTTTCACGAAGCGGGTACCTGCTCTGCGAACCAGGCTGCGCGAACCTTGCCGCGCAAGCGGCCTACTCAACGTTGCTGACCTTTCCGTTCGTGAAGGTCACCTTCATGTCCTTGTAATAGAAGATTTCCTTCGCTCCCAGCTTGGCAACCCTCGCCGGCTGTCCGAAACCGGCAATTACTTCATCCTTGGTCTGGCCAAGGGCAATCGTCGGAGGCGGAGCATCGGGCGGCGGAGGAGGAGGAGCAATGGCCTGCATGGGAGCGGGAGCCGGCGCGGGTTCTGGAGCCGGCGCGGGAGCAGGCTCCGCAGCCTGCTGCACATTTTGATCCTGTGCCTGCTGCACCTCCAGAACTTCAGAGACCATCTTGACGCCATCCTCTGGTGTAGGAATCGTGCCCTTGGGGATCAGGAATTTGATCGTAGCGAAGTAGCGCCCATCATCGTACGGATCGGTAACAACTTGGACCGAGATCGAATCTTTGCCAACTTCAATCGCGCGCACCCAGACCTTTTCTCCTGTAACCAGCTTTTTAGTAGGAATACTGGCTGCTCCTCCGGGGCGACCCAGGCCGTCGGCCATACTCACCGCGAGCATATCTCCAAATCCCTGTGTCAGCTTGCCCTTCTTGGGTACGCTGACCGGAGCCATGGCAACGGAAGCGTGGTATAGAAAAAGTCCATCTTCCTTGAGAGCCACCACAACGCCCGGCGTGACAATATCGCTCTTGTCCGCCGTAAACTTGGTTGGCACAAACTGCTCATTCAGCTTCTTGAGCAGTAAATTCTTCGCGTCCATAGTCTGCGCTATTAAAGAGACTCCGGATATCAGTGTGATGAAAACCAATCCTGAAAGACAAAACCACCTCATCTTCGCCATTTGCCTTGCACCTTTCGTGTCTTGTTGGAGGAAAATCAATAGACGCACGGATTTTAAGAGACTGTTTCGCTAAAGTCAAGCCAGGCATTTGCTCGCCTTCGCAAACCACTCCGGTTCAAACCCTCCGCACGGGCAAATGTTTCGCTCATTTTACCTTTTTTGATGGATAGGTGGTCAGTCGCCGGGCAGCTTGGCGGAATCATCGGCCGCGGCGGAGGGAGCGCTTGCTTCAGCTTCGGCCAGCGCCTCGGTGTCCAGCCCATGCTCATGACGATAGTGCTCGACCGGCATCTTGCCGTCCCACCACGCCCAGTTCATCGGATAGACATCGGGGTCGAGAAAGACCTGATAGAAGTGCCAGACCAGAATCGCCAGTGTGGCCAGAATCGCCTCGTAGAAGTGGATCGAGGTCGCTACGTCCACCCACCAGCGCGCCAGCAGGTTGCCCACCCAGACCTTGGCCCACATCATGATTCCCGTCAGGGCCATCAGCGCCGTGCCCCACACCAGCGCCCAGTATTCCGCCTTCTCCGCATAACTGAAGCGGCCGAACTGGGGCCTGACCTTGCTAAGTCCGAGATAGTAACTCATCGCGCCCCAGGCATCGAAGGCATCGCGTGGCCTCGGCGCAACATCGCGAATCAGACGCCGCCCTTCCCTGGTCATGGCCAGATAGAAGAGGTGATAGATTCCGGCACCGATCAGGATAACTCCGGCGATGCGATGGACAAGGCCATGCAGCTTTTCTCCGTTGCCATTGCCGAGTATCGCGGCGATCCATGAGTTGGGGAATTTAAGAGCAAAGCCTGTAATCACCAGGACAATGAAGCTCGTCAGCAGAATCAGGTGCTGCCAGCGCTGGTTCTCGCTCATGCGCGTCATCATCGGATTCAGCATCGCGCGCCGCGCCACGGTCTTGCTCCGCCAGATGATCGCGTTGTGCAGGAACATCGCGCCGATCACCACGGCAATCAGCGCGAGATAGAACCAGCGCACCCAGCGCACCGCTACCGAACCGATGTCCTTTGCCGGACCAACCTCCATGTGGACCTTGGTCAACGTAAACTTCTGCGTAGCTCCGACGTGGCACTTGCCACAGGTGGCGGCGAGGTTGGCGCGATTGATCGTCGAGCGGGGATCGCTGGAAGGCAGTATGTTATGCACGCCGTGGCAGCTTGAACAATTGGCTGCCACCACCGAGCCGCCTTCGACCGCCAGTCCGTGATAACTGTCCATGTAACTCGTCACGCGGTTTCCGGGCACGCCAAACTCCTGCGAGAGCCTCACGCCCTGATGGCAGCGGGCGCAGGTATCCTTGGAAATATTCTGCTCCGAAACCGGCGAGTCAGGGTCGGTGTGCGCCTTGATCGTATGGATTCCGTGGCAGTCGGTGCATACCGGAGACAATCCGTTGCCGCGGGCGATTCCCTGCCCGTGAATGCTCTGCATGAAAGTCTGCGAGACTGCGGTGTGGCACTTGCCGCATGTCGCTGGAACATTGAATTTATAAATCGGAGACTTTTGATCGTTGGCGGGAAGAATCTCGTGCGCGCCGTGGCAATCGGTGCACACCGCGGCCTTCTTCGATCCCTTCTCGATGGCCAGCCCATGCACGCTTTCCTGGTAAGAGACAAAGCTCTGGGCGCTCTCGCCGTTCGATGCTACGAGAAACTTCTGGCCATGGCAGCGGCCGCAAGTTACCGGAATGTTAGCGTGATTGACCGGCGACCTGGGATCATCAGCGCCCATAATCTCATGCGCGCCTCCGTGGCAATCCTGGCAGTTAGCCGCTGCCGCCTGGCCGGCCTGAGCCGCCTTTGAATGCAGGCTGTGCAAATAAGCCTCTTGCGCATCCGCATGGCATTGGGCGCAAGTAACTTTCTTCGGCGTGGATTCGTGAATCAGCCCCTTCACATCCGTGTGGCAATCCACGCAGGCGAAGAGATCACCGTGGATCGAATGCTTCAGCTTGGCTTGATCGACGTAAAGGCTGACTTGCTTGCCGTTGACCTCGGTTGTCAGGGTTGTGTCGGAATGACAGGCAAGGCAGTCTGCATCCTTGGGCTTGTGCTCGGCGCCGGCTGCGTGGGAGATGGCAAAAAGAAGGAAGAAAACAAAAACGAAACGGAAACAGTGTTGTGAAATAATGGAGTTAGTTTTATACAAAGGCAGCGAGTTAGCCACCGCTTCGCGGTGATCGCAAGTTAGCGAGTTAGCGGTTTCATTCCGGGCAAATCTCGCTAGGCTGATCGATGCGAACATTCTCTGCCTCGTTACTCTCTGAGATAGGCGCTCAAGGTCAGCACCAGAAGAACAAGGCCGATAACGATGGCTGTGAAGCCAACGACTTTGGAGAAGTTGATCTGCCAAATCCCCGGCGCCTCCGCGATTCTCCCCTCCAGCTTTCCCTGCGCCTTCAGCCGCTCATACTCCAGTGGACGCTTGGTCTTGAACTCTTCCTCGCTCTCCACGCCGGTAAAAACCACCATGTCCATAGGAAAACTGTCGGGGCGCAAATGGGTGTTGACGAAGTGGATGGAAAAGATGAAGAGAATGGCGAGCAAGCCCTCTTCGCTGTGAATCACTAACACGGCATTCAATGCCCAGCCGGGCAAAAACCGCGCGAAGAACGGAGCAAACCACATCGCATAGCCGGAGAAGCCAATGACAATCATGCCCCAGAAGACCGCCCAGTAATCAAACTTCTCCCAGTAGGCATAGCGGTCGAATTTCGGCTTCGGCCCCAGGCCCAGGAACCAGCGAATATGGCCGAAGAGATCCTTCACATCCTTCCAGTTCGCCACCATTGAGGTTGCTCCCCAGAAGATTCCTTTTTCGCGATGGATAATACCGCGAGTTACTATCTCCTTCAGGTGGATCAAGAAGGCCACGGTCAGCACCAGGGCGCAAAACTTGTGAAAGAAAAGAATTGCTCCGAAGCCACCCACAGCTTTGGCCAGGCCGCGCGCCCAGATGCTCTCGCTGAAACGCAGCGGCAGTCCCGTGGCGGCGAGCCCCAGAAAGCTGGAGAAGAGCGCGGCATGAAGGTATCTCTGCGCCCGCGTGAAGCGCATGAAATGCCGGACTTCCGCGTGACTTTTTTCCCTGCTCTCCATTGCGGCTTGCTCCAGATCAGGCATTTTTGTCTCCTTCAGTGGATTTTTTCTTGATCTGGTCGTAGCGCGAGCGAATCAGCCACAGTATGGTGTGAATCACGAAGAACCCCAAGGTCCCGGCCAGCAGCAGGTTCATGAACAAGCGGACAAAGTAGAGAGCCGGATTCAGCTTGCGATTGCGCGCGTTGGCATGAGGCTGATACTGCACGAAACTCAGGTTGGCGCCCGCATGGCACCTGCCGCAAGTGGCCACCAGGTTGGCCTTGGCAACCGGGGATCGCGGATCGGAGGCGGGCAATACATCATGCGCTCCGTGGCAATCCCAGCAGCGCGCTGTCTCCACATAGCCGCCCAGCGAGCCTAACTGCGAGTGGAAGGTATCCCTGTAAGTGGATAGCTTATCCTTGTGGCAGGAACCGCAGATGGGCGTGGATTGCATGCGGAATGCATCCGCCGTCGGCTGCAGAATGGCGTGCGCCGTGTGGCAGTCAGAGCATACAGGCGCTTTCAGATCGCCGGCCGCGACGGCCTTTCCATGCACGCCGTTCATATAATTGGCGGTAATTCCCGCATGGCAGCTTCCGCAGGTCTTGGGGATGTTCGTCTTATAAGTTGGACTTAGCGGATCCTTGTGGCTCAGGATGTGATGCGACCCATGGCAGCTCTGGCAGTTAGCCGCCACCAGCAGCCCCTCTTTGCTCAGCGCAAAGCCGTGGATGGAGTCGATGTACAACGGATAGACGTTGGGCAGGCCATGCTTCTTCGCCATTGCATCGTTGCCGTGGCATGCGCCGCAGGTGCGCGGAACGTTGAGCGGATAGACCGCCGAGCGCGCATCATCCTTGGGAAAGATGGCGTGGGCGTCTCCATGGCAACTGGTGCAGGGATGCTCGGCCTTGACGGAGTGAACGCTTCCGGCCAGACCGGCCGCCTGATCCGCGTGGCAGGATTCGCACTTGACCGGCGTGATTTGATCCGGATGCGGATATTCCTTGATGGTCGCGTGGCAATCGCCGCACTTCAGGCTGCCGTGGATGCTCGCGCCGAAGGTATGTGCATCCACGCCCACACTCTTGCCCGTGGCGTCTTGCAGGCTCGCGTCCGCGTGGCAGGAGAGGCAATCGGTCTCCGTCCAGGCGGCGCGCGGCGCTGCGACAGCCAGAAGCGCCCCAAGTGCAAGCGCAATCGAGGAAGCAGTCTTCATGAAGACTCCGATCCTTCTTGAACCATTCCGGCCTCGCTTGCGCCGCTACTTCTGCAGCGTGCGAATGTATGAGACGACGTCCTTGATTTGCGCGTCGGTCAGCTTGCCGTTGTAGGCGGGCATCTTGCCTTTGCCGTTCTTGGTGGAGGCAAAGAACTGGGCATCGGAGGCCTTGAGCATCGCCGGGGCCTTGAAGGAGAGTACCTTCATGCTTTTTGCTGCCGGCGTGGTGGCCAGCCCATCGGCTCCGTGGCACATGCCGCACTTTGGGCTGGCCGTCTTATAGGTGTCGGCGCCGGACACCTGCGCAAAGGCAGGACCCGCTATGGACGCGGCCAGCAGAATCACGGCAGCCGCTCTGATTGCTTGCATCATGGTGTTGCTCCTTGGCTGGAAGATCGAGGGCCGGACCTTTGCGGGCCAGCCGCCCGGAGGTTTCCCGGTCACGTACCTGTCATATAGGTTGCGTTGCGCAATCGCAAGTGACGCCGGTCACACTCCGAGAAGCCCGCTCCCGCATTGCACGCGTATCATCCGGACGATCTCAAGAAATCGTTCGCGGCTTCATTCTGGAGGGCCGGCACGGCGGCCCTGCTCGCCAAAGTGATCCAAGTCACATCCCATCACACGTCTGTTCATTCACACTATGACCGCGGCTTGAGGACAAAAATCTATGGGTACAGCTACGGTTATCGAGGAAAAAATCATGCTTACTCTTCCTGGCGACGCGGTGCGCCAGATTCAATGGCGTTTCGCTGACCGCTTCGATTTGCAGATGCTGGTCCAGTCGGCGCGCGGCGTGGCGCGGGGAACTGTCGCGCAATTGGTCGCCGCCGGCGAGCGCAACACCCACGAATGGACCCCCGGCAAGGCCAGCATGATGGAGGCCTTTGATCGCGCCGGCATTACCGCGGCCTACATGGAGCCGGAAGAGGGGGGCTTTATTGCCGGGCCCAAGAATCTGGCGCTCTCGCTGGCGGCCTTCGAGCTGGCTTGGGTAGACGGCGGCGCGGCTACGGCCAGCCTGGCCGGCTCCCTGGCGCTCGCGCCCATCCACGAGCGCGGCACGCCGGAGCAGTTGAAGCACTACAAAAGCCTCTCCGCGCCTCCGCAGCCCGGCGAGGACCGCAAGACTTGGCGCGGAGCCTTTGTGTTGACCGAGCCTATCCCTTACGTCGGCGTGGACACCGGAATGCTGAGCGGCAAGGTGCGCGTGGCCGAATGGGCCGACGGCGAAGAGCCCTGGCTGCAAGTGGACAAGCGCGGCCGCTTCATCACCAACATCGCCTTCGCCAACTTCGTCACCGCCGCCGTTGGCTCAGACGATCCGCGCATCAAGGGCAGTTGCTTCGTAATCCTGGAAGAGACCGACGAGGGCGTCTTCGACCATGGCACTCCGACGAAAAAGCTGGTTCACCAGCTCTCCTCGACCGGCGACCCCATCTTCAACCTCAAGGTTCCGGCCAGCCGCATCGTTGGCGGCTACACCATCAAGGACGGCATCATCGTTCCCAACTACAGCCACAGCGAAGTCCTCGATGCGGTCTTCAAGCGCACTCGCGTGGGCGTGGGCCTGATGTCGGCTGCCAAGCTGCTCTCCGCCGTCGAGCCGGTCATCCGCTACCAGCGCCAGCGCTTTCGCGGAGCAGAGGGCGCAAGACCCGGCTCCGTCCGTTACGAGCAGGGCATTCAGCAGCGCGAGGATGCGCTGCACCGGCTGGTGGACGTTTGGGCCACCGGCGAAGCGGCCGCCTCGCTGGGCTTTGCCACGGCTCGGCTCTTCGATGAGATGGAACCTACCGAGAAGCAGAAGACGGCCATCCTGAAAGAGCGCGGCGTGCAGGGCGGACGGGCGGAGATGAAGGCGCTCAGGGAAAGCGAGCAGCGCGCGCTTGAATTGCTTGCTCTCGACACACAGGAGTCCCGTCGCGCCGAACTGGAAGCCGATCCGCTGGTGAAGTACGTTTTGATGGACGCCGAGGCCAACGTGATCTGCCCCGCCACCAAGCTCTGGAACACCGGCCACGGCG
>PLPA01000294.1 GCA_003159355.1 Acidobacteriaceae bacterium | reverse complement strand
CGCACCTGCGCAGGGGTTCCTTAAACTATTGCAATCGACATGAGCGATTAACCGCTGGGCCAGAAAAGGGAGCTCGGCATCTTTGCGAATCAGTAATTGAGAAAACTCCCCTTGATTCTGGCCGTTGAGTGTGAGGATAATAGGCCTGGCAGGATTTACAAATGCCTTGCTCGGTTGCTTGTTATCTTTTGTAAGCTGCTGGAGAACCCAATATTCGATACCGACTCGGCCAAAATCACCCAGAGAAACACTAAAGGAAGGAATCGAGTGCGACAGAGTCGGCCCAGTGCGCTCATCACCATCGTCAATTGCACCACAAAGAGCATTGCGCGATCCTTTGATGACACGCCGATAATTATGGACACGATTATCGAACCAGACTGGCATTACGGGATCAAAGAGATTTGTATTCATGCTGCCATAAAGGCTATTCGGGCCAAGCGGAGATCCAAAATTATTTAGGTCGTATCCGAAGTGACGTACCTCAGTGCCTCGCGGAAACTCATTAATATCCAAATTTGCAAATGGAATAGAGAGATCGCTCATCACAAAGTATACGTAGTGCCCGGTCTTAAACAGCTCGGCGGGAAGATCGAGGAACTTTACGACCGTGAACCCTATAGGGCCATCCGAATAACGAGATGCAATTAAAGACCAACGGCTAAAAGCAAATGTACTAGATCCGCCTTGTCCATA
Source organism: Acidobacteriaceae bacterium (assembly GCA_003159355.1). Taxonomy (GTDB): domain Bacteria; phylum Acidobacteriota; class Terriglobia; order Terriglobales; family Acidobacteriaceae; genus Telmatobacter. The sequence goes on along the minus strand of PLPA01000294.1, from coordinate 14,871 downwards.
TGCTCCCACAAGGTAGTGCTTTGAGGTTTTATTACTCTGGTTGAGGCTCAGAATCGTTTCGGGCATACTTCCCGGCGTCAATCCGATGCCTCTGTCGCTAATAGTAAGAACGCGGCTTTCCTTACCTTCACCCGGCTCCAGAGTAATTGTAATGCGTTGCCCAAGCCTCCGCCTTTCAGCTGTGGTCATACCGCTTAACCCATTTCCTGGCACCTCAAGCCAGGCCATCGCTGCCTCTTTTGGTGACCTGCAGTCGGGTAATCCGTTGTGGCGTTCATGCTCCATTTCGAGCACTGCGTCCACACCGTTAGTAATGCGTTCAATGCAAGATCGTGTAGGATCAGATGAAACCTCGATGGTACCGCGATTGTTCTCACGACCGAATGGAACCCATTCGATATGATTCGTACCCTCGAATTCTTGCAATGCGCGCTCTACTTCATTTACCGTTCCAGCTCTGCGGAGAGTTACTAACAGTTCGTTGTTTGTCATTTGTGTCGACCTTTCGCATCACAAACCTCGATTTGGAGCTTTCTATGTACTCATCCTTAGCTTCCACAGAAATCCACTTACGCTTCAATTGCTGAGCAACAGCTCCAGTGGTATTACTCCCTGCAAAGGGGTCCATCACTAAGTCGTCCCCTTTCGTTAGGAGTTTAATGAAGAACTCAGGCAAAGCAACGGGCATCCTCGCCGGATGTGGTTTAATGCCGTTTTCGCGGCAGTATTTCTGATAAACATCTCCTGTTCCCGTATTGGTGATTGTCAGAACATTCGCTGGAATTGCACCTTTATTCTTAGTTAAGAAGGACGTTTTACCAATATGATGCTCAGAAGGCCTTTTACCTGAATTGTATTTCCCGGTCTTAAGTAGGTGAAGCATCGACTTGCTGTATGGTGTCAAGACCTGTCGGTTGTCTGCATATGGCCTATCAGTTGCGGCCATCCACCATACGTGCGTATAGGCATCCTTTAATCGAATCCGATCAACATTTACCCACTGTGCCGGGCTGGGCAGCCGCGCGGGATTGTAGCAAATAAATTGCTGGGCGAGTTGCAATTCCCCTTTCTTTAGAAATTGAAGCAGGGACTCCAGTGCCAAGACCGACATGACTGGACGCCCAGGTTCCCAGGCATTGCCCATTTCCATCACGATGGATCCCGTAGGCGTAAGCAGCTTTTTCAGGTTCGGTGCCAAGTCCGCAAGCCAAGTACTGAATTCTTCCCCTTGCTTGTTGCCATATGCCTTCTTCCGGTTCAAAGGGAAGGGTGGCGAGGTAAATATGAGCTGCACTTTGCCTGCATACTCCGCAGATCTGGGGGACTGAAGGAAAGCCTCAATCGTACCTTGGAACATGGTACCGCGCGCCGTCTTGTAGCCGATGACGACGGACTTTCGTTTTCGTTGTGGTGCCTTGGGAGCTTCAAGTATGAGGGCTCCCGCCAGTTTAGCCATTGGTCGTCAGCCTCTATTTCGTGTCGTTAGAAGATTAGCAGAACCAGCGTAATAGCCGTAAGCCAGAAATTTTGCTCTGAGATTTAGTGTGTCCAAAAGCGCCAAGCGCCCTGAGCCGCAGGATAGGGTTCTCCGATCTCGCCCAGGAGACCCGGGAAACGTCCTCACCCATACCAGGGTCTTCCTGATCCCTGAAACTTGACCAACCTTAGTCAAGCAAAAACGCCAAATCTTCGCCCCAAAACACCCCGGAGTCCCGCCATCCGGGACGAGTTCAAATTTTTTGATGACGTATTTGCAGCCATTCCCGTAAAAGTGGACAGCTACAGGCCACCAGTGCAGGCAAAACCGGACAGCTACCGAGCACCACTTTCCCCGAAACCGGAGACCTATTGCTGCTCAGTTTGGGGGTAAACCGGCTGCATTTAGCTTCACACTTTTGAAAAAACGGTATCCTGGAGCGCACGGTTTTCCAGGCCCTCCACCCCGCGCTCTACAATCATTGCGTGCTCCCGGAATCCCAACGCGAACGCCTCGACGTGGTGCTGGTCTCGCCCCGCAACCCCCTCAATATAGGAGCGGCGGCGCGTGCGATGGCCAACTTCGGCTTTCAGCGCCTCTCGGTCGTCGCCCCCTTTGCGCCCATGTGGCGCCAGGCGCGCTCCGCTGTCGGCGCGCCTGAGCTGATGCTAAGCGCCGTGGAATCAGTGACTCTGGCCGAGGCCGTCGCCGATTGCACGCTGGTGGTGGGCACCGGAACCCTCACCTATCGTAAGCCCGAACAGCCGGTGGTTGCTCTCCCTGATCTGGCTCCGCTGGTAGCTCGCGAGCTGGCCCGCGGCGGCCGCGTTGCCGTGGTCTTCGGCTCTGAAAAGCATGGACTTACGCGCGACGATCTTTCCTGGTGTCACCTTTTCGTCGAGATCCCCACCGACCCCCGCCAGCCCTCAATGAACCTGGGCCAGGCCGTCGCCGTCTGCCTTTATGAGCTGGCTGTGCACGCCGTCCCCACGACGGAATCCCCCTCCGTCGAATCAGCAACTCTCATCCCATCAACCACTTCCGCCGCTCCATCCGGCCGTTTGGAGCTGCTGGCCGGGGTGATCGAAGAGGCGATGCAGGCGGCCGACTACTCGCCGCGCGGGATGCAGCCGGCCAACCGCCATGATCTCCGCCTGCTCTTGCGCCGCTTGGCGCTCTCCGCGCACGACACCCGCCGCATTCTCGGCCTCTTCCGCCGTATCCTCTGGAGAATGAAGCGCATCCCGCCTGCGGCGCAACCTCAGGATTCCGCTTGACGGATGACCTCTTCGAGCGTGGGCTTGTGCTTGATGGCGCGGCCGGTGCGGGGCTCGGTGTCGATAATCCGCACGGGTTTGGGCTGGCCGATGCGCTCCCGTGCGTTGGCCTTGACCGCTTTGGTGGCCGAAAATATCCCTGGCTTGCGTTTCGTCATGGCAAGTATGAGTATGGAGTAAGTTAAGGCGAAGTGGAAGAGCCGGGGTTCCGACGGCGCGTTTTTTGCCGGGATGGAGAGCTGGAAGAGCATGGAAGAGCGGGATTATTTCAACGAAACAACCGAAGAGCATACGCACACGCTGACCTGCCCCAAGTGCGGGCAGCAAGGCGAATACAAGGTGACCTGGGTGGTGCGGCGCAAGCGGGCGCAACTGCCGCGGGGAGCGGACGAGCGGGACAGGGCCAAGTTCGCCAAGGCGCAGTCTTATATGGTGAGACGCGACGAGAAATTATCCTGCGCCAATGTGCGCTGCCGCAAACCCTTCGAGATCAGCTCGTTACAGTCAGTGGCGTTCCTGTCTGACTGAACTGGACCAACAGAGCCTCTCGGCCTCATTCGCATTCATTGAGGAGGAACCATGCGCAATTTTGTCCTTTTAGTCCACCGGCGCTCGGCCGCGCTGCTTGCACTGGCTGCCTTGCTGTGGGCCGTGCCCGCTCTTTCCGCGCAGGAGTTGAAGCCCATTCAGCTTCCCAAGCCTGAAATCGGCGCCGGAATACCGCTGATGCAGGCGCTGGCGCGACGCCAGACCACGCGCGCCTTCCTGGACAAGCCGCTCCCGCCGCAAACCCTTTCGAATCTGCTGTGGGCAGCCTTTGGCGTCAATCGGCCGCGCGACGTAAAGCCGGGCCTGGGCCGCACCGCTCCCTCGGCCATGAACAAACAAGAGGTGGAGCTGGACGTGGTGCTTGCCCAGGGCGTCTACATTTATGACGCCGAGGCCAACCTGCTGCGCCCGGTCGTGGCCGGCGACCTTCGCGCCAAAATGGGCGCGCCTCCCGCCGGGCAGGCGGCCGTCACCCTGGTTTATGTGGCCAGCGCCAACCTGGATTATGCCCAGGTGGACGTGGGGTTCATCGGTCAAAACGTCTATCTCTTCGCGGCCTCGGAAGGGCTGAACGCCTGGTTTTATGCCCTCCACGGGCAGCAGGATGCAACCGCCATAGCCGCGGCCCTGAAACTGCCCGCCGAGAAGCGTCCGCTGTACGCGCAATCGGTCGGCTATCCGCCCAAATAGCGTTTCCGTCCGACGACAGACCGGCCAAGGACAACATCCTTGAGATTTGCGGACCCTGGGAGAATTATCGGGACCAATCTGCCTGCGATCCGCAAAAAAGAATATGCATATCTGACCGGCTATTCCCCCTAGGCCTCGTTACGGGAGAACGCTGAGGACGGGCTTTGCTCAGAGTCTGCTCCGCTTCCTTCGAGGTCCATCCGTTCGATTAGACCGTCAGCGGTGATATAGAAGTGCCAGACCTCGCTGTCTGAAAGCACATCGCCGCCAAGACTCTTTACAAGCTGATGGACTCGGACATCGATCTTGCCCGCTGCGCGATCAATCACCTCAATCGGTTCGACATGAGGATCAAATTCTTTCCACTGGCGGCTCCAGTAGGCACGAATCTCTTCTTTCCCGATTACACGCCCGCCTTCCGATGCCTTGGGCCAACTGACGCTCTCGCTCATCAGCGCCAACGCACTATCGATGTTCCGCCGGTTGAAAGCAGAGTAGACCTCGGCTATGAGCGTCTGTGTGTTTGCCATATAGTCCTCCGTGGATGATCATTCTGCCTGCATGACCATGATAAGTTCCCACAAACGCCGATGTGTTCCACAGAGGTCCAGTTGCTGGACGTCGGCTGGCCGAAAACCGAGTCCCAACTTGCAATCGGACCACTGGCGCAGCCTCGCCAGGTTGTGATTGAATCGAGGACAGGCGTGGCTGCCACGAATTTTATGCCAAAACCCGCCAGAAGAGGACCACAACAATGGAAAATCCACTGCTTCCCCCCGAAGAGCGACCCCTGACCCCCGACCAGGTGGAGGCGCTGGACAAACGGCGCGACCTGGGCCACACCTTGCTGGTCATCGCCGGGCAGTTTACCGTGATCGCCGCCATCCTGCTGTTGTGGGTGGGCCAGGATCTGGCCTACTCGCCGGGCTGGGCGCATCCCATGGCCTACTACTTCGGCCTCGCGCTGGCCATTATCGCCATTTGCGGCGGCGTCGGCATTTTTCTCCGCCGGGGCGCGCCGCGGCTGGACTGAGCAAGAGGGCTGACAGGCTGCGAAATACTCTGTTTTATTGCAGAAAGTCAGAAGAAGTGAACTTCAGGGGTTAACTTTACGTACATTTTATTGGTTCTATTGTCAGGACTGAAGCCATGAACTGCCGTTCGGAGCCAACCGTCCGAATCAGTTCTCCCGCAGCTTTTTGAGTTGCCTTTTCCGCCGGGCATCCAATGTGCAAGAATGGCGAAGAGACTCCTCCCACTGGACACACAAATGACGAAAGCGACGGAAGGCCGCATCCCGCTCGAAGACCTGCTTGTCTTCCATCAGGTCGCACGTTCGCTGACTTCGAGCTTCGATCTGGAGACGATTCTGCGCACCATTATGGAGCACATGGAGCGGTTCATCGAAGCCGATTTGTGGACGCTGCTGATGCTCGACGAAGATCGCCAGGAGCTTTACTACGCCATTACCGCGGGCGGAGAAGAGGCTTCCCTGCGCGACCTGCGCGTGAAGGTGGGCGAGGGCGTGGCCGGATGGGTGGTGGAGCACGGCGAGACGCTGCTGGTTCCCGAGGCCGAGAATGACCCGCGGGTCAAGCAGGCCATCGGCGCCCAGCCGCAAATCGTGCGCTCGGTCATCGCCCTGCCCTTGCGCGGGCGCAAAGGAACGCATGGCGCCATCGAGATCTTCAATCCACGCGCCGACCAGCTCACCGACTACACGATCGCCTTCCTGCACATCCTGGCCGACCACGCGGCTATCGCCATCGAGAATGCGCATGACGTGGCCCGCATCCAGCAGTTGACCATCACCGACGACTGCACCGGCCTCTTCAACGTCCGCCGTCTCTATGAGGTGCTGGGCCGGGAGCTGGAGCACTGCACTCAGAGACGGCCGGTGAGCCTGGCGTTTCTTGACCTGGACCACTTCAAGCTGGTGAACGACGAGCACGGCCACCTGGTGGGCAGCGAACTGCTGGCTCGCGCCGGCGCGCGGCTCCAGGAGTTGAGCCGCAAGCAGGACTGGTGCTTCCGCTATGGCGGCGACGAGTTTGTCATCCTCATGCCGGAGACCGGCGAGGATGCCGCTCTGACGCAAATCAGCGAGCTGCACCGCGCGCTGATGATGACCGAATTCCGCATGAAGAACGGGCAGGAGCTGCGCGTGAGCGCCAGCGTGGGAGTGGCGACCGCTCCCTTCGACGGCAAAACGGTTCACTCCCTCATCGGCGTCGCCGATATGCGTATGTATGCCGTGAAGGCCCGCGGGCGGGGCGCCGTGCGGGGCGCATAGAGTATTCCCGATTAGCCGATCAGAGTTTCATTGTGAACGCGCAAAAAATGGTTATTGACAGTAATATCTATTAAGCATATATCTATTAGAACTATGGCAAAACGCACAAGTTCAAGCATGGAAGTGCTTCTCGGCCTGTTGACCATCGAACCCATGTCGGGTTATGACCTGGGCCAGGTCATCCGCGACTCGGTCGGCCACTTCTGGAACGAAAGCTACGGGCAGATCTATCCCAACCTGAAGAGGCTGGCAGAGGCGGGGCAGGTGACCGCGCAGACGGAGCGGCAGAAGGGCAAGCCGGAGCGGCACGTCTACTCGATCACCAAGAAGGGCCGGAAGCGGCTGGCGGCGTGGCTCGAGGTCGCGCCGCAGCCGGAGATTCCGCGCAACGAATTGCTGCTGAAACTGTTTTTTGGCGCGCAGATTTCCCCGAAGATTTCGATTCAGCACGTGGAGCGCATGGTGGAAAGCGAGCGCGCCTTTCTTCGCGAGTTCAAACGCATTGAGCTGGAGGAGATTGCCAAGAGCGAGCAGTATCCCGACGCGCCCTATTGGAAGATGGCGGCGCGCTTCGGTCAGTTGGAGCTGGAGGCGCATCAGCGCTGGGGCGAAGAGACGCTGGACGAGTTGCGCAAGATCGCCAAAAAGCAGCGAAAACATACGGAAAAGCGAAAGAAAAAGAGTCATGCTGAAAAATGAAATTCGTGCTACGGACAATTCCGCCGCATGCGCAAAACCGGAGCAACTCGCTTCCTGGGCGCATCTGGCGGGCTTCCTTCGATTGGGGCCGCGTGGTGGCTTTGGGACTTCCATCACTGCAGGCGTTTGCGAGGAGATGGTTTTTCGCGGCTGTGTGCAGCGGCAGCTTCATGCACTGAGCGGAAGCGTAGTGGCGGCTGTGCTGGGGCAGGGGCTGGTTTTTGGCCTCTTTCACAGCTACCAGGGCTGGACGAATGTAATCGTGATCAGCGTGCTGGGAGTTCTGTATGGAGCGCTGGCCGCCTGGCGCGGGAATCTGCGAGCCAACATGATCGCCCATGCGTGGGGCGACGTATGGGAGGGCTGGTTAAAATTTGTGGTCTGGAGGTAACGGGCAAGAGATTCAGTTTCGATTCCCTGAAAACTGACCACTGACCACTTGCAGTTCTATAATCGCCCCATGCTGTTCAGCGGCGATCCTCGGCGGCGTTCGGTGGCACTGCTTGCGGGCGGGTTGCTGCTGATCTTCGTTCTACTCGGCGCATTTCAGGCGATCAACACGACTTTGCCGGTCAGGATCTGGCATTACTCCTTCAACGTTAATTTCCTTAATCCGGAGACTGCCGGCGAGACGCTGGTCTCCACCAGCCTGATGGTGCTGGTCTTCCTGTTGCTGCTGCTGTTGCTGGTGCTGCTGGTGCGCAATGTCCTCAAGGTCTACGCCGGGCAAGGCAGCAGCGGGTTGGGGGCGCGGCTGCGCTCGCGCATGGTGCTGGGCGCGGTGTTGATCGCGCTGGCGCCCGCGGTGATGATGTTTCTGTTCAGCTTTCTGCTGATGAACCGGTCGCTGGACCGCTGGTTCTCGCCGAACACTACAGAGCTGCGCGATGACTCGACGCGTGTAGTGGTGGAGCTGGCACACTATGTGGCCAGCAATGCGCGGGGAGAGGCGGAGTCGATCACGACCACCGGCGCACCGGATGGTGACCTGCCGGTACTTCAGGCTGTACTGGCCTCCCGCCGCATCACGCTCGATAACGGATTTGTTATCGTCTACAGCAAGGACAAGCGGGTCCTAGCGAGCTTTCAGGCGCCGCCTGAGTCCAGCCCTGCCAGCCTGATCCCTTGGTTGGAGGAAGGCGGCCAGGGAAGCGCCATACCGCTCAAGGGGCCGCTGCCACTCAGTCTGCTGACCGCCTCGCAGAGCAGCCAGGAACCGGTGATCAATGTGGTGGGCCGGGAGTACGCGCTGGGCAGATCGGTCACGCCTTCGGGCAAGATCGTGGTGACTGCGCTGCCCATGCCGCAAGGGCTGAGCCAGCCCGCGATGCGCATCCGCACCGGCTCGGCCACTTACTGGGAGCTCTTTCGCAGACGCAACCAGATTCGCACCACGTTTTTCCTGACGCTGGTGGTCATTACCGTGCTGGTCTTCTTCCTGAGTGTGTGGGTGGCGCAGTTTTTATCCAGGCAGATCACCCGCCCGGTGGAGGCGTTGGCCGAGGCCATGGCCGAAATCGCTACCGGCAAGTACGACTACCGCGTGGCCCTGGCTGCTACCGGGGAGATGGGCGAACTGGTGCGTGCCTTCAACCTCATGGCCGCCGACCTGGACGCCAGCCGGCAGTTGGCCGAGAGCTCCAGCGCGCAACTGACCGCGGCCAACCTGGCCATTGAAGAGCGGCGACGCGAGCTGGAAACGATCGTCGAGACGATTCCCTCAGGTGTGGTGACGCTGGATGGCACGGACACGGTGCTGCAATCCAATAAGGCCTTCGCTGCGCTGCTGGGCCGGCGTGTGGACTGCGGCCTGGGCGGGGAGAAGATTGATACGCTCTTCCCCGCAGAGTGTGCCGACGATCTGGCCGGGGTGATGCGCCGCAGCCGCCGCATGGGCCTGGCCTTCACGGAGATTGAGTTTCATTCCGAGGGCCGCATTCTGCATCTGGCGATTACCGCCGCACGCTTTGAGCAATCGCGCGGGCGGCCGGGAACTGTGCTGGTGGTCGAAGACACGACGGAACTGCTGCGCGCGCAGCGGCAGTTGGCGTGGAANNTGGCCCACGAGATCAAGAATCCGTTGACTCCGATTGCGCTCTCCGCCGAGCGGATTGCCCGCCACCTGGATCGCGGCCAGCCGGACTCGCCAGCCGTCATTCGCAAGTGCAGCGAGGTGATCCTGGGCTGCGTAGGCACGCTGCGCACTCTGGTCGACCAGTTCTCCGCGCTGGCCGAGTTTCCCGCCCCTCAGCCGCGCGTCTGCGACATGAATCAGGTGGCCGAGCAGGCGCTGGCGCTCTTTGCCGGAAGGCTGGATGGCATCACCATCGAGTGCGATCTGGAGCCGGGATTGCCGCCGGTGCTGGCCGATCCGGAGGCCATTCGACGCGCCCTGGCCAACCTGATCGACAACGCCGCCGAGGCCATGCAGGGCAGCCTGCTGCGCGAGCTAGGCGTATCGAGTTCGCTCAGCGAAGACGGCGCCGCGGTCGAGATTGCGGTCTCCGACACCGGCCACGGCCTCACTGATGATATCCGTGAGCGGCTGTTCTTGCCCTTCTACTCGACCAAGCAGCGCGGCACCGGCTTGGGGCTCTCCATCGCGGCCAAGATTGTCCAGGAGCATGGCGGCAGCCTGCGTGCCGAGGCCAATGCCCCCAAGGGCGCGCGCTTCCTGATGCGGCTGCCGCTGATGGAGCCTTTGCAGGAACCTCTACCCAACTCCGGCCAGACTGCTGGAACGAATAGCAACACCCGTGAAGGAGTCTCTGAATAAGTTGATGTCCTGAGAAATCGGAGTGCAAATGCGTTTTAGCTGGATAATCGGAGCTGGCCGTTCGTTGACATCATCGATACTGGTCTTCGTGTGCGTAGGTATCTGCGTATATGATGCCAGGGAGTACGCGAGCGCCGCGCCAAGCGAGAAGACAACTACCGCTCACGTTGTTTCGGTGTATCATTCCATTTTTCGCGGTCTCAGAGCCAACTACTATAGCTGCTCCTACAATTTCAGTGTTGATGGTTCCCTCTATATTGGACTTAGAGACTGCCCTCAATGGATTATCGATGACGCGGTCAAAGAAAAATATGTGGACTCTGGTACGGTTCCGACCCGAACTGACACAACTGTTTATTACAACCCTGCTGACCCGTCAGTAAACAGTCTGCTCGAATTCAGCGCAGAAAGCCAAATTGTATATCGATGTGCGGTGCCATGGATCGGTCTAGCCGCACTGATCATCTTATTTTTCATTCTTGGAAGGCTGCTCGACGCCAATGAAAAGAGAGGAAGGGGCGGGGTATTCGTAGATGCCAGGGGAACTGTGATTTATCCGGAAGAGATTGGTTTCAACACTGACTTTAGTGGGTTACCCAGCGGGAGCAGGAATGCAAGGAAATCCTACTCTGCCGCCAACGGCGAAGCTGCGAAAGCCACAGATTTTGCGTCTTCATTAGGATTAAGAGAACTCTATCTCGATGTAGTCAAACAGGTTCATCCAGACCACGCCAAGAATGAAGCTGACCGAGCCTTGCGGGAGCGCTTGACGAAAGAGGCAAATGCCGCATTTAAGCGGGGCGATGACGAGACGTTGCGGAGAATCCTGGAAGAATACCGAAGTACGGATTCGTCAGCGGCTTGCCGAAATAACATTTGTTCTGATTTGCCCAACTTGTGAGAGGATCGTTGTGATGAATCACATACTGGTGGTGGACGACGAAGCCGAGATTCGCAACTCTCTCGAAGAGATTCTGCGCGAGGAGGGCTACGGCGTGGCCAGCGCTGCCTCGGCTGCCGAAGCCCTGGTGCTGCTCGAGGACGCGCCCTATGATGTGGTTCTGCTGGACATTTGGCTGCCCGACCGCGACGGCCTCGATCTGCTGGGCGACATTCACCGCCAGGGGGCCGAGCAGCGGCCTGAAGTGGTCATCATCAGCGGCCACGGCACCATCGAAGCTGCCGTCAAGGCCACCAAGCTGGGCGCCTACGACTTTTTGGAAAAGCCGCTCTCGCTGGAACGCACGCTGATCGTGCTGAAGAACGCGGTCGAGGCGCGCCGGATGCGCACCGAAAACCAGGAATTCAAGCGCCAGTTCAACGTCGGCTCGGTGCTCACCGGCGAAAGCGTGCCCGTGAAAGCCCTGCGCCAGCAGATTCGCCTGATGGCGCCCACCAACGGCCGCGTGCTCATCTATGGCGAGTCGGGCACCGGCAAAGAGCTGATCGCACGGGCCATCCACGCCGAAAGCCTGCGGCGGGACCAAATTTTTGTTGAGCTGAACTGCGCCGCCATCCCCGAGGCGCATATCGAGGCCGAGCTCTTCGGCTATCGGCACGGCGCGCAACCTGGCGGCCTGGCCGAGCAGCGCGGCACGCTGGAGCGCGCCGACGGTGGGACGCTCTTCCTCGACGAAGTCGGCGACATGAGCCTCAAAACGCAGTCCAAGGTGCTCAGCGCGCTCGACGATCAGCAGTTCACTCCGGTCGGCGGCACGCAGCCGATCTTCGTCGACGTGCGCCTGATCGCCTCCACCAACAAGGACCTGGAAGAAGAGATCGCCAAGGGCAACTTCCGCGAAGACCTCTTCTACCGGCTCAATGTGGTGCCGTTTTTTGTGCCGCCGCTGAGGGAGCGCAAGCAGGACATACCGCTACTGGCCTCCGAGTTTCTCGCCGAGTTTGGCCGCCAATACGGCCGCCCGCGCATGGAGATCGGCGAGGAGGCGCTGGAGACGCTCTCCCAATACCACTGGCCCGGCAACGTCCGCGAACTGAAGAACGTGATCGAGCGGGTGATGATCCTCAATCCCCGCACCCTGCGCATCGAGCGCAAGCACCTGCCGCCGCTCACCCACAAAGCCGGCACGCGCTCGACGGAGGAGTTCTCCACGCTGCAACAGGCTCGTGACGCCTACGAGCGCGAGTTCATCCTCAAGAAGATTGAAGAAGCACGCAACAACGTAAGCCGCGCCGCAGAATTGTTAGGCTTGGAACGCAGCCACCTCTACCGCAAGATGAAGGCGCTGGGGATCAGCGTGCGGGAGTAGGGAGTTGAAATTGTGGCCAAAGTTGGTTAAGATAAACTGACAGGATGGGGCGGCGATGATTTCAGCAACCATTTTCGAGGCAAAAACCAACTTTTCCTCGCTCGTCAAGCAGGCGCGAAAGGGCGAAGTGGTCACAATCACCTCCGGGCGGGAGAAGACTCCCGTAGCGCGTTTGGAAGCCATTCATCCCATAAAAAAGAAGCGCCTGGGCGCTTTGGAGACCCCCGGCTTTGTTCTCTCCGAGCATTTCTTCGAGCCGCTGCCGGAAGACGAGCTTCGCCTGTGGAATGGCGCCGCAGAGTGAAGGTTCTGCTCGACACCTGTGCCGTGATCTGGGCCACGCTCTCTCCAAACTCCCTCAGCCCTCAAGCCCGAGAGACGATTGCCGACGAAGCCAACACGATTCTTGTCTCGGCGGCGTCCGCGTGGGAGATCGCGACCAAGGTGCGCCTGGGAAAACTTCCCGGCGCGGAGAAGCTGGAGCAGGATTATCTCGCGGTGATGGAAGAGGCCGGATATGAGTTGCTGGCTATCGACACGGCCTCCGCCCTGCGCGCTGGCCGCCTGACCGCCGAGCACAAAGACCCCTTCGACCGCATGATCGCCGCCCAGGCGCTGGCGCTCGACGTTGCCATCCTCAGCTCCGACCCGCAGCTCGACCAATTCGGCGTACGCCGCATCTGGTAAACCGTGTATGCGATTTCTTAAGTCAGATGCGCAGATGATTTACGGAGTCATGATTCGGTCGGCCAGATCGGGGGCTACCGTCTGGAAGTGCTTCACGTTCCAGGTATAGATCCGCTCGGCCTGGACCTTGCGGGCGCAGGCCAGAAGAAGGGCATCATAGATCATGCCGCCGGAGCGGCCGAGGTTCGCTGTGCGGCGCAGTGTTTCCATGTATTCATCGGCGGTGAGAGTGATCGGTGTGAGGCGCTGGAGAAATGTTTCCACGGCAAGCACCGCATCGCGCGGCGCCAGGCGCAAGGCAGGCGGCATGGCGGTGAGAGTGTTGTAGACCTCGGCCATTGTATGCGTGCTGATTGCCGTGGAATGCCGGACACATTGGTTCCATAGCTCACGGCTGGGCGCGTGGCGCGCGTGGCTCACTTGAGCGGTGGCGATGAGTACCGAGGTATCCAGAAAGATCACGTCGCTCCCTCGTCCAGCGCCGCAGTCAAGCCGCCGGCCAAACCCTCGTCGAACGAAAGAAATCGCCGCTCGCGTTCCAGGCGGCCTTGCTCAATCAGTTCAGTCACCATTTCGCTGGTGAGGATGGGCGTATGAGAAGAGTCAGCAGGAAAAATCAGCGGAACTCCATCTTCGATGACCAACTTTGCCGCAATGGAACTGGGCATCAGCGTCAGCCGGTCGCCGCTGCGTTCAATCCTGAGTCGAGTGCCGGCAACGAGGTGCAAGTCGTCGCGCAGTTTCTTGGGAACCACGATCCGTCCGGCCTTGTCGATCTCCACAGTGGTATTCATAAATACCATTTTACCATTTGATTTACCATTTAGAGGCTATTGATGCGGAAAATCTATATCCACCCGCATTTTTCTACTTCAAGATCGGCCCCAGCGACCCCGGATTGTCGCCCGACTGCGGATCGATGCGGAAGTCCCAGACGGACTGGTTGATCTCCGAGGCGGAGAGGATTTCCACCAGCGCGTACTCGCCGGCGGCAAGCGGCTTCTCCGGTGTGATCTTGAGCCAGTGCTTGCCGGGGAGCACTTCAACCTTGGCTGGAATGGTGTCTTCGTCCTGGGTGACCTTGCCAGTGAGGCTCACGTGAACGGCGCCGACGATGCGTACCGTGTTGCGTTCGTCGGAGCGGACGATGGCGAAGCCGGACGAGGGCGAGTGCGCGCCGTGCTTGCGGTTGGCTACCTCTTTTGCGCCGCCGGTCTCGACCGTCAGCGCGCGGGAGAGAACTGTCTCGGCTTCGTCGCGAAAGGCCAGAGCGAGAAAGATGGCCGGAGCGTTCACGTGCAGGTGAATCTTTGCGTGCGCGCCTTCCAGTTCCAGGCTGGCCTTGGCGGTCAGCGGATTCAGCGTACTCAAACCATGGCGGTTCTTCGCATTCAGGGCCAAGTCCACGGGCAGCAACTCGACCAATTCCGGCTTGCCCTTGCAGGTGTCCAGCGCAAAGACGCCGTCCTCGTCGGGCAATTTGAGGCCCTTGGCGACTTCGGGCCGGCGCGCCTGCTGCTCATCGCGCTCGTCCGCCTCCTCTTTGTCGATCTCCTCAGCTTCTTTCATGGCCGGCGAAGCCTCTTCGACGGACAGGCTGGCGTGATCGCGCTCCCACTTGTGAGTCGCCTCCCAGTCGACCAACTCGACGGGCAGCTCCTCCCAATCGCCGCCGCGCTCGACGGAGATGTAGCGCACCCGGTCGCCGGCAATCTCGTACCGGCGCACCACCTGGTAGCTGCCGTCCTTGAGGATCAGGCGATGATTGGTGGTCGTGACGGGCTGATCGAGCTTGAGCGGCAGCGGCGTCTGGGTCTGCGCGGCACAGGCTGAAGCCATCGCCAGCAGGAGCGCCAAGGCAGACAGAGACAGCAGCCGCATTGGGCTGAAAGAGGCCATTGCTCAATAGTTTAGACGGCGCGGGCGAGGGTTGGCGGGGCCAATGGGACGAGAAAACCGGCAAAAACCGGAACCCAGAGCCCTCCGGGCGCGTCTAATCCTATGTACTCTATAAGTAAGGGATGGATTTGTTGACCGGATTGCAGCCAGATTATCGTGGGAGCCGCCGCCGGAAGCCACACGCTTTCGGGGCAGCGGCGCTGCTGTGTCTGGCCCTGCTGGCGCTGCTCACCGTGGTCCAGGTGGCGCATATC
>PLPA01000211.1 GCA_003159355.1 Acidobacteriaceae bacterium | reverse complement strand
AAGTACAGCATCGTGATTCCGGCCTTCAATGAGAGCGCCCGCATTCCGGCGACGCTCAAGTCCGTGCTGGATTGCATCCGCGCGCGTGGCTGGGAGGCCGAGGTCATCGTCGTCAACGACGGCTCGACCGACGCCACTGCCGAAGTGGTGCGCGCCTTTGCCCGCACAGCCCCTGAAGTGCGGCTGATCGAGAACCCAGGCAACCGCGGCAAGGGCTACAGCGTGCGCGCCGGGATGCTGCAGGCGCGGGGCGAAGTGGCGCTCTTCACCGACGCAGATCTCTCTGCCCCCATCGAGGAGGCCGAACGCCTCTTTGCCGCCATCCGCCAGGGCGCGGACATCGCCATCGGCTCCCGCTGGTTGGAGAGCGCCCGCCAGACTCACCGCCAGCCGCTCTTCCGCCAGTTCTTAGGCCGCTGCTTCAACGCCGTCACCCGCGCGGTCATGCGCCTGCCCTTCGCCGACACCCAGTGCGGACTCAAAGCCTTCACCCGCCAGGCTGCCCAGACCGTCTTCCAGCTCCAGACCATCGAGCGCTGGGGCTTCGACCCGGAGATTCTGCTGATCGCCCTCAAGCGCGGCTACCGCGTCGTCGAGGTGCCGGTCAGCTGGGCCAACGATGAGCGCACCCGCATGAGCTACCTGCGCGATGGCGTCAAAGTGCTGGAAGAGATCGCCATGATCCGCTGGAATGCCCTCCGCGGACGCTACAACAGGCCGGTCTAGGGAAGCTCCTTTGTCTTGATCTCGATCCAGAAATGATACATTGTATCTACAGGGGGAAATATGCAGGCTCAAGTGCTGAAATGGGGAAACAGCTTGGCGGTGAGGATACCGAAGCCGATTGCGGAGGACGCTCGCTTGCAACTGGGCGATCCGCTGGAGATCGCAGTGGCTGCCGATGGGGTGGTGCAGATGCACCGGGTAGGAGAGATCCCGTCACTGGCTCAACTGGTGGCCCAGATCACCCCGGAGAATCGCTATGCGGAGATTTCACTCGGGCCGGAGATCGGAAGGGAAGCCGTCGAATGGTAAGCCCGTACGTTCCGGATACCGGCGATATTGTCTTCCTGGACTTCGATCCCCAGGTTGGCCGGGAACAGGCCAAGCGCCGGCCGGCTCTGGTCCTGACCGATCTCCGCTACAACCGGGCCAGCGGCTTGGCCGTGGTTTGTCCCCTGACCAGCAAGGTCAAACCGTACCCCTTCACGTTGCCGATCACCGTTGGGAGCGTGGAAGGGGCGGTGCTGGTCGATCAACTGAAGAGCATGGATTGGGCGGGGCGCGGGGCGGAGTTTCACTCCAAAGCTCCGCCAATGATGATCGCCAAGGTGCGCCAATACATTGCGGTTCTGCTGCAAATTTCAGGCAGGTGAAGACTAGCGGTTGAGGTTCATTGTCTCCCACCCTTCGCCAAGGGCGCGAAGGATGGGCCACCCACATTTTTGGGAAGTCAAGAGTGCGTCGATCGCTAAGCGGACCGCCGCTTGTCTTCTTCGAGGCTGGAGATGCGCTTGTCGAAGGCGAAGGACTGCTGAATAATTTCCAGACGTTGAACAATGCTCTCGAAGCGGACGCGGTTCATTTCTTCCATGCCATCCAATCGTTTGTCGATAGCCGCAAACTGGCCGCGAATTTCACGCAACTCAGGTGCGAGAAAATCCTGCAAGACCTGGCGAACATCCTCGATAACGCCCATGAAAAGACCACTCCTGCCAGAATTCTACACCTGTTCTGTAGTCAGATTGCCGGAAAACTGAAGACATCGTATCCTGTGGCTTGAGCTCCCTTCTTTGGAAGCTGACCATTCTTGGTGGTCAGACATGGGGCACCTGGCCAGGTCTGGATATTCAGACCTGGAAATTTCAGAAGCCTAAATTGAAGAGAACGAGAACCCGCTGGTCGAGGTTCATCCTCTCCCCGGTCCCCAAAAGCGAGGGACCGGGGCCACCCTCATTGTGGTTGGGATAGAACCCCGAGACCGGGGCCACCCGCCTGCCGATGAATTATTCGTGAGCACCCGCCTTCTTGAGAAGGTCGGCTACATCTGTATGTTCGTTCTTCAGTGACACTGACAGGGCAGTGGCACCATCGTTTCTCACAATGTTGACATCCGCCTTTGCAGCAATCAGGGCGCGGACAATGCTTACGTAGCCGTTTGCCGATGCATCGATAAGCGCCGTGTCGCCCTCGTTATCCTTGGCATTCACATTCGCATTGGCACGAAGAAGGATACGGACAATGTCATCTTTCCCCCAGGACGAAGCCAGAATCAGCGCAGTGTATCCTTTCTTGGTTCTTAGATTCACATCTGCACCGGAAGCGACTAAAAAGCGTACTAGGATAGGATTTCCATACGTTCCTGACACCCAAGTAAGAGCGGTACCCCCATTGAAGTTCTGTACATTGACGTCTGCTTTGGCAGTGACCAAAGCTTTCGCCACATCCAGGTTTCCATAGAGTGAGGCCAGAGCTAGCGGCGTGTCTCCATCCTTATCCGTGGCATTGACATCGGTATGAGCACTAAGGAGAGCATTCACTCGTACTAAATCGCCATACTGCGAGGCGGCCAGGATGTTCGCCTCTCCGTTACTATAGCCCTGAAACAGAAACTCGTGGAAACTGTGTACCATGTCTTGCCGGATAAAAACACTCACGCCGGCCGACATAAGACTATTGCTGCCTTCGACGCGGAGGAAGCCGAAGTCCTTAGTCTTCAGTACCCCGTCAGTTATAGACGTTGATAATAGGGCGACATCGCGCTTTGGCAGAGAACCATAGCCGTTGATCGAACATATCATTCCTGTTAGGGAGCCGTTCATTCCGCTACTCGATCCGACCACAGATTGGTAATACATGCCGCTGAACTCACAATCTGCCCAATCTGGAATTGCAACATATATCGGTTCGGTAGGATGTCTCGCTGCCACCTGTGCGTCTACTTCAGCCGTGTCATGGCTGAGAAGAAATGCCCTAAGCGCCTTCATTCTATCGGCGCGTATAGACAGAGAGAATCCGGCAGAGGAAACACTGTTCTGAGGAGCCATCCGCAACTTGCCAAAGTCCTTTGTTGCTATAATTTCGTGCGTAATATCGTTTGAAGCAAGGGGAATGTCCGTCTTCTGCCCCTCCCCTTTCGCTGCAATCCAACAATTGAGACTGTCAACCGTGCCGTTCGTGTTTTCCATCTGGCCGTGTGCCCCGACGACCGACCGAAATGACAACCCTTGCAGAGAACATTGAATGTCTTTCGGCAGGGGCACAAACACAGGAGCAGGCGTAGAGGGCATCTTGGCAGGTGCAGGTTGTTGGGTTGATGCATGTTGCGCAAGAAGAACTCCTGACAACAGAATACTCAGAAGAAACGTCACCTTCGCCTTCATCATTCCCTCACGATCTTGTCATTCCCTCACGATTTTGTTCGTAATATTGGCTTGCTGAGTGCCACAGGTCTCGTTTTAGAGACTTGGGAGTGAAAACTATGCCGTAGCGGCGTTTGCTACCGATTGCAATCCCCGCGCTTCGATCTCGAATTCGCGGATTTTGTATTTCTGGATTTTGCCGCTTAGGGTGGCGGGAATCTCGGTGACAAAGCGGACGTATTCGGGGATCTTGTAGTAGGCGATCTGGTCTTTGCAGAAGTCTTTGATCTCTTCTTCGGTCGCTTCCGCTCCCGGTTGCAGGCGAATCCAGGCGCAGACGACTTCGCCGAGGCGGGCGTGGGGCAGGCCGACAACCTGCGCCTCGCTGACCTTCGGGTGCGTATAGAGGAACTCCTCGACCTCGCGGGGATAGATGTTCTCGCCGCCGCGGATAATTACATCTCTGGAGCGGCCGGTGATGCGCAGGCAGCCGTCTTCGCGCATGACGCCGAGGTCGCCGGTGTAGAGCCAGCCGTCCTCATGGATGACCAGCGCCGTGCCTGCGGGGTCGCCGTCGTAGCCCTTCATCAGGGCGTAGCCGCGGACGCAGATTTCGCCCTGCTCGCCGCGCGGCAAAGGCTCGTTGGTGGTGGTGGAGACGACCTGAATCTCGGTCTGGGGCATGGCGCGGCCGACGGTGTTGACGCGGACTTCGATGGTGTCAGCGGCGTCGGACATGGTGACGACGGGCGAGGTCTCGGTCTGTCCATAGGCAATGACCAGCTCGCCGATGTGCATCTCATTGAGGACGCGCTTCATCAGCTCGATGGGGCAGGGCGCGCCGGACATCATGCCGGTGCGCAGGCTGGTGAGGTCGTAGGTGGGAAACTCCGGCAGGGCGAACTCGGCGACATACATGGCCGGGACACCATAAACCGAAGTCGCGCGCTCGTCGTGGATGGCCTTGAGGGTGAGTCGCGGGTCGAAGGTCCAGTTGGGCAGAATAAGGGCAGCGCCGGTGTTGAGCGAGGTCATGGAGCCGATGACGCAGCCGTAGCAGTGGAAGAGCGGGACGGGAACGACGATCTTGTCGATCTCGGTGTAATGAAAGCCCTGGGCGAGGAACTGCCCGTCGTTGATGACGTTGTAATGCGTGAGCATGACGCCTTTGGGCAGGCCGGTGGTGCCGCTGGTGTACTGGATGTCGGCGATGTCCTGCGGATCGACGTAGTCGGGCAGACGGCCCTCGGCATCGAGGAAGGCGGGCCACTCGGGGGAGTCGAAGTAGATGGTGTGTTCGAGCTCCAGATCCAGGTCGTGGCAGGCGCGGGCGAGGATATCCTGATAATCGGCGTGCTTGTCCTTGTGCCAGAGGAAGAGGGCCTTCATGCGCGAGCGGTGGAGTGTGAATTGCAGCTCGTGCGAGCGGTAGGCGGGGTTGATGTTGACCAGCGAGGCTCCGGCGCGGGCGACGCCCATGTGCATCATGGTCCACTCAATGCAGTTGGTGGACCAGATGCCGACACGGTCGCCGCGGCGTATGCCGAGCGACCAGAGGCCGCGGGCGACGCGGTCGGCCATGGCAGAGAGCTCGGCCCAGGTGAGGCGCTTGCCCTGATGGCAACTAGCGACGGCGAGGCGGTCTGGGTAACGGCTGGCGGTGCGGTCGAGCAGGCCGCCGATGGTCAGATCAAGGAGCGGGCGGCTGGGGCCGCGCGAGTAGCTGAGGGCGCAAGGTTTTTCTTCGACAGGCATGGTTTTTGTTTTGAACTAGACGAAAGTGTATACCAACCTACCTAACGATTAAATGTGATCTGGGCCACAAATCACGGGCGGCGGGGCGCTTTTGCATCTGCCTGCCCGAAGGCCGTGCAAATCTCACGTGCTTTTAGCGGGTCTCCTGGCGTAGAATGGCATCGCCTCCGGAAAACGATTTCCGGCGTCGGGAAAGTTGCCCCGGCGCGGAGACGGCTCCGGAAAATCCAATGGTATTTCCAGGATGGTTTGATATGAATCTCTTTGTAAGCGCACTTTCCTCGCTCCCTTTGCTGGCGGGTTCAGCTCTCGTCGGCCACGCCCAGGCCGTAACCGAGATCGGCGGCCAGAAGGTCGTCACCCTCACCCGCGCCGCCGTCAGCACCACCAAGCCGGAGTTCACCAGCATCACCCTTGCTCCCGGCCGCGGCATGGAGATTCTCCAGATCACCGCCAACTTTCCCGGCAAGGGCAGTGTCGATGTGCTGGCCTCGCCCGATCTGGCCGAGGTCAAGAAGATGCTCGACACGGAGGACACTGGCTTCGGCGATCTGGGATACCGGCTGGGCGCGGCCTTCCTGGTTCCCTATCCCAACCGGATTCGCGGCAAGCTCTCGGCCGACGGCAAGATGCTGACCACCGAGTGGGAGGGCCGCACTTTGACCCTTCCAGCCAACAATGTCGGCCATCTGCCTACGGCTGAGCGCCACGCCATGCATGGGCTGATTCTGAAGTCCAAGACCGACGACATCAAGGTCGTTCAGGTTCCCGGCGGCGAGCAGGTGACGGGCGTGATTCATGCCGGCAGCTTCGGCGGCCACTGGTTCTCGAAGACCGATCTGGTGGTCACCATCACGCTGACGGGCGACAGCGTGGATGCCTCGATGGTGGCACATAACGTGGGCGACGAATCCGAGCCGATGGCCATCGCATGGCACCCTTACTTCAACCTACCCTCCGGCGACCGCACCCAGGTCAAGGTGCAGATTCCCGGCTCCCAGGCGGCCGAAGTGGACAACTACGACAACGTCTTCCCCACCGGCAAGCTGCTGCCCGTCAAGGGAACCAGGTTTGACCTCAGCGCCCCCGGCGGCGTGGCGTTGGGCAAGGAGTTCTTCGACGACAACTGGAGCCATCTGGATTGGAAGGGCGGCGCCGTGACAGTCGTGGTCACCGACCCGGCCGCCCACTACGGGGTCAAGATCGAGGGCCTCTCGCCGGAGATCAAGACCATCCAGATGTTCGCACCGCCCATGGCGCACTTTGTCGCCATCGAACACCAATATAACTTCGCCGATCCCTTCGGCAAGGAGTGGGGCACGATGGACACCGCGATGGTGACGCTGAAGCCGGGCGAGAGCACCAAGTGGCACGTGCGGCTGCAGGTGTTTGTGCCGTGAAGACAGTGAAGAAGTGAAGTAGTGAAGAAGTGAAGCAGGCCGGGGCGCAAACTCCGGCCTGCTTTGCGATTGGGGCTCGCTGATCCCTGACTCACAATTTCGACTTCATTCTTCCCTGACGCGGATCTTTCTCACCAGCGGCAGGCGTAGGAAGCTCAGTTGCATCAGTTCAAGGAAGGATTTTTCCGGATAGCTGTCCTCGCGCCAGAGACGAATCGCACCCACAACCGACCATCCGAGAACAACGAGCAGCGCTAGCGGCAGCAGGTCAACGAGAAAGAAACGCAAAACATCCCACAACCCCCACGGGCCTCCTGCATCGACCACCTGCCCGTAGCGGGTGAGCACCCAGTATTCTCTTGATCCGCGGCCCTGGAGCTGGAAATAGAATTTGCCGCCGGCGATGCGAGGGTGCTTCACGTCGGAGACGATGGCGATCTTGTCGCCGGAGGCTGTCTCAAGATACGGCCTGAGCCCGGCGACGGTTGTCACCTCTCCCTGCCGATTCCACCCGATCTTGTCCATGCGCAGCAGACAGGGGCAGCTTGCCATCCCCAGCCGCGGAAGCTGAAACTTCGCGGGAATCAGCAGCAGATAATCCTGTCCCGGCATCGCTTCGTAATATCCGGCNNCCCGCCGCCGGTTTCTGGTCGTCGGAATCCAGTTGCATGGTTTCGCCGGGCAGGACAAACAGATGGGCGACAACCACGTGGCTATCGTCTTCGATATCCACCACCGGCTGCGGCTCGGCGGAGTGGTTGGTCTCCGGTTCAAGGCGAAGCGCACGGCTGGGCAGGGCAATGGCCAGGGCGATGAGGACAAGCAGCACGTTTACAGGCTTCATGGCCAACCGTTTTATCACATCGGGAAGCGGGAGGGCAATCGGAGC
>PLPA01000014.1 GCA_003159355.1 Acidobacteriaceae bacterium | reverse complement strand
AGAACTTTAAGGACTCAATCCATTTGGCGGACGGCACTCTCCGAATAATGCACAAATGCATTACAATATGAAAGCAGAGGTGATCCTATGGCTATCTTGAGCACAACGTCGCGTGGACAGGTGACGATTCGGAAGGAAATCTTCCAGCATATTGGGGTCAAACCTGGAGAGAAATTGGAGATCGAGCTGTTGCCGGGTGGCGAGTTTAGGGGTCGGGCGGTACGGAAGAAGGGAAAAATCGAGGATGTCTTCGGAATGCTGGCTGGGAAGACGAATGTAAAGCTCACGATTGAAGAGATGGACGAAGCCATCGGCGAAGCTGTCGTCGAAGAGTTCCAGAGAGGCGTTCAGCGATGAAGATGATCGCGGACACCAATGTTTTGATGCGCGCTGTGCTCGACGACGATGTGGTCCAAAGCCGGGCATCGCGTCTGGCGTTGAGTTCCGCCGATCAGGTCGTCATCAGCCGGCACGTATTATGCGAAATGGTCTGGCTGCTGCGCCAACGCTACAAGATGTCAAAGGCAGAGATCGTCAAGGTTATTCACGGTTATCTGGAAGCTGACAACGTCATTACGGATACCGCCGCCGTTCAAGCTGGCCTGAAGGCAATGGAATCAGGCGCGGACTTCGCCGACGGCGTGATTGACTACGAAGGGCGCTGGTTGGGCGGGAATGTCTTCGTCTCCTTCGATCAGAAGGCTGTATCGGCGATTGCCAAGCAGGGGCAACAGGCAAAGCTGCTTGCCTGAGACCTTGGTCAGCTACCAGAGCTTTTCATCCGGCGAGACCTTACACTCCTTCACCGGCTGCGGGCGCTTGTGGTCGAAGTTGGTCTCCCAGCACTCGTCAAGCACCGAGCAGTAACAGGCATAAAATCTAGTGTCATTCCTGGACTTTTCATACGCTTGAATAAGCTTATTGTCAGAACCAATCGGCCTGATAGTGATAAGGTCTCTCGCTTCGCGAGCGGGCAGAATCATTCCCGATACGTTGGAATACACCATGGGAAGACCGTTCTTGCCCTTGGCTTGTACGCAGCAAGAATTCATAAAGGTATCGGGCGTTTGGGCAATACCCTTGTATCGGATTTCAAACCTTTCGATTATCGCGGGACCCACGCCGTTATTCGCGAGTATCAACCTGGACAGTGGCTTATTCGTGATAGGGTCAAGCATACTCCCACCAATTGTCAAAAGCGGCAGAGTGCTGGCCACGACCAGCTTCTGGTTCTGCTCCACCATCTTCTCCATGCTCTTGCCGTGCTCGATGGAGACCACCAGCGAAATCACAGAGATAAAGATGACGCTCACGGCAATGACTCCGTCCAGCCAGGGGATTCCAGTTTTGTGTTCATGTCCGTGGCCATGCTCCGGCTCAGGCATCAATCCAGACACTTCACCCTCCGCAATGGCTTCACCTGTTTCAGTAGATTGTTCCGGTTCGATGCCGTCTTCCATTTCGCATCTCCACAGCAGTCAAATGCGTACGGACAGAAGCTGACCACTGATCACTAACCACTGTACACTGTGTAGCTATTCCAGCGCATCCGGCGCGAGCGCAATATTCGTCTCGCCCGCGGCCTTCTTTTCATTGTATTTTTTGACCCAGTCTTCCCAGTGCTTGCCGGCGGCGCGATCCTTGCCGCTGAACTCGATGCGGGCGATCTCGGCGTAGCCCACCTTGCGTTTTTCCGGCGCTATGGGCGAGAAGTACTGTACCCAGGAGTCAGCCAGCGTGGCGCCGGAATGACAGTTGAAGATGAAAGCCTCAATGCGCTCGCCGGATTTGAGCGTCAGCGTCACATCGCCACGATAGTCGAGCGCCTTTCCCAGGGCCACGCGCAGATCATCGTCCGTGGCCAGCGCGGGAACCCAGCCTTCCAGATTCTCATGTGCCGCGCCGGGAGCCAGCTCCAGCGCTTCGACCTCAGCCAGTGTGTATTTCAATACTTCAGCGGTCATGCGTGGGTCTCCTCGAGCACGGCTTCAGGCTCCGCGATCTGCACCAACGCTGCATGACTGTGCGGCGCGGCCTCATTGAAGACCTTCATCGCGTTGGCATTCGGATATTTTTTGAAGTTGCCGCGCGCCATGGCGATAAAACCCTTCAAAGTCGTAAAGCCTTCAATCACCGCCGGCGTCTCATAGCCGCAACTGACCATGCAGTTAGCGCACTTGGGATTGCCGCTGGCGACTCCGTACTCTTCCCACTTTGTCGTTTCCAGCAACTCCTGGTAACTCTCGGCATAGCCTTCCTGGAGCAGATAACAGGGCTTCTGCCAGCCGAAGATGTTATAGGTTGGCATTCCCCACGGCACGCACTCGTAGTTGCGGTCGCCCATCAGGAATTCCAGGAAAAGCGGCGACATATTGAACTTCCAGGTAGGCTTGCGATTGGAGAGTATGGCGCGGAACATCCGGCGAACGCGGGCGCGGCCCATGAAGTGGTTCTGGTCCGGAGCCTTGTCGTAGCTGTAGCCGGGCGAAAGGATGATGCCTTCAACGCCCATTCCCATCACCTCATCGAAGAAGGCGCGAACGCTGTGGGGGTCTGTGCCGTCGAAGAAAGTAGCGTTGGTAGTGACGCGGAAGCCGCGCCGCACGGCCTCTCGAATGCCCTCGGTGGCGATCTCGTAGCCGCCTTCGCGGCAGACGGAGAAGTCATGATGCTCGCGCTGGCCGTCCAGATGCACCGAGAAGGTGAGGTACTTCGACGGCGTAAACTCCGGCAGCTTCTTTTTGAGTTCAAGCGCGTTGGTACAGAGATAAATGTACTTCTTGCGCGCGATCAGCCCGTTGACGATCTCGACGATTTGCGGATGCAGCAGCGGCTCGCCGCCGGGAATCGCGACCATCGGCGCGCCGCACTCTTCCACTGCGGCAAAACACTCTTCGGGGGTGAGCTGCTTTTTGAGGATGTGGGGCGGATATTGCACCTTGCCGCATCCGGCGCAGGCCAGCGAGCAGCGGAAGAGCGGCTCCAGCATCAGCGTCAGGGAATAGCGCTTGATGCCCGCGAGCTTCTTCTTCAGCACATAGCTGGCAACCGTTGCCACCTGAGAGATAGGAATAGCCATCTTGGAATTAACCTCCAGCGCCAGACGCGGCGCGTTCCATGGTTCGGCGGTAGCTGGTCAGAGCCAGCAGCGGGAAGTACTGCCGGTACAGCGTGTAAGCCAGGTAAAAGACTCTGGGGAAGCCTGTACCTGTAATGATACCTTGGCGGAGCTTTCCCTCGCCCAGCGATTCGTCCCAACTGCCGTCGGCTTGCTGCCGCTGGAGCAGCCAGCGCACGCCCTTGGCGATGGAGTCGGAGCGGTCGTCGCCGGCGGCTAGCAATCCGAGCAGCGCCCAGGCCGTCTGCGAAGGGGTGCTGATGCCCACGCCGCGGATGTTGGAATCGTCGTAGCTGCCGCAGGTTTCGCCCCAGCCGCCGTCGGCGTTCTGCACCATGCGAATCCACTCGGCCGCCTGCTGAATCTGCGGCTCCAGATGATCGACGCCGATAGCCTCCAGTCCGCGCAAAACCAGGAAGGTGCCGTAAATGTAGTTCACGCCCCAGCGCCCGAACCAGCTTCCATCCGGCTCCTGCTCGCGGAGAATGAACTGAATGGCCTTCTCGACGCGCTTGTCGCCGCGCGCGTAGCCGTAGCCGGCCAGCATCTCCAGCATGCGCCCGGTAATGTCCACTGTCGGCGGATCGAGCATGGCGTTGTGATCGGCGAAGGGGATGTACTGGAAGATCATCTTGGTATTGTCTTTGTCGAAGCTGCCCCAGCCGCCGTTACGGCACTGCATGGCGAACTCCCACGCGATGGCGCGCTCGGCCACCTGATGTTGATAGCCTTCGCGGGGATTGTCAACTTTGCCGAGCGCCATCAAAACCTGCGCGGTGTCGTCGGTGTCGGGATAAAACTCGTTGTTGAACTCGAAGTACCAGCCGCCGGGCTCGGTGTTGGGAACCTTCACGGCCCAGTCGCCCTTGTGGCGGACCTCTTTGGAGAGCATCCAATCGACGGCCTTGAGCAGGCGCGGATCGTTGCGCGCCACGCCGGCCTCGCCCAGGGCAAAGACCGCCTGCGCCGTATCCCACACAGGCGAAGCGCAGGGGGTCATGCGGAAGGTAGGCTCGGGCATCACGTCATTGGCCGGCTCTTCGATGCCCAGCTTTTCAAACTCATCGCGCGCCCGGATCACCTGCGGATCGTCCTCGGAGTAACCCAGGCAGCGCAGCGCAATGATGGCGTTCAGCATGGCCGGATAGATCGCGCCCAGGCCGTCGGTCATCTCCAGCCGCTCTAGCATCCACTTTTCCGCGCGTTTGAGCGCCAGAGTGCGCAACGGGCGGATGTGAACCGCCTCAGCCCAGTGCATGAGACGGTCAAGAATGATAAAGAAGTTGCGCCACGAGATAAACGACTTGCGATACCTGCGCAAGCGAAGGATTGAGTTGGCTCTGCCGCCCACGAACAACTCGTCGATGCCTTGCTCGGAGGGGATTCGCTTGAAGGGCTTTTTAGCGTACATGATGGCCAGCGGAACCAGAATCGACCGCGACCACGCGGAAATCTCATAAATATTGAAGTAGAACCATTTGGGAAAGAGAACAATCTCCGGCGGAATCGCGGGCACCGCGTCGTAGTCGTACTCGCCCAGCGCGCACAAATACATTTTGGTAAAGGTGTTGCAGGCAACCACGCCGCCGTGCTTGAGAACCCACTCGCGGCACTTGGCGAGGCGGGGATCGTCGCCGCTGATGCCCATCAGTTTGGCCGAGGAGTAGCACTTGACCGAGAGCGAGAGGTTGCCCGGCCCGCCGGGATAGATGCTCCAACTGCCGTCCTCGTTCTGGTAGCGCATCATCTCCGCGAGCGCGCGCCGCAGCCGGCCCGGATCGCCGCTTTCCAGCAGCGTGTGCAGGAAGATGTAGTCGGCTTCGAGCATCGCGTCGGCTTCGAGTTCCCCGTTCCAGTAGCCGTCCGGGTGCTGCCGCGAGAGCAGGTACTCCCGCGAGCGGACGATCGCCGACTGCACATCCGCTAGGTCGGCATCCATCCGTCCGAAGCGGGGCACCGCAGGTTGGGTCTTCTTTTGCTGAATCATCATATGATTCGAACGCCTCTGTCCTTACTAATGAGCTATCAGCCTTCAGCTATCAGCTGCTAGCTCTCATATGCAAATGATCCTTGCGCCGCAAAAACTGGTTCCAACAAAAACAAGCTAAAAGCTCTTCTTCACCGCACAGCTATGACCTCTGCCCCGCCGGCGCTGCCGATAGCCTGCACAATCTCCGGCGGTAGGCCGAAGCGCACATTTTCCGGCATCACTTCTACCTCTTCGACGTTGTCGTAGCCGTTTTGTCGCAGATAATTGACCACGTCCTCGACCAGCACTTCGGGGGCGGAAGCGCCGGCCGTCACCGCAACCGTGTTCACGCCCTGAAGCCAGGCCGGATCGATGGCCTGAGAGTTGTCGATCAGGTAGCCGATAGTCCCAAGGTTGCGCGAGACTTCGACCAGCCGGTTGGAGTTGGAGCTGTTTGTTGAGCCCACCACCAGCACCAGGCCCGCCTGGTGCGCCACATTGCGAACTGCAACCTGGCGATTCTCCGTGGCATAGCAAATGTCCTGCGAGTGGGGCCCGACTATGTTTGGAAACTTCGACTTGAGGGCATGGATGATGTCGCGCGCCTCGTCCAGCGAGAGCGTGGTCTGGGTCAGATAGGCAACGCGGTTGGGGTCTGGCACTTCGAGCGCCGTGGCCTCCGCTACGTTTGAAACCACCTGGGTTACCTCCGGCACTTCGCCCAGCGTGCCCTCAATCTCGTCGTGGTCCCGGTGGCCGATCAGCACCAGCGAGTAGCCCTGCTTGGCGAACTTAACGGCCTCGATGTGAACCTTGGTGACCAGCGGACAGGTGGCGTCAATGACCCTGAGGTGGCGCGCCTTGCTGATCTCCCGCACTGCCGGCGAGACGCCGTGGGCCGAGTAGATCACGCGCTGGCCATCGGGCACGTCGTCGATTTCATGAACAAAAATCGCGCCTTTTTCCGCTAATTCATTCACAACATAGCGGTTATGCACAATTTCGCGACGGACGTAGATGGGCGCGCCAAAGGTTTCCAGCGCGATTTTAACAACGTCGATGGCGCGCACGACTCCGGCACAAAAGCCTCTCGGCTTGAGCAGCAACACTCTTTTTTGCACGGGGGAAGTCTCGGAGCGGTTACCGTTCGAGATGGAATCAAGGAGAGTTGTAGTCACACTTCTAGTATACCAATCGGCGCATTGAGAAGGCAGAAATCAGTGAATTAAG
>PLPA01000075.1 GCA_003159355.1 Acidobacteriaceae bacterium | reverse complement strand
CGCGTGCTGCGCATCCAGCTCAACTGGTGCTCAATCGACTTCCAGAATCCCGAGCGCAGAATCAGGTGTTCGACGACGAGGTCGGAGATCGCCACCGTTTCGCCAGCCTCCGCCACCAGGTGGCCCAGCATATAGTCGTCCGCCGCGTAGCCGCCCAGCCGTTCGAATCCACCCATGCGCTGGAGCGTCGACTTGCGCACCGCCGACGAAGGCCCCAGTGTGAAGCGCACGCCTTCCAGCATCTCGGCCACCAGCACGCCCGATGTCATTTCGACAGACATTCCCAGCGCCTCCAGCCTCTCGCCAAAGCCGCCATCAATCGGAATCCCGCGATAGAGGCTGAAGGCCGCGCCCACTGCGGAGTTCCGGAACGGCGCAACCATCGCGCGCAGATACTCCGGCCCCACGGGAATGTCGGCGTCTGTCGCCACCAGCAGTTCGTACCGCGCCGCCTCGGCCATCAGGTGCATCGAATAGCAGCGCGCGTTCATCCACGGCGGCTCGCCGGAGTGGAGAATCGTCACCGGAATCTGCTTGTAGCGCGCCGCCAGCTTGCGCGCCACCGCCAGGCCCGCGTCATCCTCGCGCCGTGCGCAGAAGATCAACTCATACTCCGGATAGTCGAGCTTGAAATAGCCTTCCAGGCACTCTTCCAGATGAGCCGGCGAGCCGTGCAGCGGCTTCAAAATACTGACCGGAGGCGTGTAGTCGAGCGCCTGCCGTCTTCTGCGGCGTCGGGCAAGCAGATATTTCCAGGTCGCGACAAAGGCCATCATGGTAAAAATCGTGGAGGTCAGGATTCCCGCTGTGCTGAGGAACAACAAAAAATATGCCACGACGACGGCTCCTTTGCCGCTTTGAAACNNAAGTTCTTCCCTCGACTGCGATAATGAATGCACGGAGCCGCACGCCAACTGATCGGCTTTTCCCTTGCTTTCCTGAGCTTCGGAAGGTCCCGAGTGAACTTCGGAGCGCTGAGATCGACCTTGCTGCCATGACCTTTGGATCCATTTTTTTCGACGCTCTGAGCACGCTGGCTGTCTTTGGAGTGGCCACCTCGACCATCTACAGCCTGATGGTTGCCGTTGGCGTCCTCCGCTTTCGCCGTCGCGCGGCTGCCGCCGGATCGCGTCGCTTTCAGCCCCCGGTCAGCGTCTTGAAGCCCCTGCATGGCGATGAGCCGAATCTGGAAGAGAACCTTGCCAGCTTCTTTCAGCAGGATTATCCGGAGTACGAGATTCTCTTCTGCGCGCGGAAGAGCGACGACCCCGGCCTGGAGACGGCTCGCCGGGTTGCCGCTCGCTTCCCCCGTGTTCCGGTGCGCATCCTGGTCTGCGGTGAGCCGCCCTGGCCCAATGCGCGCACTTACTCGCTGGAGATCATGCGCCGCTCGGCGCGTTTTCCGATTCTGGTCGCCACCGACAGCGATGTGCGCGTCGCGCCGGATTACCTGGCTACCGTGGTCGAGCCGCTTAGCGACTCGCGCGTGGGCATGGTCACCTGCCTCTACCGCGGCGTTGCCCGGCGCGGGTTCTGGGCGCAACTGGAGGCGATGGGAATGTCCGTCGAGATGACTTCGGGAGTTCTGGTGGCCGAGATGGTCGAAGGGATGCGCTTCGCGCTTGGCCCTTCGATGGTGATGCGCCAAAGCACCATCGAGAAGATCGGCGGCTTCGAGCCGGTGGCGCAATTCTTCGCCGATGACTTTGTGCTGGGCAACAGGACCGCCAAGGCCGGAGAAAAGGTCGTGCTCTCCTCCTGCATCGTCGAGCACCATGCCGTGAACGCCTCGTTCACGAGCATCGTGGCGCATCAGCAGGGCTGGGCCACCAGCACGCGTTTTTCCCGGCCGCTGGGCCACATGGGATCGGTGTTGACCTATGCCGTTCCCTATGGCCTGTTGGGGCTGGCCGTCCTGAGCGCCGCCGGCCACGCGGCCCTGGGAGCGCTGCTGCTGGCCATCACGCTCCTCGACCGCGTGCTGCTCTGTATGCTGGTGGCGGGCTGCGTGGTCCGCGACCGCTCCGCCCTGCGCAAGGCGTGGCTCTACCCCTTGCGCGACCTCATGGGTTTCTGCTTCTGGTTGAGAAGTTACTTTGGCTCGCGCCGCCTGAGTTATCGCGGCGATCCCTGCGAGCTGCTGCCCAAGGGAAGGATGCGCAAGCTCATCCATGAGTCAGTAAAGAATTGAACAGACCCGATAGGCACATCCACTTAGGCTACAGCCAAACTCCGGCGGCCAACGGAATCGGCGGCTGGAGTCAACTTGATTTCAATGTCGTAGCCGAGGCGATTCAGGCACTCCATTAACTTGTGCTCGGAGAGATTGGAAAAATCCCCGCGCAGCAAGCCGGATACCTTGGCTTGCGAAATTCCCATGCGGCGGCCAGCCTCTTCTTGAGTCAAGTTGAGACGCCGCACCGCACGAGTAATTTCAATCACTAGTCCGGACTTGATTTTGAGTTGCTCGGCATCCGGCAACCCAAGGTCCGCAAAGACATTGCCGGAACTGGCTTCGACTTCGATACCGTCAAGAATGCGCTTTACCATCTCTGATCTCCTTTGCCACTGCCTCGGCAACCTTGAGCCGTGCATGAATGACCTCCATCTCTTTTTGCGGAGTGGAGATTCCGCTCTTGCTCTTTTTCTGAAAGCAATGCAGGACAAATACCGCTTCCTTGAACTTCACGGTGTAGACGGCTCGGTACGTCCCATCGGCATCATCTTCTACCAACTCCAGCACTCCAGCGCCTGCGAAACCCTTCAGGACCTTGGCGGCTTCGTGCTGCTCGCCCAGTTGCGCAAAGTTCAAGGCATGACCGAAGAACCTCCGCACATCGGCCGGAAGTCCCATCAAATCCTTCTTGCTGCTCCCAATCCAGTAAAGCGGCCTTTCGGAAGTATGCACAGGTTAAGTATACTAGAACAGGTATGAGGGTAAATCTCGGCAGAAACCAAATTATTTATTTGGGCAGAATCGTCAAAGCGTCTTCCCAGATCGAACCGCCTCGATACGGCCCATCTCCATAAAGTCACGGCTTATGCTGAGATCCGTTTTTTGCCACCACCAACGGCTTCACGATCCCCGGCTTGCGCAGCGGCACCATGGCCGCGCTGGTCCCCGGCGCTGCCTGCTGGAAGCGCGCCAGCATCTCCGTCCGCACATACTCGACAAAGCTCTGCATCTGCCGGTTCATCTCTTCCATGCGCTCGCGCATTTGCAGGATGATGGCGATGCCGGCGATGTTCACGCCCAGCTCGCGCGCCAGGCTGAGGATGAACTCGAGCCGCTCCAGGTCTTCGTCGGTGTAGAGCCGCGTGTTGCCCTCGGTGCGCGACGGCAGCAGCAGGCCCTCGCGCTCATAGAGGCGCAGCGTCTGCGGATGTATCTCGTACATCTCGGCCACCGCCGAGATCATGTATGCGCCCTTCGATTTGCGTTTTGCGGCCATAGGTTTCTTGCCCTTCAAACGGTCTGAAGTTTTTCCCGCCACCGCTCGGTCGTCATTTTGTATGGCTCAAGTATTTCCTTCAGCTTGGCCCCTGCATCGCGCACAAAATAATAGCCGCCGTTCTTCCAGGAGTCCGTCTTCGCGTATCCCTTCTTCTCCATAACCTGCAAGGCATCATTGAATGTCAATGCATATACACTACTCAGTGCGGGAGTTTGAACATTCCATACGTACGCAATAAGAAGATGAGGAAATCGCTCATATTTTTTGTCCAGCGAAAACGATTCATGCGAGGATGCCTTCAATTGAATTAAACAGGGCACGTAATCCTTTGCATCTTCTCCATCCTTATAGACAACCAGATCAACACCTCGATCCCGCACAGGCTGCGCAACTTCAAAGCCGGCGGACACAAGATGAGAAATCAGCAGGTTTTTTCCGAAAACTTCTGTCAGTTGTGAGTCACCATGACTAATGTCAAGAGGATCTTCCATATCGGGATCGCCGTCCAGGAGCGTGACACCATGGTTCTGTTCATAGCGATCGGAGAACCTGCCGCGTGTCGCGCTCGAAAAATCAAATCTGCTGCGCATTTCAACTTCGTTCCTGCTCATTTCCGGTTTCATACTCATTCCTTTCCCATCGTTCCGCCAGCCGCGCACTTATAATCCGTATCTTCCTGGCCTGGAACGTGTAATAGATGCTCAAAATGCGTCCTTGTTTCGATCTTCCAATACCGAGATAGCGCTGCTCGTCGTCGCTATGCCACTGATCTGGAGCCTCGACACGCTGCGTATCTTTGAAGATTGTGCAGGCTTCCTCAAAGGAGACCTTGTGCTTCTTCAAATTTGAAGAGGCTTTGATAGGGTGCCACTCAAAACCTGACATTTCTTCATCAGGCTTGATATTTCGCCGTTCCTCATCTTGACGCCCAGACATTCGAGGACACCTGAAAACTGAGAAATCACTGATTCGAGCTTAACAGAATCACAGCTTCTCAAACAGCGCCACGCGCGGATCCTGGTTGTTCAGCTTGGCCAGCTCGCGCATGATCTCGCGGCTGCGCTCGTCCGAGAGCTTAGGTACCGTGACCTCGATGGTCACAATCTGGTCGCCGCGCTTGCCGGGGTGCTGGGAGCTCTCCACACCCCGCTCCCTCATGCGCAGCTTCTGCCCGCTCTGCGTTCCCGGCGGAATCTTCAACTGAGCCCGCCCGTCAATCGTCGGCACATCCACCTTGGCCCCCAGCGAGGCCTCCGGCATGGTCACCGGAACCGTCAGTTGAATGTCGTCGCCCGCGCGCGTGAAGACCGGATGCGTACCGGTGCGGACAATAAGAAAGAGGTCGCCGGGCGCGCCGCCGTTCAACCCTGCGTTGCCCTTACCTTGCAGGCGAATCCTCTGCCCGTCGCGCGTGCCGGCCTTGATGCGAAACTCGACCCCCTCGTCGCGGTCGACCAATCCCTCACCGTGGCAAGTGGAACAAAGACTCGTCGTGCGCCCCGTGCCGTTGCAGCGAGGGCAGTTAATGTTGAACTTCATCCT
The DNA here is from genome assembly GCA_003159355.1 of Acidobacteriaceae bacterium. Taxonomy (GTDB): domain Bacteria; phylum Acidobacteriota; class Terriglobia; order Terriglobales; family Acidobacteriaceae; genus Telmatobacter. The sequence continues at coordinate 12,669 of PLPA01000075.1, read as the reverse complement.
CCCGCCCATCTGCGTCACCTGGCCCGTGCCATTGCACTCCGAGCACTGCGTGGGTCCGCCGGTCGAGGCTTGGCCGTGGCAGGTGGGACAGACATCCTGGCGATGCACGTCGAGCCGCGCCTGACCGCCGCGAATCGCCGTCCAGAAGTCCACCGTGGCCTGATACTCCAGGTCGCTGCCCGGCTGCGGGCCACGCGGCTGCTGCTGTTGCGCCCCGGTGAACATACCGGAGAAAATGTCCTTGAAGCTCCCCCACGAAGCCGAATCCGCCTGCGAGCCCGCACCCGCGTGCTGCCCTCGGCGCTGCCCCGGCCCGCTCTGAAAGCCGGAGAAGTCGAAGCCGCCAAAGTCCACCGGAGCGCCGCGCCCCCCGCCGCCCTGCCGCGCATAAGCCTCGGCCGTCGCCGGGTCGATCTGATCCGAATAAAAGCCCACCTGGTCGTAAATCTTGCGCTTCTTCTCGTCGCTGAGCACGTCGTTAGCCTCGGAGATCTCCTTGAACTTCTCTTCGGAGCGCTTGTCGCCGGGGTTCACGTCCGGGTGATACCGCCGCGCAGCCTTGCGGAAGGCTTTGCGAATCTCCTCCGGGGTGGCCGTCTTCTTCACGCCAAGCGTGCCGTAATAGTCCTTGTTCGTCGTGGGCATGGTCTGTTTGGACTCGTTTCCTGGTTATGTGCTAGTTCTTCTTTTCCATCCTGATGAGTGCTGAGAATCCGCACTCCTTGACCGCAATCCGGTCAAGCAACCACTCGTTGATCCTCAAAAATCGTGTGCGGCGCGCGAGGTCGAATTGCCTCGTGAATCGCTGTCTCCGCCGCATCCGATGCCGACTCCAGATCAAAATCCATCTGCAAGCGCATCCAAAACTCCGGCGACATATTGAAGTAGCGCGCCAGCCGGAGCGCTGTATCCGCGGTAATTCCGCGCCGCTCCCGCACAATCTCGGAGATCCGCGTCACCGGCACGCGCAACTCCATCGCCAGCGCATTCGACGATAACCCCAGCGGCTTCATGAACTCCTCGCGCAGCATCTCGCCGGGATGCAGCGCAGCCATCCGCGCGCGCGCTTCCAGCTCAGAGCCCGCAAGCGCCGGTTCAGTGGTAGTCGACAATCTGGACCTCATAGGCATCCCCATCCCTCCACTCAAAGCAGACTCGCCATCGATCGTTGATGCGCAGGCTCCACAGCCCTTCCCGATCACCCTTCAGCTTCTCCAGCCGATTGCCCGGTGGCTCGCCCAGCTCTTCCACCCTCGAAACGCTGTGAATCTGCCGCAACTTGCGCAACGCCACCCGCTCAAACGCCGCATACCGGCGGCTGGGTCGGCGGTCGAAAACCTGCTCGGTATCTTCATCGGCGAACGAGCGAATCATGTTTAACGCTTATCGTAACACGGGAAACGTTCAATCAGCAACCATGCCCTTCGGGCGACCGTCGTCGCGGAAGAGCTAACCTGCCAAAGGCTGAGCGCCCGCCGTTGTGCCTTCCATGCACCCGTCCTGCCGCACTCGCCGAAGATTCCACGGCAAAGGCTCAGACGCAGACGCGCGCATTGACAACCGTTCAGAATTCAGCTGCATTTGCACACCTCTCCAAAAAAACCAGCAACTCCCCCGGCGGCCTGAGCCAAATCTCTGCTGCCGTCTCGCGGAATTCACGCCGCACCAGCACGCTCAACCCGCGCTTGCCAATCCGCCGCACTGCCCGGAAGGCCGCCTCGTCGCTGAGATCGTCGCCCAGAAACGCCACTGGCCCAACGCCTCCAGCCTCCGCCAGAATCGCCTCGACCGCTCCGCCCTTGTTGCGCCCCGCGCGCAGCTCCAGGCCTGCCTCGAACTCCAGCAGCGCCAGCCCCTCCATCCGCGCCAGCGGCTCGAAGAGCGCCCGTGTCCGCTGTTCAATCTGCGCAGCCTGCTTGCGCGAAGCCCCGCGCCAGTGCATCACCACCCCGTTGGCTTTGTCCTCGAAGAGCCCGCCCAGGCTGTCGCGCTTCAGAAACTCCCGCAGCTCTTCCAGCTTCTTTTGTGTGGCCGCCGGAGCCTGCTCCAACTCCCGCCGCCCGCCGGGATAAAGCCGCTCGGCTCCATGAAGGCCCCAAACCTCCAGCGGCGCGTCAAGCCCGAGCATCGGCGCAATCTCCGCGGCCGGCCGTCCGGTTATGACCACCGTGCGTGTGCGGCCTTGTCTTTGAATCCGCCCCAGCAGCTCTTGCACCCCCGCCCACGGCCGCGCCTGGAAGCGATCCACCCGGAATGGCGCCAGCGTGCCGTCGTAGTCCAGCAGCAGCAACGGGCGCGCGCCCTCCGTAAACCCGCCAAAAAATTCATCCAGCCTTTTCGCCGCTTCTGAGGTCAACCTTCGCTCGCTTTCCAAGCCAAGTTTATCGCGCAACCCGCCCGCTGTCAGAACCGGCCCGCTCCCTGATTCATGATTCCTGACCCCTGGAATGCGTTATCCTGTCGATGAGAGCGGCGCAATCCTTCACCCCGCAGGCCGGCAAACGCGATGGCGATACAAACGATCGAAAAAACCGCCAAGAATCTTGTCCTTACGGTGCAGGACTACTCCCTGTTTGCCTGGCGCGCTTTCACAAACCTCTATCGTCCTCCCATTTACTGGCCCGAGTTCCTGGTTCAAGCCGATATCATCGGCTTCGGCTCCATATCCATTGTGGTGCTCACCGGACTCTCCACCGGCGGCGTGCTCGCCCTGCAATCCTCGGCCACACTAGCTCAGTTCGGCGCCACCGCCATCACCGGACAGTTTGTCTCGCTTACCATGATCCGCGAGCTGGGTCCGATCCTCACCGGCGTCATGGTCAGCGGCCGCAACGCCTCGTCGATGGCCAGCGAACTCGGCTCCATGGTGGTCACTGAGCAGATCGACGCGATGCGCGCCTTGGGCGTGGACCCCCTGCGCAAACTCGTCACTCCGCGCATCGCTGCCACCATCACCATGCTCTTCTTCCTCACCATCGTTTCCGACGCCTGCGGCATCGCCGGCGGCGGCCTGGTCACCGTTCTCATGAACCACCAGAACGGCACCCAGTACCTGAACATGGCCTGGGAGCACCTGCGCTATCCCGACATCATCCAGGGATTGGTCAAGCCGCTCTTCTTCGGCTACATCCTCAGCTCCATCGGCTGCTTTTACGGCATGAGAACCACCGGCGGCACCCAGGGCGTGGGCCGCTCCACCATTCAGGCCGTCGTCTGGGCTTCGGTGCTCATCATCTTCGTCGACTTCCTGCTCACCCAGGTGCTGCTCACTCTCATGCCGCCTATATGAACGAAACCGGAGCTAACCCCCAGCCCGACCAAGAGCAGGCACCCATCACGGACGCCGGCCCGGTCGTCGTCTTCCGCAACGTCACCATCGCCTTCGACGGCCCGCCAGTACTGGAAGACGTCAGCTTCTCCATTGCGCCCGGAGAAACCCGCGTTCTGCTCGGCCCCGCCGGCGTAGGTAAAAGCGTCCTGCTCAAGCTGGTCAACGGCCTGCTTCGCCCCGATCAGGGCAGCATCCTGCTCTTCGGCGAAGAGATCTCCCACATGCCCGAGCAGAAGCTCTTCCCCCTGCGCACACGCGTCGGCATGGTCTTCCAGGAGGGCGCGCTCTTCGATTCGCTCACCGTCCGCGACAACGTCGCCTACCAACTGATTCAGGAGCAGGTTCCCGACGCTGAAATTGACCAACGCGTTCGCGATGCCCTGCGTTTTGTCGAGTTGGAGGAGACCTTCGACCTCTTTCCGGCCAGCCTCTCCGGCGGAATGCGCCGCCGCGTGGCTATAGCCAGAGCCCTCATCCGCACTCCTGAATTGCTGCTCTACGACTCGCCCACCGGCGGCCTGGACCCGCTCACTTCGACCACGATCATCGAACTGATCGTCAAGGAACGCGACGTCAGCCACACCCCCTCGCTCCTGGTCACCCATCGCCTGCAGGACGCCTTCATCCTCTGCAACCACCGCTTCGACCCTGAACAAGGCCGCATGGTTCCGCTGCCCAAAGGCGTGACCGATCCCGGCACAACCTTCTTGATGCTCGAAGAAGGCCGCCTGATCTTCGATGGTTCGCTGCACGAACTGGTGAAGAGCAAGAATCCGTTTGTGCGGGAATTTCTGGAGTAATGCATTCTGTTGCTTGGTTCGAGGTTGCCGGTCTCTGCAAGAACAGGTAGCGCCGGCCTCCTGGCCGGCTGTCGCGTGGACCTCCCGGTCCACGCCGGACTCTACACCAATAGGAAAGTCACATCTAGCGCTTGGCGCCGGAACCAGCGGCAGCCGGCTCGGGAATCTCCGCCACTTTCAACCCCGCCGGCGGCTTGAAGAGCGCGGGGTCCGGCTCGGAGCGATCGACGTTGCTCAACTCGGTGGTCACCGTTCCGGTGCGCGGATCGCTGCTCATCTGGCGCACCGTGGTCTTCAACTCCGCCGAGGTCCAGGTCTCCGCGACCACCGTGAAATCGCGGTCGTTGTCTACAGTGCCGGCGGCTATCACCTGCGTGGCGCGCGTGCCCGCAACCTCCAGGCCGGCGATGGTCTCCGGCGACAAGGTTTCCGTGCGGAGGTTGGCGCTCTCTTGACTTGAAGAAGCAGAAAGCGCAACCGGCGTCTCCGCGGTTCGCTGCAACGGCGTGCGCGCGCCGGTCGGCGAGGTCGAAGGCGCGGAAGCATGCGAACTCAGCCAGCCATTCAGTTGCGACTCGGGGAGATGAATCGCCGTGGCAAAGGTCACAGCGGAGTTGCCGGTGACCCAGGAGATCACCCTTCCCCCCGCTGGATTCCAGACGGTGACAATATGACCCTGCGGCGTGGCCCCGGAGTTCAATGTGCTCTCGGCGCGCATGCGTCCCTCGGAGTCGCGCCAGAGCTGCACCTCGACGGTGCTCTTGATGACCGTGCCGTCGGAGAGCGTCTGCTCGCGCACCGTCGTCTCGGTGGCGGAAAACGGCAGGCCCTTCACCGGCCCCCAGTTGGCCACTCTCGGCATTACCGCGGAGACCACCGCGTTGATAGCCGGGTCCGGCGCGCTGGTAATGGAAGCGGAAACGGGTTGGGCGGCGATTACCTGAGTTCTCTGCGCGCTCAGGATGGGTGCTAGAGTGAGGGTGGCGACAAGGGTCCAGGTGATTTTGTGCATCATTTGTTCCTCGGAAGCAGTCCTACTCGCTGCTGCAAGTTACGCCAGCAATGAACCCGCTAACTCGCTAACTCGCGATCACCGCGAAGCGGTGGCTAACCTGCTAAATGGTAAACCAATCCTCGCGAATTTTGGTGAAAGGATGGAAAAGGCCAAACTCTCAACCGGTTTTGTTCATTTAGAGCAGACTCGACGGGTTCATGGTATCCCACCCTGGCCGCAAAAACAACGACGCGGCGAGGGTGGGGCACTCAGTTTCTGCGCCAGTTTACACTTCGCTTGCGTTCAATCGCCGCACGATCCGCGGCGCGGCTCAGGCTCTCGGCCAGAAGTGCTCCTCCGTGCAATCGCGCAGCCGCTGGGCCGCGTCCTCGGGGGTGATGTCGCGCTGCGGCATGGCCAGCATTTCAAAGCCCACCATGAATTTGCGCACCGTGGCCGAGCGCAGCAGCGGGGGATAGAAGTGGGCGTGGAAGTGACTCTCCGGATGCGCCTCGCCATCGGTGGGCGTCTGGTGGAAGCCCATCGTATAGGGGAAGCTGGTCTGGAAAAGATTGTCGAAGCGTGTGGTGATCCGCTTGAGGGCGTCGGCTAGGCCGTCGCGCTCATCGCCGTTCAACTCCGGCATTGAGCCCAGATGGCGGCGGCTGACCAGCAGTACCTCAAAGGGCCAGATCGCCCACCAGGGGACCAGAGCCATGAAGTGCTCATTCTGGAAGATGATGCGGGCAGGTTCGTTTTTTTGCGCGGCCTCTTCGGCAGTCAGGTAGTCGCACAGCAAGCAATGGCCGGTGCGGGCGAGATGCTGGCGCTGGGCCGCGACCTCGGCGACCGGCTCGTCGGGAACAAAGCTGCTGGACCAGATCTGGCCGTGGGGATGCGGATTGCTGGCGCCCATCATCGCGCCGCGGTTCTCGAAGACCTGCACGTACTTGATCCAGTCCAGGCCGGCCATATCCTCGTACTCCTGCGTCCATGTATCCACCACGCGGCGAATCTCCGGCTGGGTCATGCGGGCCAGGGTCAGGCTGTGGTCGGGATGGAAGCAGACCACCTTGCACAATCCGCGCGCCGGCTCTGCAACCAGCAGCGGCGAGGCCGGCGCGGCATTCTCTGAAGACTGGGGGAGATCCGGCGAATCCGGCAGCAGCGCGGCGTAGTCGTTGATGAAAGAGAAGATGCCCTCGTAGGCTGGGTTTACGGCCCCGCCGGCCCGCTGATTCCCCGGACACAGGTAGCACTTCGGATCGTAAGCCAAGCCGGAGGGCGCGGCCTTCTGACCAACTTCACCCTGCCAGGGGCGCTCGGTGCGCTGCGGCGAAACCAGCACCCACGACTGCCGCAGCGGATTCCAGCGCCGATGCGGAAACTGCCATTTCTTGTCCACGATTTCTCCCGATCTTCATTTTAATGCGAGGGTCCGGGGCCGGCTGTCGCCTCCGCCTTCAGCAACTCGCGGACAGTGGCGCGTCGTGACGCTGGCTGGGCGAGAAAATCCCGCATGGCAGGCCGGCCATCGGCATCTCTCCAACTGTGCGCGACTGCCATTTATCTTCCTCGGTAACCCTTACGGCGACTACCCGTTCGACTTTTCAACGCTTGCTACAGATAAAGCATGATTCCAATATGAGCTATTTCATCTATCGACGAACAACTGACAACTTTGCGACGATAGTTCTACCATAGACGCTTGTACCAGAACTCAGGCGCTTGCGCCAAGCCCACACAAGGAAAGTCCAAATGCTATCGGCAGAGGAAATCGTCAGCCAGCAGGATCGCGAGACGCGCGCGTGGCACCAGGCGGCAGCCGGAGCCGCGAAGCCCGGCTCCGGCACGGATTGGCTGAGCCTGGTCAGCGGCCAGCACTATGCAAACTTCGAGCTGTGGCACATCGAGGATGAGGCGCGCGTTCCCGGCGCAACCGACGCGGAGATCGCCAGCGTGAAGCGGCGCATCGACCCGGTCAACCAGCGGCGTAACGATCTGGCCGAGGGGATGGACCGCGCCCTGCTGGCCTGGCTCGCAGCCCGCGGCCTGCCCAATCCGGCGGCGGCCCTGCACTCCGAGACGCCGGGGCTGATCATCGACCGGCTCTCGATCCTGGCGCTGAAGATTTATCACACACGCGAAGAAGCGGAGCGCGCCAACGCTCCCGCGGGCCACGCCCAGCGCAATCTCGACCGGCTCGCCATCCTTGAAGAACAGCGGGCCGACCTGGCCGCCTGCCTGGATGCCTTGTGGGGCGAAATCCTCGCCGGGACGAAGCGATTCAAGCTCTATCGCCAACTGAAAATGTACAACGATCCGTCGCTGAACCCCGCTGTTTACAGCACTTCTGGAGCTGCCAGGCAAGCGAAATAGTCCGGCGAATCAGGCTAGCGTATCGGTCCGCCTTGACGTGAGGCGGGGTTATGCGTATAAAGAGTGCCTGAGCAGCCAACTCCCAGACGCGGGTTTTCTGCCGGACTCGAACCGGCTCACCCGCTCCTGAGATGAACAGATTTTTTGCAAACTGATGAGGCAAGAGGCCCGATCCTTGGCGCACGACCATAAGAAAGAACCTTCGCCGTCCGGCAAGCCCGGCGGACACTCCAGCGCAGGCGCGGCTGCGGCCGTGCAGCACTATCAGGCCGCCGTGCTCCTGCTGCAGCAGGGCAAGTACGACAAGGCGCTGGCCGCTTTTGAGAAGCTGCTCCCCGCCGCCCCCGCCGAGCTCAAGGAACGCTGCAAGATGTACATCAGCACCTGCCAGCGGCAAATGGAAAAGCACAACCTGACCTTTCTGACGCCCGAGGAGCACTACGACTACGCCGTCTCGCAGTTGAACACCGGCTACTACGAGGAGGCGCACGAGCAGTTCAACCTCATTCTGGCCGATTATCCCAGCGCCGACTTCGCCTTCTATGGACTGGCTCTGCTGGACGCGATGACCGGGCGCACCCAGGACTGCCTCAGGAATCTGGGGCGGGCTATCGAACTGAACCACAAGAACCGTCTCCAGGCGCGGGTCGACAATGACTTCCAAAGCATGGCCGACGACCCTCGGTTTACCGAGCTGTTATATCCCGAGGTTCCCTAAGGTCTCCTTGATTCCCGCGACCATATCGTCGAATCCCGAACCGCTTCCGCAACAGATTACTGGGACTGTGCCGGCCCGGCCGCTGCGCGTGGTGGCCATTGGCGGCGGCACAGGCCTTTCCACGCTGCTGCGCGGGCTGCGCAGCCATGTGACAGCGTGCGCGCCCTGCGAACCGGGCCTCATCGGCGATCTGGCCGCGGTGGTCACCGTCACCGACGACGGCGGCTCCAGCGGGCGGCTGCGCCAGGGCTTCAATATGCTGCCTCCCGGCGACTTCGGCCAGGCCATCCAACTGGCGTCGAAGATTCTGGCCACGCGCGGGCGCATTTATCCGGTGACCACGGCCAACGCCTCGCTGGTGGCGCGCATGGACGACGGCTCGCTGGTGCGCGGCGAAACCAAAATCACCGCCAGCCGCAAGCGCATTGTGGAGCTGATGCTAGACCCTCCGGACGCGGCTGCTTTGCCGGAGACGCTGGAGGCCATCGAGCGCGCCGACCTGATCACCGTGGGGCCGGGGTCGCTCTACACCTCGCTGATCTGCAACCTGCTGGTGCGGGGTATGCCCGCGGCGCTGGCCAACGCCCGCGGCGTGCGCGTATACATCTGCAACCTGATGACCCAGGCCAACGAGAGCCTGAATCTGACCGCCTCCGAGCACATCGAGCGGATTTATGAGCACACCCGCGCGCCCATCTTCGACTATGCCCTGGTGAACACCACGCCCTTTTCCGCGGAGACGCTGGCGCGCTACGCAGCCGAAGGAGCCTCGCCCATCAAGGCCGACATCGACCGCATCGAGGCGCTGGGCGTGCGCGTCATTCCCGGCAACTTCGCCAGCCCCATCACCAAAGAAGACGGCGTGGTCCGCCACGCCGCCGGCCGCGTCTCCGGCGCGTTACTGGCGCTGGGGCAAGCGGCAGTCGCGGAGCGGCGCTGATTTTTCCTCTTCCCAGCCGATTGCGCGTTGCGTTAGAGTGTAGACGCGCGCGGCCTCTAGCAAAACAACAATAGGTGTACCCAAGGCTACGACTCTAAAGTGTTGATTTCCTTAAGAAATCAACACCTTTGATGAGGCTGTTACGGATAGGTAAATTGTGGTTTTGCTCTCAGGCACGCGCCATCCAAGAGGAGGTTTCATGCGCAAGACTCGAGTTTGGATCACCCTGAGCTGTTGCCTGTTTGCTCTGGCAATCTTTGCCTGGGCGCAGGCCAACAGAAAGCCCGGCCTGTGGGAGATGACCACCAACATGACCTGGCAGCAGTCGCCTATGCCGGCAGGCATGACGATGCCCGGCGGCGGCCCGCACACCATGCAGGTTTGCCTGACCCAGGCCATGATCGACAAGTACGGCGCCCCCATGCCGCAGAGCCGCAACGGCGAATGTCAGATCAGCAACGTTGTGATGCATCCCTCCAGCATGACCGCCGACTGGGTTTGCAGCGGCAGGATGGCGGGCAAGGGAACCCTGGAATCCTCGTGGACCGATCCCAATCACGCCAAGGGTAAAGTTCACTTTGTCGGAGCGATGCCGATGGGGCCGAACACCATGACAATGGAATATACCATCGAGTCCTCCTCCATCTACAAAGGCCCGGACTGCGGCAGCGTCCAGCCACTGTCCATGCCCAGCAACTAGCGTCGAGGCAATCGCCGCCAGGCACAGCGGAGGATGGTCAAGGTGTCTCTCTGAGAACTGAGCGGGTGCCCCATCCTTGAATCGCTTTTGATTCAAGGATGGGATTCCACAAACCTCCACGAACCCTGTTCCTTGCCCGGATATCCAGCGAACAATTGTGCTCGTTAAGATGTCTTTCCCTATTCCCTATTCCCTGTTCCCTGTTCCCTGTTCCTCATCATCCCTGTTTGCGCCGATCCACCCCACTGCGTCTTTCGACAGGCACTTCTGGAGGCGTTCGTGCAGGCCCAACGCCTTGCCCCCCGCCGCGCCTGTCCGTGGAGGAGGAGCCTGCGCCGCTGGTCAGCAACCTGCTCAGAGTCGGAAGACTGGAGCGTTGCGTTTCCACAAAGTCCACGCCCTCTGCCGTCAGAGTCAATGCTGAGTTGTCCGCCCGGGAGATGTATCCCTTCTTGAGAAGATACCAAAGCGTGAATTCCAAATAATCGCGCGGAAACCCCATGCTGCTTTCGATCGCGGAAAGGGAAACCTCCGGGGTGTTGGGGTAAGCGCGGCGGCGGATATAGAGCACCGCCAGCACTGCCACCCGCCGGTTCAATTCGCCCTCCAGGTTGTCCATGAAATCCATCGAACTCGACAGCGGGTCCGTTTCGGGCGTCTCCTTGGTATGCATCGCATCGTATTCGGCACGGCGCGCTGGATTGGACAAGACGTCGTAGGCTTCTTTCAGCAGAGTGAACTTATCCGCATTGCCGGTCTCCGGGTTGTCCGGGTGTAAGCGGGCCGCGAGAAACTTATATACACGGTTGATTGTGTCAGGCTCGGCATTTGGGCTGATTTGCATGAATTCGTAGTGATCTTGATGTTTCAAAAGGACTCCTGGGGAGAGACGCTTCCCTTTCATTAAGATACGCCGTTCGCTGGAGACTCATCGAAATTGAGGAAATATGCCTCCTCAAGTTCTCTTATAGGAAAGGAAGTTGCATTTCCGGGAAACGCTGGCTCTTTCGGGCATCAATGGAAAGCGCAGCCGGCGGACGGATGATTAATGGTGACCTTTGTGCTACTATATAAATGTGATTGAGATTCGCCAGTACGTTGATCGCCAGGGGCGCAATCCATTCGAACGATGGTTCGATAGTCTCGATGATGGCGCTCAAGCCAGGATTGCCGTCGCATTGGACCGGCTGGAACGGGGTAACATTTCCGCGACGAAGAGTGTCGGCGCGGGCGTGCAAGAGTTGCGGTTGGATTTCGGACCGGGCTACCGAGTTTACTTTGGTTGGGATGGAGAGCGGCTTGTGATCTTGCTGGGCGGTGGAACCAAACGGCGTCAGCAGGCTGACATTGACGCGGCGCACACTCTCTGGCAGGAATACAAGGAACGGAAGCGGGAGGAATAATGGTGCTGACAAGAAGTTTCAATGACACGATCAAGAGCCGGATTCAGCAGAGCGAGGGATTTCGCAGGGCGCTGCTTCGCGAAGCCATCGGCTGCATGATCACCGGAGATTTGGAAACGGGAAAATCCGTGCTCCGCAAGTACATCAATGGCACGGTTGGTTTTGTGAAACTGGGAGCCGATCTTGGCCGTTCTCCCAAGGTGCTGATGCGCATGTTCAGCTCGACCGGCAATCCGCAAGCGAAGAACCTCTTTGAGATTGTCGCCTATCTGCAAAAGATTGAGGGAACTGTTCTGGAAGTTATTGATCGGGCTGCCGCATAGAATCGAATCCCAAGTCTCAAAATCGAGACAGAGACACCCTCATTTGTAACTCATTGGACCTGCACCACTCGTCCCACTTGCCAATAGTCTCTTTCATCATTGACCCGCTGCTGCCCAACGTCCGAACAGCAAGCTCGAAACCGCCTTCCACAAAGCTGACCACTCTATCCAAAACATCACTCAACTGCTCGAAGCTGTGTGATTTTGTTGAAGTATTTCTGTTTACGAATGCGGCGGTAAGAATCTAACAGCCAGAATCTGCTCTTTACACGCCGATCACGTCGCAAAGCTCCTTGACGGCCGCGGCGCTCTTCATCAGCGCGGCGTGCTCCTCATCGCTGAGCCTGATCTCGACGATCTGTTCGAGGCCCGCGGCGCCCAGTTTGCACAGCACGCCCATGAAGTAGCCGTTGACCCCGTACTCGCCTTCCAGGTAGGCCGCGCAAGGCAAAATCTTCTTCTTGTCTTTGAGGATAGCCTCGGCCATCTCCACCGCCGCCGCCGAGGGCGCGTAGTAGGCGCTGCCCGTTTTGAGGTACTTCACAATCTCGCCGCCGCCGTCGCGGGTGCGCTGGATGATGGCGTCGATGCGCTCTTTGGAGAGCAGTTCGGTGATGGGAATGGAAGCTACGGTGGTGTAGCGGATCAGGGGAACCATATTATCGCCGTGCCCGCCCAGGACCAGGCAGCTCATATTCTCCACGCTCACCTGCAACTCCTCGGCGATGAAGCTCTTGAAGCGCCCGGAATCCAGGATGCCGGCCATGCCGATGACCCGTTCGCGGTTAAAGCCCGAGAGCCGGTAGGCGGCCTGCACCATCGCGTCCAGCGGGTTGGAGACGACAATCAGAATCGACTCCGGCGAGTAGGCGACCACGTTCTTGACCACATCGGTCATGATCTTGAAGTTAGTGTGCAGCAGGTCGTCGCGGCTCATGCCGGGTTTGCGGGCAATGCCGGCGGTGATGATCACCACGTCGCTGTTGGCCGTATCGGCGTAGTCGTTGGAGCCGGTGATGTGCACGTCGGATCGTTCAATGGGAAGAGCCTGGCGCAGGTCCAGCGCCTTGCCCTGCGGCAC
>PLPA01000001.1 GCA_003159355.1 Acidobacteriaceae bacterium | reverse complement strand
ACGCCCTGACCGGCTTGGCCCGCTGTGAATGTTGGAATTACGTGTCAGTAGTGGGGAATGGCGGGCGGCGGCGGGAATCGGCGGGATTGGCGCGGGTTAAACTCACTTTTCCACAGGCAAATCAAAAAAGCGGAATGTTGGACTTACGTGTCAGTAAAACCTTCACTGAACGTTCACTAAACAGCTAAACCATTTAGAATTGCAAAAAAGCGAAGAAGGCGAAGATCCGCCGTCTCAGAGCCTCAAGTCGGCAAAATGTGGAAAACTCGCAAACACGTTGATTGACGCGGGCAAAGTTGCACTTCCCTACCTAAAAAAAGCTCAGAAATAAACCCCAAAAGGGCAAAAAAAGAGGATGTATTGATAATCATAGGTTTTTTTGGCAGAGCCCGAAAACGGAGAAAATCTCAACAGTTTACCTATTGGACAATTGGCGGCCGGCCGAGGCGGTTCCAGGCCCCTCAGATGGCCATTCAGAACCGCGTTGCCAAGCCCCAAAGACAGCAAGTGAAATTCACAGCAACCTGGGCGATCAGCCCCTCTCGATTTATAAGCCGGAAAGTAACTTCGCGCATCAAAACCTCTGCTCAAGCCCGTTGGCTTTGTGTATCTCCTGGATATAGGCAATGACCGAGTCATAGTTGATGCGCCAGGGGCTATGTGCCTTGTTTCTCAGACGATAAGCCTTTAAGCTTCCATCCTCGATCAAACGTACAACCGTCTGGCCACAAACGTCAAGCATCGCGGCGGCGCGGGCCACAGAAATAGTAAAGCGCGGGCTCCACGGCAAGAGTAACTGATCGTCCACGCGAAAATTCATTGGCGCCCACCCTCTGAGATAGATAAGTCGGCTGAAATATGAAGCTTGCGAAGAAAGTCAGAGTCGCCGGAAGCTACGGACGCCGCAGGCAGATCCTCGGTCACATATTGCAACTGAATAAAACGTATCTCAACCACCCTCACACCAACCTCGCCGAAGGCAACAAGCGCCTCCTGGACGGCGGGCAGAGAGCATACGTTTGAAGCTATTGTCCGAGTCAGATTGTTCACCAAATCCTCAATCGTCATGCGCTCTTCCTTTTGGGACTTATATACTTGAGTCCCTTGCTTGGCCGCTACCCAGACAAAACGGGCAGTTGTCTCTGTCATAGTGTGTTCGATCATCGCAACGATCTCCGTTACAGCATTCATCGCATCCATCTGATCCATCAGACCTCTTGAATGTGCGCCCATGTGCCGGTTTGTCTGCTGCCGTTTTGTCGTGAGCGTGCCAATAGCAAGAGACGCCCGGATGGTATCCATAGCAGCGCCTACAGGGGTGCGGAAACTTGCAAAATGCGCTGCCTTCCTTGATGCATGTACACGCTTCAGTCATCTCTTTTCTCCAAGGGAGTTAAGTATGTAATTCCCTTCCTTTTCATCCACACGCCGGCGTGCTGCAACATACCTTTGAGCGCCCAGCGGACACGGTTCGCGTCCGCCACGGTGGAGATGGTGGGCGCCGACTTATGCTTGAGCGGCGAGCGCGGCGAACGCAGCCATGCATCGAACCGCGAGCGATCCCAGCCCAGCCTGGTGTAGTAGTTATCGATGGTTTCAAGATCGATGGCGGAGGCGAGCTGCGGCGCGGCGGAGTACTCCTCGCCATCCTTGCGGCCGTCAAGGCCGGCTCTTCTCGCTTGGTCGCGATCCAGCCGTTTTCGTGCAGCTTGCGGCGCCTTCACGCCCAACTGCGTTTGAATGCCGTCGATCAAAAAACCGGCATCGTCCGAGCTAAGGTCCTTGAAGCTCACCACAGGCTTGCGCAGGCGCTCCGAGGCCCACGCAATTCTTTCATCGCGGCCCGCGCCGATACCGATTTCGTGGGCGCTGAGCTGCGAATAGAGCGTCTGCAATCGTCCGAGTTGGCGCTTGGTGATCTGCATGGCTGGCCCTCCTAACGCATTCCGATACGCGCGTCGCTCGTTCCTCTGTAGGTTTGGAAGTCGAAGTAGCGCCATCCACGAAAGCCGTCCATGAAGATGCGCTCTTTGAGGCGCACGCATGGGGGATTACAGATTGCGACTTTCGCGTCTTTCTTTATCTGCCAGTCGCTCTCGCCCCCGTCCAGCCGGTTGAGGACCGGAATCTGACCCACGTTGACGATGATCTCCTCGACGGGAAACCACCCGATGATGCGGCCTTGGTAGGTGAACCAAAGCCGGTCGATCTTCTGTTTCGGCATCCCGCGGCCCAGGGTGAAGAAGTAGACGTGGAACGGCGGGACAGATTCAGAAAACATGCGCGCCGTCGCCTTCGCGCTGATGAAAGCCGGCCACGTCTTGATGATGTCTGCCACTATGCCCGCCTCGCTCTCTGCATTTCGTCGATCAGAACGCCGATAGGCAGTTTGCGGTGAGGCCGCGGGCCGCGCTTGCGGGCGGTCAAAACCTTGATGCGGTCAAGCAGCTCGTTCGAGCCACAGCCCGGCCCTACCGTTGCATCGGCTATCCACGTCTGCCCCACGCCGTCGCCTCGCGTCATCGTGGACGTGCTCCGCACCATGGTGGATGCATAAGAACCAATCGAATGGTGGAAATCGAGCAGAGCGTCGACACCAGCGAACGGCAACACGCAAAACAGCAACTCGAATTGCCGTTCCACGATCAGCAGACGCGCCTCGGCGAGGGTGGCGGCCCGCACGGTGGCGTATCTGTTGGTCTCAAGCGTGTAGGCGAGAACGCCCAGTTGGTCTTCATCTTCGCAGCAAAGCAGTATTCTTTTTCTCGGTCTCATGGCCGCTCCACAATTTGCACCAGGCAGGATCGCGTGGGGTGATGCTCCAACAGCCCGCGACAATCGCAATAGCGCAGCTCGTCGGAGAGGTCTGGATCCAGCTCATACCAGCGCGCTCCATCGACAGTGACTGGCACGCCTTCGCTGATCACCAATTCGACTGCGGCCTGATCGGCGATCTTATAGGCGAGCGCGTCGAGCGCCAGCTTCTCTTCAAGCGCCAGAAACTCCCATGCCGAGATAATCGGAACGCCATCGTCATCGCGTTTTATCGTCATAGCAAACCCTCCTCGCGCAGGCAGTCGCGTTCCAGGTCGGAGAGCACCATGCCGCGTTCGCTGCGCTTCCACATTTTGTCGAACCATCTCTCGCCCATCTGGCTGCGAATGCTTTCCCGAGGCTCAGGCGCGGCCACGGGCTTGCCAGGGCGATAGGTGCCGAGCGATGCCTCAAGCGAGAGCGGCGACGCGCGCAGCGGCTGCTTGAAGCGATTGAGCGGCCCTCCGGCGTAGCGCAGCAAGTCGCCGATCCAGCGATGTACGCGCTCGCCGGGCGCATGGTCTTCGCTGAGCAGGCGATGCTGAAGGCAGCCCGCGACGATCTCAGTGGCCAGCTCGGGATTGGCGCGCAAAAATTGACCCAGCGCGCCGGCGTCGGCCGCGCCCCACGGCAAAGACGGAATCGACGGACATTCCAGCGCCCAATAGCCGTCGAGCAGCCCTTTGACGACGCCGTGGCGCGGATCGGCTTTGCGAAAATCGAGACCGTGACTGGATCTGCCCATCAGCTTACCGACCCTTCCAGCGGAATCGAGACAGCGCGGGCTCGCCGCGCCTTCAATTCAAGGAGTTCCAGCACG
>PLPA01000256.1 GCA_003159355.1 Acidobacteriaceae bacterium | reverse complement strand
AAGATCACCGTCCGGCTCTTTGAAGCCGATGCGCCCATCACCGTCAAGAACTTCATTGAGTTAGCCGAAGGCGGCAAGGAGTGGACCCACCCCTCGACTCACAAGAAGTCCAGCGACAAGCTCTTCGACGGCACCATCTTCCATCGCGTCATTCCCGACTTCATGATCCAAGGCGGCGACCCCACCGGCACCGGCATGGGCGGACCCGGCTATCGCTTCCAGGACGAGACCAAAGGGCCGCACAAGTTCGATCAGTCCGGCAAGCTGGCCATGGCTAACTCCGGCCCCGGAACCAATGGCTGCCAGTTCTTCATCACCGTCGCCGCCACGCCCTGGCTCACCGGCAAACACACCATCTTCGGCGAAGTCGTCGAGGGCATGGAGGTCGTCAACAAGATTTCATTAGTCCCCCGCGGCGGCCAGGACAAGCCCAAGACCCCCGTCGTCCTCCAATCCGTCGTCATCGACCGCGTCGGCTAAAACTCTTTCAAAGTTACTGGAATATGGGTGCCCCATCCTTCGCGTTTTTGCGAAGGGTGGGAAACCACATTCCTTAACCGGCTTTGTTCGTCGGGAGAAGCCCGACTTGCCGTTGCAAGTTAAGCCAGCAATGAACCCGCTAACTCGCGAACTCGCGATCACCGCGAAGCGGTGGCTAACTTGCTAAATGGTAAGCCAGTCCTTGCGGGTTTTGGCTATAGGATGGAGAAGGCCCAACTCTCAACCAGTTTTGTTTGTCGGGAGCGTCGATGAAGCGGAATCAAGCAGACTGCATCCTCCTCACAGTTTTTGGAAGGCACATCGCGCTGGCTTGCTTGTTTCTGTGCGCCGGCGCGGCTCTTGCGCAAAGTGGCCCGCCCGCCTCAACGAATCCAGTTCTGCTCAAATCGCCAGCCCAAAGCGGCCAGGCAGCCAAAGCAACCGTTCCCGCGCTCCTGCTCAGCGACATTCACTTCGAACCCTTCTGGGACCCGGCCAAGGTTCCACAACTCGCCGCCGCGCCGGTGAGCGAATGGAAGGCTATTCTCGTCGCTGCGCCGTCGCCCGATCAGCAGCAGCGCTTTGCCACCTTGCAGCAGGCCTGCCACGCTCGCGGCGCCGACACCTCCTATGCGCTCTTCGACTCCAGTTTGAAGGCCATGCGCAAACCTGACGCCGGCGCAGGGTTTGTCGCCGTGAGCGGCGATCTCCTCTCCCATGCCTTTCTATGCAAATACAACACGCTTTTTCCCAACTCCGAGCCAGAAGCTTATAGAACATTCGTTGAAAAGACTCTGGATTATGTAATCGATGAGTTATATGGAGCCTTTCCCGGCGTGCCTGTCTATATAGCTTTGGGTAACAATGACTCCGACTGCGGCGATTACCGGCTCGACGCCCATACCGAGTTTCTGGCAATGACCGGCAAGGAAGTTACCAAAAACTTTCCCGCCTCCGAACGAGAGAGCGCTAAGGAGAGCTTTGCAGAAGGCGGCTATTACAGCGTAGCTCTGCCCGCGCCCATCGAAAACACGCGCCTGCTGGTTCTGAATGATATTTTCATGTCGAAGAATTACGCAACCTGCGCGGGTAAAGCCGACGCGACAGCCGCCGATGCGCAGATAGCCTGGCTCCGTCAGCAGCTTGCCGTGGCCCGCGCCGGCAAACAAAAAATCTGGGTCATGGGTCACATCCCGCCCGGTGTCGATCTGTACACAACAGCGACGAAGATGATCGACGTTTGCGGCGGCCGGAACCCGGTCATGTATCTCTCCTCGGAGAAGATGGCGGACGCGCTGGTTGACTCTGCCGATGTGATCGAGTTAGCGATCTTCGCGCACACCCACATGGATGAAACGCATCTGTTGCGGAATGACGGCCAGAGCGGCAAGAGTGTCGCGGTCAAGATGGTCTCGTCGATCTCGCCGATCAACGGAAATCATCCATCCTTCACCGTTGCCCAGATCGATCCATCATCGGCCGCGCTCAAGGATTACAAAGTCTTCGCCGCGTCGAACCAGACCGGCGTCGATGCTGCCTGGAGCGAAGAATATGACTTTGCGCGCAGCTACCACGAGGCGGAGTTTACTTCATCTTCTGTAAGTCAGCTCATTGTCGGCTTCGCGGCCGATCCCGGCGCGAAGACCCAGGCCAGCCAGAATTACATCCAGGATTTCTCCGTAGGCTATCTTTCGCCGGTACTTACAATGTTTTGGCCGGAGTATGTTTGCACGCTGTCGAATCATACTCAGCAAGCCTTCAAAGCGTGCGTCTGTCCAGCGCCGCACTGAGTCACTCTTACACGGCAAAATCGACTTACTCCGCCGCGCCGCATAACTCCAGAATCTCCTTGCCGAAGCGCTCCACCTTGGCCGGGCCCATTCCATTGACCTCCAGCAACTGCCGCGGATTGGCCGGACGAGCCTGTGCCAGGGAGGCCACCGTCCGGTCATTCAGCACCATGTAGGCCGGAATCCCCAACTGCTTCGCCTCCGCCGCGCGCCACTCCTTCAGCCGCTTTGCCAGCGCCTCGCCCTTGGCCGACAGCGGCGCCGGGGCAACTGCCAGAGCCGTTGGCGCGCCACCTGCCTTGGCAGGGCCAGCCTTCACTTTCTTCGCCCGCGCCGGCGCCGCCGCCCGCCCGCCAAACTCCTCCACCACCCCGTCGCTCAGCAGCAACTCAACCGGCGTGGCAGCCCGCAACTCCAACCCAGCTTCGGTCAGCCGCACCTTGCGGAAGCGCTTGACCACACCGTCCTTCTCGTACTCGGCCTCTTCAATCTCGATCAGCCCGGCCCGCACCATCGCCTCCAACAGCCCGTCAAAGTCGCTGCGGCTCATTCGGCTCGCAGGGTCCACGCTCCGTTGCAGCGTCCCGGCAGCCTTGTAATCCACGGCTCGCAACTCATCGGCAATCGCCTGCACCAGCTCCCGCTCGGCCGCCGTTGGCCGCCGGAAGAGCCTCAGCACAGCACCCCCTGGGTCGCAAACGTCGCAGATTCCGCACGGTCGGCTCGCGTCCTCCACATCGCCAAAGTGCCGCACCAGCCCCGCCATGCGGCACTCAGAGGAGGTGGTAAAGCGCAGCACCTTCTCCATCTGCTCGGCGCGAAACTGCGCCTGAATCGCGTAGGTTTTCTTCCAGCCCGCGCCGCCCGCCGTCACATTGCCGCCAAAATCCACCCGCGCGCCGCCGTGAATCTCCAGCTTTTCCAGCGCCTTGTCGAACTCCTCCTCGCCCAGCTTCGAGGCCGCGCGCAGCTCTTCCACCGGCTGCGGATCTTCTCCAAGTGTCCGAAAAACCTGCTGCAACTGCTCCACCGGCGGATAGTCGCGGTTGAGAAAAAAGTCGTGCGTGCGCTGGTCGGCGTAGCTGTGCATCAGGTAGGTGCGGCTCAGCGCGCCGTCGCGCCCGGCGCGGCCAATCTCCTGGTAGTAGCCTTCGAGGGTCGCGGGCAGCCCGGCGTGAATCACGGTGCGAATGTCGGCCTTGTCGATGCCCATGCCGAAGGCGATGGTGGCGACGACGACCTCCAGTTCGCCGGCCTGGAAGGCGGTTTGCACATACTCGCGGATCGCCGGATCTAGGCCCGCATGGTAAGCGGCCGCCGGAATCTTGCGCGAGAGTTCCGCGGCGTACTGCTCGGCCCCTTTGCGCGAGGTGGCATAGACGATGGCCGGTCGCCGCGCCGGGTCGGCCAGCAGCCCGCAGATCGCTCCCGGCCGCTCCGGCATCGA
>PLPA01000068.1 GCA_003159355.1 Acidobacteriaceae bacterium | reverse complement strand
GGACGATTTTCGCACATATTACCAGGAATCAGGGGTTTTCCGCAGTCTGTACCGCCCGTCTACAATCAAAGAGATGGCCGACACGCTTTATCTGAGTCTGTGGTACCCTAATCTGCGTCTTGCCGCGCTCGCGGACAAGCTGACAGCGGTGCTGAGCGCCTTTGCCGCTCATGGCGGCGAAGCGCGCGTCTATTCGGCGACGGTTTGGCCCATTAATTGGAACGAGCCGCCGGTCTTTCAGCAGGTCTACGGCCGGAGAATCGGAGCGGGCAGCGAGGAAACAGGCAAATTGGGCGCGGAGCCGGGTTTTGCCGTCGTAGAGGCGCTGGAGCTGCTGCACGACGACTTCGCCTACGAGTTCCAGATTGGCTGGAGCCTGTGGGAGCTGGAGACAGGTGCTGGCCTCGACGCTCGCTGGGCGCGGGAACCTCGCCTGGTGCGGGTCGTGGGCTTTGGGCCGCTCTTTGACGAGGGCGCTTACGANNCACGTGGAAGAGAATGTGCGCCAATTGGTCGAGTTGACCGCCGCGGTCGAGAAGGCTTCGGGAGCAACGGCGCGCCTGTTGTGGAGCGAGTTGGGTGAGAGTCTTGCGCAGCGGCTGGCGGCGCGGCTACGGGGGGCGAACTGACCGTGCGACTGACCATTGAGCGAATGCGGACGCTGGTGCTGGGAGCGGGAATTCTGTTACTGGCGGCGCTGGTGGTCTTTCTGGCCGTGGGCAAATGGAAGAATCCCTTCAATCGCCGCGATCTGCCCCAGCGGCTGGGAATTGAAATCCAGCAGGAGGCCAACGGCGTCACCTACACGCAGGCGCACGGCGGCCACACGCTTTTCAAGATTCACGCCTCGAAGGTCGTTCAGTTGAAGAAGGGCAATGCGCTGCTGCACGACGTGAAGATCGAGCTGTACGGTGAAGACGGCAGCCGCGTGGACCGCATCGAAGGCGGTGAATTTGAGTACGATCAGAAGGCGGGCACGGCCATCGCCGCCGGTCCGGTGGAGATAACGCTGATGCGGCCGGGCGTTGCGCCGGCGGTTGCGCCCAAGGCGGCGACTGGGCAGGTGGTGGGTGACAAGCCAAAAAGCGCTCCGGTGGCTTCGATGGCCGAAGCCGCGGCGCGGGGCGAGATTCATGTGAAGACCAGCGGCCTCACCTTCAACCAGAAGAGCGGAGTGGCGACGACCAGCCAGCACGTGGATTTTTCCTCGGTGCAGGGTGCGGGCAGCTCGACGGGCGCGACCTTCGACTCGCAGAAGGGCCTGCTGGTGCTGGAGCGGGCAGTGGAGTTGACGGCGCGGCGCGGCGAGGAGACGGTCCAGATTCACGCGCAGCACGCGGAGTTTGAGCGCGGCAGCCTGCTCTGCCGCCTGCGCGCGGCCACCGCCGATTATCAGGGCGGGGAAGCGATGGCCGGCGATGCGAAGATACTCTTCCGCGAGGATGGATCAGCGGTGCGGCTGGAGGCGATAAATGGGTTCGCGCTCGCGACCTCGACCGGCGGTCATCTGACGGCGCCCACCGGGCAATTGGATTTTGATGAGCACAATCTGCCTCGCCACGGACGTCTGGAGGGCGGAGTGACGATGGACTCGACGAGTGATTCTGAAAACGGCGACCGGCGGCAGCAGTTGCATGGGACGGCGCCTCAGGCGGAACTCGAATTCACTGCGCAGGGCAAGTTGCGCCACGCGCATCTGCAGCTGGGCGTGGCCATGGACAGCGAGGAGCACTCTGAGCAGGCCGGTCAGCCGCAGCGGCTGAGCCGCCACTGGCGTTCGCCCATGGCGGACATAGAGTTCCGCGATTCCGATCATGGGCAGATTGAGCCGCGCTCGGTGCATGGCACGGGCGGCGTGGTCATTACCGGAGAAAGCCAGCGCGGTAATGCAGCGGCTGCGCCCTTCCGGCTTTTGGCGGACGATCTGACGGGCACGTTTGGGCCGGGTTCGGTGTTGACCGCGATGAACGGAGTTGGGCACGCGAGCATCGAAGAGACCGCCGCGACAGGAGCACGGCAAACGACGGCAGGCGACCGGCTCGAAGCACATTTCGCGGCTCCGTCCAAGTCAGAAGCAAAGCCCGTGCAGGGCGGCGAGGCGCAGATTCAGTCGGCTACGGTCGAGGGTCATGTGGTGCTGACACAAACACCTGTGGGCAAGCCTGGAGCGCCTCCACCGGCCATGCTGCGTGCTACCTCAGGCCGCGCCGATTATGCGGGCGCGGGTGAGTGGCTGCATCTGACCGTGAATCCGCGCGTCGAAGACGGCGCTATCCAACTTACAGCCGACAAGGTGGACGTTTCGCGCGTCTCGGGCGACGCCTTTGCGCACGGCAACGTGAAGGCGAGCTGGATCAACGTGAGCGCGGCAAGCAGCGGCCAGCAGGGAAGGCCCGCGGGCGGCGTGGCTCTGGGCGGGCAGGGTCCGGCGCATATCGTCTCCACCGAGGCGCAGTTGCATCAGGCGACCAATGAGGCCACCTTCCGCGGACAGGCGCGGCTGTGGCAGCAGGCCAACTCGATTGCCGCGCCAGTGATCGTGCTCGACCGCGAGCGGCAGACGCTGGTGGCGCGCTCGACGGACGCGGCTGAGCCGGTGCGGGCTGTGCTGCTGAGCGCGGCTGAATCCGGGTCCGGCCGTGCGCCGGGAAAAGACGCCGCGAAGACCAGTCAGCCTTCCGTGATCCGGGTACGCGGGGGCGATCTAAAGTACTCCGACGCCGAGCGCAAGGCGGTGATGCGCTCGGGCGTTCTGGGCAAAGTGGCGGCTGAAACGGGAACGGCAGCCTCGACCTCGGATGAAGTCGAAGTGACGCTGCTACCGGCAGGCAAAGCAGCCAGCAAGGACGGCGGACAGTCTCAGGTGGATCACATGACGGCACGCGGCCACGTGGTGTTGACCAGCGAGGGGCGTCGTGGCACAGGCGAACAGTTGGTATACACCGGCGCGACGAATGAATACGTCCTGACCGGAACGGCGTCCACGCCGCCCAGGATGACCGATCCGGCGCGGGGTACGGTGACCGGCGAGGCATTGATCTTCCATAGCAGCGATGACAGTGTTAGGGTTGAGGGTGGTGGTAAGAAAACGGTTACTGAAACGACGGCGCCGAAGTGAAGTGAGGACCCATCTTTTCTTGAAGAGATGGCTCCTGAATCAGCAGGCGGGGCAATGAATACGCCGGTCGAGAGATTCTAATGTTCAACGCGCGTGCACAAGCTGCACAGAGGAGTGATCGAAATGCATTCATTTTTTTCAATCAAATGGCGCTGTTTCCTGGCGTTTTTTTCACTTTTGGCGGGCTTGACGCTTGCCGTTTCCGCGCAGGCACCGTCTGCTGCCGCAACGCAGAGTCCCGATGCTATGGCGGATCTAAACACATTGGCTCATCGTATCCTCAATACAGGGATCAAGAGCAGCGGCCTGAAAGCCGAGGGTCTCAAGCCCTGGCACATGAAGGTTGACCTTCAGCTTACGCAGTTGGGTAAGTCGAAACCGGAGAGCGCAACGCTGGAGGTGTGGTCGATGGGTCCGTACCAGTGGAAGCGCGTCTATACAAGCAAGGATCGGCACTACAACGGATCGGAGTGGAGCGTCTCGCGCTTTGAACAGTATCGCACCAAGCCCGACGACGGCGGCTTTGATCCATCAACCCTCAGTTCCGGCGTGGCGCGTCCGGTCATCGACCCGCTCTATCTGGCGGGCAACATTCAGCCCGACTATGAGATGACGATCAAAAGCACCTCCCTGGATGGGGCGACGCTGAAATGCGTCCTGTTAGAGAATCCTTCCGCTTACGATGTTGACCCGACCAACCCGGATACTCTGTTTCCGACAGTGTGTTTTGACAACGATATGCATCTGCGGGCGGTTTCGGCCTCCGCTACCGTTGTGAAGTTTGACGACGTTCAGCCCTTTCAGAATCGTTCCGTTGCCCGGGATGTGAAGGTTCTTGTCAAAGGCGCGCAGGTTGCGGAGATGAAGGTGAGCTTGCTGGAGGAGTGGACGGGCGCCGATGCAGCGCAGTTGAAGCCCGGCAAAGGCACTGTCTCAGAGCCGTACCGGATCGAACCGGGAATGCCTCAACCGGAATCTGTCCATGAAGAGGGATTCCCGCCTCCGACCAGGAATGGGGGTCAATTTGGCGCAGGCAGCTTGTACTATAGCGGCATGATCACGGTTCCCATCGTGATCAAAAAGGACGGCAGCGTGAAGGTGATTACGAAGGAGATAATGGCGGATGATCGAGTGAAAGATGCTGCGGAGGACGCGATCAACCACTGGAAGTACAGGCCGTACCTTGTGGACGGACAGCCGGTCGAGGTGGGCTATACGGTGTATTACAACCTGGACAAGCCATTTGTTCCCTCCTATAACCGCCCGAAGGCCAAGCCGGCTGCGGCCGCGCCAAAGCAATAAGGCCTTTTCTTGCGTGGAAGCCGTGAGAGCGGCTTCCACGCAGACAGTTCTTCCGTCCACAAAGAATCTTCGTGAGAGACTGCGGTGCCGAGATGAACTGCGCGGCATTCTCACCGCAGTCCTTCCGAAGAAGTGAACAGAAGATCATGCGTCTTCATGCCCAGGGTGATAGATTTATTTGTTGACGTATGGACGGGATGCCCACTCGATGGAAACACTGATCGCCGAGGGAATCGGCAAGAGCTACAAGGGACGGCAGGTGGTCCGCGGGGTGGATCTGAAGATCTCGCGCGGCGAGGTGGTGGGGCTGCTGGGGCCGAACGGCGCCGGCAAGACCACGATCTTTTACATCATCGTGGGACTGGTGCAGCCGGAGACCGGGCGCGTGCTAGTGGACTCAACCGAGATCACGCAGTTGCCGATGTACCTGCGGGCGCGCAACTTCGGGATCAGCTACCTGCCCCAGGAGCCTTCCGTCTTTCGCAAGCTGACCGTCGAGGAGAACATCCAGGCGGTGCTGGAGGCGCAGCCGCTGGGCAACCGGGAGCGGCGGGTGCGGACCGAGCGGCTGATCCACCAGTTGAATCTGGGCCACATCCGCACCACGCGGGGCTACGCGCTCTCCGGCGGCGAGCGTCGCCGGGTGGAGATTGCGCGCTCGCTGTGCATTCAGCCCAACTTCATCCTGCTCGACGAGCCGTTCAGCGGCATCGGCGTGCTGATCACCGACCACAATGTGCGCGAGACCTTGAGCGTAACCGACCGGGCCTATATCATCGCCGAAGGGAGGATTTTCCGCGCCGGCACGCCGCACGAGCTGGGCAACGACGTTGAGGTTCGGCGGGTTTATCTGGGCGAGGGGTTCAAGCTGGGTTGAAGCGAGCAGCCGCGGGGCAAGGGCTGAAGAACGGTTGACGGCAATTCGGTTTTAGTTAATGCCCCTGCGGGACACAGATTCGCTACAATTCCATACAAAGATACCCGGATTGAGTGCCGCCCAATCCGGAACAGTTGGCACGGCTTGCGGCATTTTTACCTTTAGCTTTTTTCTCACCCCAGTAGACTAACGGTGAGTCGAATCGGGAATAGGTCCCTCTTATGGCGCTTCTGCAACCCAAATTGAGCCTGAAGGTCGCACAACGCCAGATCCTGACTCCGGGTCTGATGCAGATGGTGAGCGTTCTTGCGCTCAACAAGCTCGAGCTCAAAGAGATGATCGATGCCGAGATGGTCGAGAATCCCGTCCTGGAGGAGATTGACGAGACGGTTCCGATGCTGGATGCGGTTGCTGGCCGGGAGGTGCGCCTGGAGCGCGGAGCTGAGGAGCGCGGAACTGAGGAGCGCGTCACCGAGGAGCCTGCGGCCCCGCCCAAGGACTCCTTCAATGAGGTCGACTTCGGATCGTACTTTCAGGACTACCTGGACCCCGGTTATCGCACACAGCCGGAGTACGAAGAGAGCGAAAAGCCCTCGTTTGAGAACTTTCTCTCCCAGCCTACAACTCTGGCCGATCACTTGGCGTGGCAGTTGGGAGCTCTGACCCTGGAGCCCAGCCTGCACGAGGCGGTGGAGTTCATCATTGGCAACCTGGACGAAGATGGCTACCTGGCCGGCAGCGAAGAAGAGCTGGCGGCGGCCTTCGGCATCGCTGACGGGGAATCGGAAAAGCAAGCGGCGCTTGAGCTGCTGCGGCGGGGCATCGGCCAGGTACAACAGCTTGACCCGGCCGGCGTGGGCGCCCGCGACCTGCGCGAATGCCTGCTGATTCAGATTGCCGCCCAGCAGCATGAGTTTGCCTTGTTGTATGCCCGGCACTCGGCAGAGCCGGACGAGCCGGAGGAGAACCCCCATCGCAGCTTCCGCGCCGAGGCCGAGACCCATCTGGAGGAGCGGCGGCGCAGCATGGAAGTGGCGGCGCTGATTGTGGACCGGCACCTGCATTTGCTACAGAAGCGGGACGTGAAGGATCTGGCGCGGGCGGCGCAGATTACTCCCGCCGATGCGCACATCGGGATTGAGTATATCCGCACCCTTGATCCCCGGCCCGGCCGCCAGTACAACCGTGAACAGTCGCGGCTGATCGAGCCGGACGTGGTCTTCATCAAGCGCGGCGCCGAGTGGGTGGTCTCCATGAACGAGGAGGACATGCCCAGCCTGCGGCTCAGCCGCCGCTACCGGCAGATGCTCACCGCCGAAGGCACCGACAAAGAGGTGAAGGACTACGTGAAGGAGCGCTTCCGCTCGGCGCTGCAATTGATGCGCAACATCGCCCAGCGCAAGAGCACGATCCTGCGGACCTGCGAAGTGATTGTCCGCCGCCAGCAGGATTTTCTCGAGTCCGGCATCGAGGCCCTGCGGCCGATGATGATCAAGGAGGTGGCCGAGGAGATCGGGGTTCACCCCTCGACGGTGAGCCGCGCGGTGGCCAACAAGTACGCGCACACGCCGCAAGGAGTGATCGAGCTGCGCTTCTTCTTTTCCGAGGGCTCGAACGGGCCGGAGGGCGCTGACACGCCGCTGCTGGTGCTCAAGCGCAAGGTACGCAAACTGATCGAGGAGGAAGATGCGCGCCATCCGCTGACCGACGACCAACTGGCGGCCGTGCTCCAGGCTCAGGGCATTCAGTTGACCCGCCGCACCGTGGCCAAGTACCGCGAGGACATGAACATTCCCAGCACCCACCAACGCCGCCGCCGCGAGGAGTGATGTGGTGGGAGTTGGAGGTAGAGAGCAGATTTGCTTCTTGACATCCTTGTCGATAGATGAAACATTGATTCCATGATGAAGGTAGGAAAAAACGAGGCAATGATGATCACGCTAGCAAAAAAGAAGAGCATTTCATCCTTAACCAAGCTCAAGGAATCGGCTACTCGAAAGAAGATCGACGCCATTCTTGTCAACCTTGGGTGGAACACAGACGAGAGCAGTCCACAGTGCAATGTGTTTACTGAACGTTGCAAAAAAACCAGTCAACACAAACTACTACTCGGGGCAGAACCCGATTATGTTCTATATCAATCCGGGACAGATATTCCCATAGGAATCATTGAGACAAAAAAACCCGGTGAAGACCTTGAAAAAGCACTTTCACAGGCAAAGAATTCCTACGCTATTCCATTAGGTGTGCATATAGTATTCGTCAGCGATGGGAGCCTAACCGATGCCTACGATCTCCGCGACAATAAGAATCTTCGAATCGACGGAGAAACCGTAACGGAACTTCTGACCGAGAAATCACTTCTTCGTTTTGTAGAGGAAGGTTCCAGAGTATTTACACCCGATAAATATAAAATATCACGACGTGAGCTTATTAGTGCCTTTGCAGAAGCTAACGATCTTCTTCGTAAGGAAGGGCTGCGTGAAGGAATTGAGCGATTTACCGAATTCTCAAACCTGCTCTTTTTGAAGTTAATCAGCGAATTGGAGAATGATAGAGAAAAGAATAATGAGCCGCGTATTCTTGAGAAGAAGTATTGCTGGGAGCAGTTTAACAAGAAAGATGCAGAGAGTATGCTCGATTATATAAACGATACGATCCTTCCTCGTTTAATTGGGAAGTACAATCATAGTGGGGATGTTTTTCAACCCAAGCTTCTAATTAACAAGCCTGAGATTTTAAAGAAGATCGTTGACAGACTATCTACACTTCAACTTCTTAATGCAGACTCGGATATAAAAGGTGATGCCTTTGAGTATTTCTTAAAGAATTCCATCACTGTTGGTAACGATCTAGGTGAATACTTTACGCCCCGTCATATTGTTAAACTGATTGTAGATCTCGTGGCTCCTAAGTATGGGGAAACTGTTTATGATCCATGCTGCGGCACTGGAGGGTTTCTCATTGCAGCCTTTAAACATCTCAAGAGGAATGTCAAGATTACTAAAGAATCTTTAAAGATTCTTCGAGAGGATACAATATTTGGAAGAGAGTTTACCGGGACTGCAAAGATAGCGAAAATGAATATGATTCTCACAGGTGACGGTCATAACAATATTAAGCAGATGGACAGTCTTGAGAAGCCAATTAAAGGAAAATATAACGTTGTTCTCACAAATTTCCCATTCTCGCAACAGACAGACTATGCGGGTTACTACGGATTGAAAGGAACGGATGCAAATCCGGTGTTTTTAGCTCATGTAATGAACGCAATGAATAAGGAAAATGGACGAGCAGGCGTTGTTGTGCCCGAAGGGATGCTCTTCAAAGAAGATTCCCAATATGCCAATATCAGAAAGCGGCTCGTTGACCAATTCAATGTGACAGCAATTATCAAACTTCATAGTTTTGTATTTCGGCCCTACACGGGACAACCTACAAGTATCATTTTTTTTGAGAAGGGCGAACAGACCAAAAATGTTTGGTTCTTCGAAGTAACCGAAGATGGTTATGAAAAGACATCCAGTAAGACCGGAAGAGAAACTATAGAGCTGGATGATCTTACATTGTTAAGAACTCTATGGGCGGATAAGGCTGCATCTGCAAAGTCATTCACTGTGAATGTTGATAGTATTCGAAAAAATAAATATAAGCTCTCCATGGATTCTTACCGAAAGCAGCAAAGTCATGAAGGCTGGGTTGATTTAGGTGGTGAGAAGGGAATATGTGACATTTTAATTGGCGGAACACCGTCCACGAAAAACCATCGTTACTGGCGCGGAGGAACTCTGCCTTGGGTGACTATTACCGATATGACACAGCAGTTTATCACTGCGACAAAAAGGATGATAACGCCAATAGGTGCTGCTGAGTCTAGTGTTAAGCTTCTTCCAAAAGATACAGTTCTTCTCAGTTTTAAACTGACCATCGGCAAGGTAGTTATCTCAGGGGTGCCTCTATACACGAATGAAGCAGTTGCCGGGTTGATCCCTAAAAAGCCTGGAACAGTATTGCCAAAATATCTCTATCACCTGCTCTCGCGGATGGATCTAACATCAAATGTGCAAGATGCCGCAAAGGGCAAAACACTGAACTTGGGATCCTTGAAGTCTATACGCATCCCATTGCCAGATTTGGATACACAATCGGCGATTGTCGAACAGATGGATGCCTATCAAGCGGAACAATTTGAATTGCAAGAAAAGATTGACGATCTTCAACGCACTGCCAACGAGCTAATTGCTCAATACCTTAAACCAAATTCACAGAACTGAGAAGATCAGAAAGCGGAGGCTGACCATGGAAGTGGAATACACCGCCAGGCAAGTGAGTATCTCCAAGGCGCTGCGTGCGCAGGCCGAGGAGGGGATGGAGCGGATTGCCCGCATTCTGGGCAAGAGCGCGCGCGCCAGCGTTACGTTCAGCGCGCTGAAGCGTCTGCAGGTAGTCGAGGTGACGATCCAGGCCCGGCTGCTTACCATCGTGGCCTCGGGCGAGGCCGACACGCTGGAGTCGGCGCTGCGCCAGGCCCTGGTGCACGCCGAAAGCCAGGCGCGCCGTCATCGGGATCGGCGGATCGAGAGCAAGCGGCTGCCCAAGGAGGAAAAGGTGCTCACGGCGCCTCCGGTCTCCCGGCCCAAAGCCCGCGCCGCCCAGCCGGAGGCGGAGGCTGCGGAGGCCAAGCCTGCTCGTGCCCGCAAGAAGGCCAGCACGGTGATCGCCGTGCACTCCTTCCCGGCGGGCAAGACGGTCGTCGAGCCGCACATCGTCTCCGCCAGCGAGGCCATTGCCTTGACGCCCATGACCATCGAGGAGGCGGTCAAAGAGGCCGAGTTCCGCGACCGCGACCTGCTGATCTTCCGCAATCTCACTGGAGAACAGTATGTGCTCCATCGCCGCCGCGACGGCCAGATGGAGCTGGTGGAGCTTCCATAACTTCGACCGGCCGCCAGGTGGCCGTTCTGGATTCGCTGATTTACCTGGGGCATGAGTTAGGCGTGCGGGTGGTGGCGCAAGCAGTTGAGACGCCTGAAAAGTTGAAAGGTTGCGCCCGAGGCGTGAATCGGGTATTGACGCTTTTCCACAGACAGACAAAATTGACCTCAAATTTTAGGTTTTCAGTGTACGATGTGGCCATGGATCCTTCTTCACAGTCCGCGAACCAAGTTGCCTCGACGCGTAAGGAGGCCAAACCGGGCAAGGAACTGGTCATTGTCACGGGAATCTCCGGCTCCGGCAAGGCCTCGGCGCTCAAGGCCTTTGAAGATCTGGGCTTTCACTGCGTGGACAACCTGCCCCTGGAGCTGCTGCCGGATTTTGCCACNNCTGGACCGCCTCCCGGAGATTCTCAAAGGCGTGAAAAAACTTCTGCGCACGCGCGTGGTCTTTCTGGACGCGCAGGACGCGGTGCTGGTGCGGCGCTACTCCGAAACCCGGCGTCCGCATCCGCTGGGCCGGCAGGAGACGGTCTCGCGCTCCATTGTCGAGGAACGGCAATTGCTGGACCCCATCCGCAACGTCGCCGACACGCTGATCGACACATCGAATTACAACGTGCACGAGTTGCGCGCCCACATTCAGGACCGGTTTGGCCAGGAAGAAGAGACCAAGCGCCTGCTGGTTTCGTGTCTCAGTTTTGGCTTCAAGAACGGCGTTCCGCTGGATGCGGATATGGTCTTCGACGTGCGCTTCCTGCCCAATCCGCATTTTGTGCCGGAGTTTCGCAAGCTGACCGGCCTCGACCCCAAAGTGGCCGACTATGTGCGCGGGTTTCCGCAGACCAGGGAGTTTCTTAACCGGGTCACGGACCTGTTGCTTTATCTTCTGCCGCATTATGTGGAGGAGGGCAAGAGCTACCTGACCGTGGCCTTCGGCTGCACCGGCGGCCAGCACCGCAGCGTGATGATGGTCGAGGAGATCACCGCAGAGCTGAAGCGCGCCGGCTATCAGGTGAAGGCGCTGCATCGGGATACGCCGCGGTGAGCGACAATCTCATTCTGATTACGCTGCTGGTCAAGCTGGGCGTGGTGGCCTCGGTAGCCAGCGTGCTGGCGCGGGTCAGCACCTTCCGGCGGCTCTTCTTTGCCGAGCAGCGCCGTCCCCGGCAAACCCTGGCGCTGCTGGCGTTCTTCCTGGTTCCTCTGACGCTGGGCGTATGGATTCGCATCGCGGTGCCCAACTTTCTGGCCGCCGACATCTCCTTCGAGACGATCATCCTTCTGGGCCTGCTGCTGGGTCCGGAGTGGGCCATGCTGGGCGGGCTGGCGCTTTCGGGTCCGGCGGTCTATCACCACGAGTATCTGGCC
>PLPA01000122.1:261-3180 GCA_003159355.1 Acidobacteriaceae bacterium | reverse complement strand
TGTTGTCAACAAGAGTCCAGCGTAGCGCGCAGCTTATTCTGCAAGCCAGACGGAAGACGGCGAATTCGATGAGGATGACGCGGATTGAGTTGTTTTTCCAATTCTCCTCAGGCCAGCGAGGATTCCTGGAGCGGTGCGTCCTTCTGTTAAAGTGGCCATAACGCTCTGCTTTAAACAATGAAGACCTCTTATTCCGAATTCGAAGCAATTGGTTTTGCTTTGGCTGGTTTCACCTGTTGGGTGCTGGCCGACAGCATCATCAAAATGATCGGAAGCTCGCGGCTTCCGGCGTATGAGGTAGTTGCATTTCTTGGCCTCTTCGTTGTGGCGTTTCTGCTGTTGCATGGTTGGTGGCGCAAACAGGTAAAGTCTCTTTGGCCCAAGCAGCCAAAGCGCCAGGTTTTTCGCTCCTGCCTCGATCTGGCCAACAACCTGTGCGTGGTCGTTGCCCTGCGTCATCTGCCATTGACGTTGTTTTACATTCTTGTCTTCATGGCTCCGATGGTCACTGCAATCCTGGCGGCTTTATTTTTGCAGGAGCGGTTGGACTGGCGCAAGTCGCTGGCTATTCTGGTCGGCTTTGCCGGAGTCGTTGTCGCCGTCGATCCCTTTGGATACGCACGCCAGGGAGACTGGATCGGCATTGCCGCCTGCATGGTCTGCGTCGCCTGCTTTTCGGCCAACATGGTCTGGTCGCGCGTCATCACGCAGACGGAAAAGTCAGAGAGCTTCGTCTTCTTTTCTGGAATCGTGATGGCCGCATACGGCTTCGGGCGCATGATTGGCCACGCCGAACCTCTGACCGCGCGGCTCACCGCTGCGCTCGGCGCGACAGGATTTTTCTGCGCTTTGGGAAGCGGCTGCTTCTATATAGCCTTGAAGCATTCCTCTGCAGCCAGCGTCTCTCAATATCACTACACGCAGCTTCTCACCGGCGCTTTGATCGCATATCTTATTTGGCACGAAATTCCGACAATCTCGATGCTTCTGGGGGGAGTTCTGATCGTTGGTTCAGGTTTGTATATCGCGATGGGCGCCTCGCGCGAACGGATCGAAGTCTGCCCACTTTCTCCGCTGCTGCCGGAGGAATAGAGCGGCTGCACCTTCTCATGACTGCTTACGTTTTAAGGAATCCATGCGCAAGATAAACCATCCAATAGGCATGACCCTGATGCCTGCGAAACGGGATGGTAAAAAGTTTTTGAATCCCGTACCAGCGAAAGTCGGTGGGCTTTCGCTGATGTTCAAGATCGGTCCTCGTTTCTTCTTGGGAGCCGCGGCACGATCACCAAGACATTCTCTTGGCCCCTTTCATACCGACCCTCGGATCTTTGCGACGAGTCCCCGTTCAGGCCTGCGCGTTACCTGGATGGGCCACTCCACCTCGCTGGTTGAGATCGACGGGATACGTCTACTCATCGATCCTGTCTGGGATGAACGCGCGGCCCCCACGCAATGGGCCGGACCCAAGCGTTTCTTCCCCGCGCCGCTCGCACTTCAGGATTTGCCGGCCATCGATGCCGTTGTGATTTCGCACGATCATTATGATCATCTGGGCACAGGCACCATCCGCAGGCTTGCAACAATGCCGCAGCTTCGCTACGCCCGCTGGATCACGCCGCTCGGCGTTGAGAAGATTCTGCATACTCTCGGCGTCGATGCCACGCGCTGCACCACCCTGAACTGGACCGAGGATGTAAACGTTCGCTCAGTGACGATCACCGCCTTGCCAGCCCGCCATTTCTCTGGCCGCAGTCTCTTCAATCGATTCGAGACTCTGTGGGCTTCCTTCGCTTTCGTCAGCCCTAAACATCGCGTCTATTACGGCGCCGACTCGGGAGAGTGGGATGGCTTCGTCGAAATTGGCAGGCAGTTTGGACCGTTTGATCTCACCATGCTTGAGATCGGCGCTTCAGACCCTCTTTGGGCGGACATTCACATGGGCCCAGAAGGAGTTGTCCGCAGCTTTCGAGCCCTTGGCGGCCACGGCCTGCTCATGCCCATTCACTGGGGATTGTTTGACCTCGCGCTCCACCCATGGACGAAGCCAATTGAAAGTGTATTTGCCGTCAAGGATCTGAAGCTCTGGTCCCCAACACCCGGTCTTCCATCCGAAGTGATCCACGGTGAAGAAATCCGCTCCGACTGGTGGCGTTGATTCGGAATACCGTGGGCGTTTGGTCGTGGATTTGATACTTGGCGATTTTGCATAAAGCGAGCAACGTCCGGGCTGAAATCACAGGTTCCTAAAGCGTGACTCGCCAAGAATCGCAACACATTTGCTCGATTGGGGCTTTGGGTGTTCGCCCGCAGGGTAGAACGGGTCGGACAGGGTTCCTCAACGGCTCGGTCCGCTGCCAGTTGTGCGGTTGGCCGACTCTGGTGACAGCAACGCCTCACCCGAGGCGGTAGCGAAAGGGCGCACCATAGCGCATGAATCTGCACGACCGCAGCGACAGACAGCGGAATCAAGCGAGGTTTGTGAACATTCCTTTGGCAAAAGGCNNGGTCTCACCCTGTTCGTTTTTCTCGTTTTGGCTATTGCCGTCCAACCTGCCATTGCTCAGCAGGATCAAGCCACGCATATTCACCATCGGCTGCTTCCAGCCGGAGATACCTGTTCCAGTTGCCACAAGGCGTTGTATGACCAATGGAAAGCCAGCCCGCATGCCTCCAACGGTGTCGAATGCACCGTGTGCCATGGCGAGACAACAGCACCGGACTTCGCGGGCANNCGATCAGGTGGCACAACTGAAGTCTGATCCATTCATGAAAGGCAAGACGTGTGTGAGCTGTCATCAAGCACACATCTTCGTGGAGCACAAGAAGGCGGTCCCGGCAGTCAAGTGATAACAATTTCCAGGCGTGGCATTCTCGAACTGCTGGCCGGTGCATCCGCGCTCACCGCCCTGGAAACGT
>PLPA01000122.1:0-141 GCA_003159355.1 Acidobacteriaceae bacterium | reverse complement strand
AGTGTCAGGGCACGACTTCACAGTCTGCGGAAAAACTTCTGGCCTGATGGCGGTCACTGATTTTTGTCAGGATTTGATTTATCAAAGAACCATGCGTGGAAACGATCAGAAGCAGGAAGCGATGTTCAGCTATTTAACCTT
>PLPA01000223.1:5534-9379 GCA_003159355.1 Acidobacteriaceae bacterium | reverse complement strand
GGGCGCGCTCGTCGAGGACGCAAGCAAGCGCCAGTACCTGCTGAGCAACAACCACGTGCTGGCCAAAAGCGACCACGCCAGCGTCGGCGACACCATCATCCAGCCGGGCCTCATCGACAACAACTGCACACCCTTTGGCGATGGCGCGGGCCCAAATCCTGTTGCCCCGGTCGCCTCGTTGACCGGCTGGCTGGCGCTCAGCTCGAAGCAGACCAACGCCGACGCGGCCATTGCCCAGGTCACCTCGCGCGCCGTTGACCCCAGCGGCGGCATTCTGGAGCTGGGCGGCAGACAGGCGGACGGCACTCTGGCCGCCGCGCCTCCCGGCATCAGCTCGACCGGCGGGCGGGGTGAAAGCGCGTGGATCAATCAGCAGGTAGCCAAGAGCGGCCGGACCACAGGGCTGACCTGCGGCGGAATCTCGGCCATCGATGTTGACGTGATGGTCGATTACTACCTCGACTGCGCGGAGACACGGCCCTACCTGACCAAGACCTTCACCCATCAATTGGGCCTCAGCGGCAATCAGTTCAGCGACTCGGGCGACTCGGGCGCGCTGGTCGTCGATGCCGCGAATGCGGAACCGGTGGGCCTTTACTTTGCCGGCGGCACTGACGTTTCAGGAGTGAGTCAGGGCGTGGCCAACCCGGCGGCGGAAGTCCTGAATGAGTTAGCCGCGCAGTTAGGCGGCAGTTATAGTTTTGTGGGCGCAGCCGACCATGCAGTCAGTTGCCTGAATTATGGCGACAGCACCATCCCAGCCGCGCAGGCTCGCGCGCTCAGCGACGCGGAAAACACGCGCGCCCAGCAGGCCCTGGCTCAGGCGCGTATGCTGGTGAACTCGGCAACCGGCATTCTGGGCGTGGCCACCGGCAAGAGCAGCGATCACCCCGGCGAGGCCGCTGTGATCGTTTACACCGATGAGAGCAGGACGGTCAACGTACCCCCCACTGTGGACGGCGCGCGCACCATCGCGATTCCCACCACGGCTCGCGCGGTGACCTACGGCTCTGCTCCGCAGACCCCTTTCGAGGCGAACATTCCGTCGCTACCTTCGGCGGCGCTTACGCAAGCCGCAGCCATCAAGAATCAGGCCGCCGCCAGCCTGATGCGCCAGAATCCCGCCTTCTTCGGCGTGGGCGTGGGCCAGAGCCTGGACAATCCGCGCGAGGCCGCGCTGGTCGTCTACGTGGACCGCAATCGCCTTCCCGCCCAATTGCCCGCGACCGTAGACGGCCTGCGCACCCGCTACGTGGTGATGGACCGGCTGCACGTCACCCGCTCCTACGCGGCTCCTTTGAAGTCAAGGCTCCACTGTATGCCCAAGCCGGCTGGCCAGCCGGCGCACTTTGATCCGCTCGGCCTTCTCCGACCACACAGCCTGGGGCTGAATTGAAGCGAGACGGTTCCGCTGAGTTCGAGGCTTGCACCTGAATCAACAGAACTTTGGAAGCCAAAGGCGTGCTAGAATACGAGTGAAATGGCGAATGCGTGGCCAAACCTTGTTCGTTTTGCTTCGGCGTTTTCCGGGGTAAAATTTGAATGGGATCCGCAAAAGAATCAAGTGAATCTTCGTCGCCATGGTGTGAGTTTCGAGACAGCAGCCTTGGTCTTCGACGATCCCAATATCGTCTATCGAACGGACGTGAAGCACAGCGACTTCGAGGCAAGGGACATCGCTATTGGGGTTGCTGGCCGAGTTGGAATTCTATTCGTGGTGAACACAATTCGAGGCGATGAGGCGCAGGAGATTATTCGAATCATCTCCGCGCGGCCAGCTATAAAGGTGGAAAGGAGAGAATATGCGCGAGCTAACGGAGCAGCAGAAGCGTGAGTTGGAATTCCTGGCCACCGTCAGGGATGAAGACATTGACCTCTCCGAGATGCCTGAAATCACGGACTTTACCGGATTTGAGCGTGGGCCATTCTCCGAGATTCTTCAACGTCGCCGTGAACGTATGCGTGGCTTGAGATCTACGCCTCCGAACCCGGTTCCAACCAGAGCGAAACGTATAGCCTAAGACTCCCTATTTGCCCGTCAGCGCCTGTGCGATCAGCTGCCCGTGGAAGCGGCCATTCTCGATGAATATTTCATTGGTGCGGGAGCCGGCCACGATGACGCCGGCCAGATAGATGCCGGGGACGTTGCTCTCCTTGGTCTTCGGGTCGCAGACCGGCAGGCGGTCTTCGCCTTCGAGGCGCACGCCCATGCTCTCCAGAAACTCAAAGTCGGGGTGGTAGCCGGTCATCGCGAAGACAAAGTCGTTCTTGATGGTTTCGCGGCCCTGAGGCGTTTCGATGACCACCGTGTCCGGGTTGATTTCAATCACCTCGGAGCGGAAATAGGCCTTGATGTCGCGGTTCTTGATGCGGTTTTCGATGTCCGGCTTGATCCAGTACTTTACATGGCTGTGCATCTCGCTCTCGCGGTGGACCAGCGTGACCCGCGCGCCGCTGCGCCACAACTCCAGCGCCGCAATGGCCGCAGAGTTCTTGCCGCCGATCACCAGCACGTCCATGCCGAAGTAGGGGTGGGGATCGAAGTAGTAGTGATGCACCTTGCTCAGGCTCTCGCCGGGAATGTGCAGGTAGTTGG
Source organism: Acidobacteriaceae bacterium (assembly GCA_003159355.1). Taxonomy (GTDB): domain Bacteria; phylum Acidobacteriota; class Terriglobia; order Terriglobales; family Acidobacteriaceae; genus Telmatobacter. The sequence continues at coordinate 6,783 of PLPA01000223.1, read as the reverse complement.
GCAGGTCATAATAGCCGGTGGCGATGACCAGCTTGCGGGCCTGAATCTTGCCTGAACGGCCAAAGCGGTCCAGCGTATGCACCGTGAAGGCGCCGTCCGCGCCCGTCACCCGCTCCACGCGATGGTACACACGAACGTCTAGCCGATAGTAGGCCGCCACGTGCCGGTAATACTGAAGCGCCTCGTTGCGATTGGGCTTGGGATTGGTGCTGGAAAAGGGAATGCCGCCGATCTCCAGCAACTCCGGCGTGGTGAAGAAGGTCATGTGCGCGGGGTAGTGGAAGAGCGAGTTGCAAACGCAGCCCTTGTCCACCACCACGGCGCGCAAGCCAGCCTTTTGCGCTTCAATGGCGCAGGAGAGGCCGGTGGGTCCGGCGCCCACCACCAATAAATCGAATATTTCATCCTGCGTAGACGGCATTGCCTGAATGGAGTCGTTCATGGTTCTAGCTTAGGGCATCAGGGGAGGGATGGAAAGTGCCGAATCGGTCGAAATCCTTGAAAACCGGAAGCCGGCCAGCCATTCCTGCCGAAAAAAATTCGGGCTGAAGGGTCGCTTTCAGCTTCTGACGCGCGCCAGTTTTAGACGGAAGCAGCGTCCCGGCAAGCGGGAATCAACGGGGAAAACCTCAGCGGGATTCTCTCGGCCAAAGCGGTGCGCGATCATGCAGGGCTTCGCGGTCCAGCTTAGGGATTTTGCCCATGGGAAACCCTTGTCCATCAAAGCCAAGGCGGCCCGCATCGCGTACACATAATCCTCCTCGGCGCCAGCTGGCAGTTCGACCAGCCGTCGATGTCCTTGGCGTCAGTCACGCTGGAATCCCTCATACGCTATTTCCTATTCTCTGTTCCCTATTCCCTGCTTTTTCACTGCTTGCCTAAGCGGAAGACGATGCCGGTGCTGAAGCCGCGGGTGTACTGGACGGTCGAACCGAAGCCGGTGAAGTAGTACTCGGGGGCGACGCGCAGTCCGATCTTCGGGGTCAGGTTGTACTCCACCGGAATGCTGGCGCTGGCTGCGAAGGTATAGCCGTCCGGCCAGAGCCCGAGGGCAACGGCTTCCTGGGGGCTGTGGTTTACGTCGCCGGAAAAGTTTCCCTTTTCGATCCCAGCCAGGACGCGGCCGGAGACGGAAAACCTGGGCTGCAGGTAGAAGCGATAGGTGGGGCCGGCCAGAGCGGCATACTGGCTGATCGCCGGGTTGGTGATCGCGCTGTTGGTTTCCTGGTTGAGGTACACGTAGGCGGTG
>PLPA01000223.1:0-5529 GCA_003159355.1 Acidobacteriaceae bacterium | reverse complement strand
GCCTCATAGCGGTGGGCGTAGGCCTCGTGAATGGCGGCGGCGCGGCGCTGTGCGCGGCGGGCGCGGATGCGGGCCTGAACGCTGAGCGCGCCCTGGGACTGGGCGGCATCCTGCACGGCCATGGACGGAGGCTGGGCTTGATCGGTCTGGCTGCTGCTCGAAGTCGAGCTTTGGGCCTGAGCGGCGGTTGCGGCGGCAAAAACCAGCGCCAGCAGAAGGGCAAAACGGCGAAAAGAAGACATCGGTATTGGGATTCCTCCACGGGAGTACGGCAGCGCCGGCACAGCGCTCCCCCCATAAGGTATTAAACCACCTTGGGGGGAGCCTTGGATGCGATCCGGCACGGATTGGACGCGCGGCGGAGGAATATGTAGCCGGATGGGCTATTTGATGTCGGCCAAATCGGTCTGCAACTGGGCCTGGTCGAAGCCGCTGGGAGCGCCTTTGGCGGTGAGCCAGTCCTGGCCGAAGAGGGTGTGGGCCTCATCGCAGTATTTCTTCCAGAAGGCGAGGGTCATGGTCTTCGGCTGGCCCCAGGTGATGCAGGTAAAGCCGTTAGCGTCATACTTGGGCACATAGACGCAGTGGCCGCCCCAACTGCCGGGCTTGGCCTTGGCGCCGCCGCCCTTGACCACATCCCACACCGCCTGGGTCTGGGCCGTCAGCGGCAGCGAGAGGCCGATGTAGACACCGGCAAAGAGCGCGATGGATTGTTGAATCTCCACCAGGATGGCCGGCTTGGGATCGGCAAAGGCCAGCAGCGCGTGGCCGGCAAAACCGTTCTTTTGCCAGTCGTTCATTACGTCCAGCTCCACGCCGCCGTTGTCCGTGTTGGGATTGCCGGGAACATAGCCGTCCCACTGCTCGTAGTAGCTTTCGATGGTGGGATCGGGCAAAGTGACAATGCCGCTGGTATTGGCGGTCCACACCTGCACGGCGTGGCCGCAGCCGGCGATGGTGCAGTCGCCGAGGGTGTCGTTCAGCATCATGCCCCAACTGGTGATGCCCTTGGTCCAGTCGGCGGCGGCGGGCGGCGGCGGAAGCGCCGGCGTGAGATAGTCGCCGAAGGCCAGCGTGCGCGTGTCGGTCTTGATGGCCTTGCGGCCCAGTTTCATCTGCGAATGATCTGCCATGGGGGAAACTCCTTGGGTGGGGAATGGCCGCAGACAGCGATGGCCGTTGAACATCCCGCTGCGGCATGGTGAAACTGTGTCAAATCTGGACAGTTTTGTCCAGAATATCCTTATAGTGCTATTAATGCGCAAACTGTTACACGGCGGCTTGCATCCATAGCGCATCATGGATGCGCTGTTTGATGCAGTGAGAATCCGCTCCCGCAATGATGCCGAATCCATCTTCCCTGCGCAAGGCCTTCAAATGCTTTACGATGAAGGGCAGCGGAGGATGAATATGCTCGACTCACTACGCAAGGGCTTCAGTTTTTTTCTGCTGAGCATGGGTGTCTCCAGCCCGGCGAAAAAGCCGCGGCCCACGTTCAAACCCGTCGCCAAGCTGGACGACGGCAAACCATGAATTGTTAGAATCAAACTATGCCGCTGACCCGCCAACAGGCTCTCGACCACTTCCACTCCCCTGACCTGATCGGCCTGGGCTTCGAGGCCGATGCTGTGCGCCGCCGCCTGCACCCCGAGGGCGTGGTCACCTACATCATTGATCGCAACATCAACTACACCAACTTCTGCACCGAGTACTGCACCTTCTGCGCCTTCTACCGGCCGCTTACCGGGCCGCGCTCGGACGAAGGCTACATACTCGACTTCGACATGATCTATGAGAAGATCGCCGAGACGCTGGAGATGGGCGGCACCGGCGTGCTGATGCAGGGCGGCATCCATCCCGACCTCAAGATCGACTGGTTCGAACGCCTCTTCAGCGGCATCAAACAGCGCTTCCCGCAAATCTGGCTGCACTGCTTAACGGCTTCGGAGATTCTGGCCATCGCCAGGTACTCCGACCTGCCCTTGCGCGAAACAATCATCCGGCTGCGCGCGGCGGGGCTGGATTCGATCCCCGGCGGCGGCGCGGAGATTCTGGACGACGACGTGCGCCGGCGCATCGCGCGCATCAAATGCAACACCGAGGATTGGGTCAGCGTGCATCGCACCGCGCACCAGCTAGGGATGCGCACCACAGCGACCATGATGTTCGGCGTCGGCGAAAGCTTTGAGCAGCGCATCAATCATTTTGAAGTGGTGCGCCGCCTGCAGGAGGAGACCGGCGGATTCACGGCCTTCATTCCGTGGAGCTTCCAGCCGGGAAACACCGCCCTCGGCGGACGCGGCTGGGAGGAAGCAACTTCAGTCGAGTACCTGAAGGTGCTGGCGATCTCCCGCCTTTATCTCGATAACATCGAGAACGTGCAGGCAAGCTGGGTGACGCAGGGATTGAAGGTCTTGGAGTTAGGACTCCACTTCGGCGGCAACGATGTAGGCTCAGTAATGTTAGAGGAGAATGTTGTCAAGGCCGCTGGCACGAGTAACTGCACCACGGAAGAAGAACTCCGCCGCATCATCCGCGACGCCGGTTTTAAACCCGTCCAGCGGGATACGCTCTACCGGACGATGTTTTTGAATTAAGTTAGCGCTCGCGTAAGCGGTTCGCTTATTTTGCCGCCGCCTCTTCCTTCAGGTAACTCTCGCTCAATGTCTTCTTCTGCCGGGCAATGGGCAAGAGTGTCGGGTAAAATTGAACGAAGGTCGTATCCACGGCAGCGTGGTCGGCGTGGCAGGAGTAACAGGCGGCGTCCTTGGGAAAGAGGCTACCGCTGACCTCATCGTCAAAGTCGAAGAATGCCCACTTGCCGGAAAATCTGGCTTCATCTTTCACGTGGACCTCGACGCCCACTACCTGCGTGCCCTGATAGTGGCCCTGCTGGTTGATGGAACCCCTGTCCATCCCCATCCGCGCCTCCAGCACCAGAACCGTCTTATCCGGCCAGGTTCCCGCCTGAAGGAATCTGGTGTAGGCCCCCGGGTTCACAAAGACGTTGTCGAACACCGTGTGCCCCGTGGCTATCGCCTTCGGGTTATAGCTCATGTCGACGCCGGTGCTCAAATAGACCCACTCGCGGTAATGCGCGGGAAAGAGCAATCGGCCGTCCTGGGTGTATGCAGGCGGATTCGGCAACTCGGCCTTCACCAAGACAGGGGCAGATCCGGCCGGGGATTGCGAGCGCGAAGCTGCGGCAAGGCAAAGGACCAGTAAAAGGCCGCCGGCCGGCAAAACGATTTTTAAATCCATTCGTACCTCCCGATACGGTCAAGGTACGCCAACGAAGGGGAATTGGTTCCGCAAATATCTGAAGCGGTGGGGATAAGAACAGTCAACCAAAGGATATAGCCCGAGCCAAGGCGCTCTGGGAGGATTGGAAAAGGAGACAGCCATGAGCAAACCTGTTGGGGTCGGTTCTTTTCACGAATGGGAAGTCCAGGAGTTGCGAAGGGACCGGGAGTTTGCTGTCGAATACCTCAAAGCAGCCATGGAAGCTCTCGATAACCCAGAGGAGCGCGCCGGCGGACTGATTATGTTGCGCGCCGCGGCCGAGGCTTACGGCGGTCTAGGCGTGGTGGCGGCGCAGGCGGGCATCAGCCGGGAGTCGCTCTATCGCTCACTCTCACCCAAGGGCAATCCCACACTGAAGACGCTGATCGCTGTGTTAAAAACCTTGGGCCTGCGGCTCTCGGTCACGCCGGCAGAGCAAGTCCTGGCGCGACAAACGAAGGCGCAAGGCGATTCTGTCGCTGCCTGATCGCGCCTGATCGGATTCCGCGGGCATGGGCATCGTCTTCCCGGCCGCTTACCGGGCGCCGACCGTGTAGATGAGCAGACCCTGCTCAGGCCAACTGAAGAGTTGCTCATGGGGCCGGCCTTCGAGGTACTCTTCCAGCGCCGCCGGGGCTTGCGGGTCCGCGCCGCGGCCGGAGACGCGCATCACCAGCAGATGCTGCTCATCTGGCACGCCGCTCTCCTCGTAGTTGACCACCTCGCGATTGCGGTAGAACGAAAGTCCATATTCGATGTCGCGGCGCACGCGAAAGACCGCGACCGTCTCGTCGCCTGGCCCCAGCTTGGCCAGCCGCTCGGCCAGCGGGCGCGCGGAGTAGGAGCGGTCCAGCAGGTGAATCACCCGCTTGGTTTGCGCAATGGCCGGAATGCCGAAGAACGGGCCGACACCGAAGAGGAAGAAAAGCAGTACAACCAGCACTCCTGAAGTGACCAGCCGCAGCCTGGCCACGCCGTAGCCTTTCACAACAATCAGGATCAGCAGCGCCGCGCCGGTCGCCGAAATCGCCGCCACCAGCAACGCCGTCAGCGGCGGCATTTGCCGGCCGTGGGCCACAAACCAGGGCAGCAGCAGCGTGGCCATGGTCATCACGCCGCAAAGCACCGCATGGCCCAGCAGAACCCAGCGGTTGAGTCCCTGCTGTCGTCGCCGGAAAAGATAGTCGCCGGTGAGGATGGTGATGGGCGGAATCGAGGGCAGGATGTAGCCCGGCAGCTTGGATTCCGAGAGGGAGAAGAAGGCGATGGGAATCAGCGCCCACAGGACTAGGAACTCCGGGAAAGCGTCGCCGGGGCGGCCGGCGCAGGGCTTGCAGTTCATTGAGTTGCGCGCCCGCCACTCGCAGACCGAGGTCTGGATGCCGTCGATCAGCGCCCGCACCGCGACCACTGTCCAGGGCATCACCGCCAGCAGCGCCACCACCAGGTAATACCAGAAGGGCTGCTGATGCTCATAGCGATTGGTGGCAAAGCGCTCCAGGTTATGTTCCAGGAAAAACACACGGAAAAAGTCGGGATTCTTGTACTGGACGGCGATAAACCAGGGCAGAACCATGGCAAAGTAGAGCGCAACCCCCGGCCACCAGAAGGAGCGCCACAGAATGGACCACTCGCGGCGCAGGTAGGCGAAGGCGGCCACAATCACGAGAGCCAGAAAGGGCGCCACCGGCCCCTTGGCCAGCGTGGCCACGCCGGTGAAAAAGTAGATGTCGAAGAGCCAGAACTTGGAGTCGGTCTCGTACCAGGCGTACCAGCCCAGAAGGCCGATGGCCAGCGGCGCGGCCATCTGCATATCGGTGGAAGCGCCGCGGGCAAAGCCCATGATGNNCATATGCAGGTAGATGAGCGCCACCATGATGAAGGCGAAGGTGGCCGAGGGCAGGCGCGCCGTCCAGTCGTGCACGCCGAAGTCCTGGAAGACGAACATCGCCCGCCAGTAGTAGAGCGCGGGCTTTTCCAGCCAGGGCTGGCCATAGAGGTAAGGGGTGACGCAGGCGCTTAGCTTGCCCTTCAGGGTGTGCGCCGCATCGAAGCGATCCAGCATCTCGTGCGCGATCTGGGCATAGCGAGGTTCATCGGCTCCCACCAGGCCCAGGCCGGCGCCGCCGGTAAGCGGGGTCTGACCATAAACCAGGAAAAAGAGGGCAAAACCGAGAAAGACGGTAGCCTCGCGAACGACGGCCCAACAGGGCAGTCGCCTGCGCCAGCTTTGAGGCAAACCCGGAG
>PLPA01000273.1 GCA_003159355.1 Acidobacteriaceae bacterium | reverse complement strand
AGGAGATGTAGATGTGGCCGCGGTCGGTCTTCCACCCCGGCTTGCCGGCGGCAAAGTGCTCGTTGGCGTAGGCGATGCGCCGGTAGTGCTCTTCGCGGAACTCGTTCTCCGGCGAATCCGGATTGGGGTTGCGACGCAGCCAGAAGTTCTCAATGAACGCCTCGCGCTCCTCGTCGTTGCCGAGAGCCTTGAAGGCCTTGCGCTCCTCATCGGTGATGATGTAGGGCACATCCTGTTCCAGCCAGGTCTTGTAAGCGCCCTTGATCTCGATCTTCAGATCCTTCTGCGCGCGAATCCTCTCCTTGTCGGAGCGTTGGCGCTTGAGCGGGTCCGCATCCTGGCCCGCTCCCGGATTCGGGGCGGGGGGCTGTGCCTGCGGCTGCGCTGGTGCGGACGGGGTGTCCGTCTGCTGAGCACGGAGACCGGCAGCGGGAAGAAAGACCAGGCCGCAACCCAGCGCGACGATGAAAAGATGAGAACGATTAAGCGTCATTTGCCTTGAAGACTCCTGCAATCCTCCATTCTACGGGTTCCAANNAAAACAGGTTTTTGAGACCAGCCGGGCCGCTCTCGCGTCCAAGAAACAAGCGCATTTACTTGACCGCATAGTCTTTCCGGCTCTTGCCGCGATTCCGTTCCTAAGCGGGCCGGCTGAGGAAAATCATGCGGGCGCAAGCCGGATTGAGCAGTCTGGGGAACTGTACAGGCTGCATTTGCGTACACTGAAATCGGAGAGACCTGGAGCACCCGCCTCGCATGAAGAAAATACTTTTGATCATTTCCGCCGTTGTGGTCGTTACCGCACTCGTCATCGTCTTCATTTGGAGGCAGCAATCGGGCTACACCAAGGTACTGACCGCCAAGATCGCGCGCCAGGAACTGACCACGGTGGTCAGCGGCACCGGCCAGATCAAGCCCAAGACCTACATGAACGTGGGCGCCACCTCCTTTGGCCGCATCACCCACTTCTTTGTGAAGGAGGGGGATCTGGTCAAGAAGGGCCAGACTGTGGCTACCATCGAGAACGTGCAGCAGGAGGCCAACGTTCATGGCCAGGAGTCCGCCATAGCCGCCGCCAAGACGGACATTTCCTCCTACATTGCCGCCGAAAAGACCGCCGAGGCCAACGTCGAGCACGCCAAGGCCGATCTGGAGCAGAAGCGGCTCGATTGGGAGCGCGAACAGGCTCTCTATAAGGCCGGCATTGAGCCGAAGTCAAACTACGACGCCAAGAAAGCCTTGTTCGACACCGATGTCGCCTCGCTCGATCAGGCCGTGGCGCAGTTGAACCAGGCCAAGGCCAACACCGATTCCGCCCGCGGCCATATGCAGACCCAAGTCGCCAACCTGCGCGTCAACCAGGATCTGCTCGACAAGACCATCGCCGCCGCTCCCTTTGACGGCATTGTGACCAATATGCCAGTGCGCGAGGGCGAAACGGTGGTCACCGGAATTCAGGGAACCGAGGGCGCCACCCTGATGACCCTGGCGGATATGAGCGTCATCACCGCCGAGATCAAAGTGGATGAGACCGACATCGTCAACGTGCAGATCGGTCAGCCAGCCGATGTGACCGTGGACGCGCTGCCCGGCAAGGTCTTCAAGGGCCATGTCACACTGGTGGGCGATCAAGCCCTGCTGCGCTCCACCGGCCAGGCCACCTCGACCTCCACCTCCGGCACCGAAGAGGCCAAGGACTTCAAGGTTGTGATCACTCTGGATGAGCCCTCCAACGAGCTGCGCCCCGGACTCTCGACCACCGCCAAGATCACCACGGCGCACAAAGCCAGTGTGCTCGCGCTACCCATCCAGGCGCTCACCATGCACAACCCCGACGACGACAAAGCCAAGGGCAGTGTGCAGGCTGTTTCGAGCTCAGCCGCCGCCAAAACCGCGCCGCAGCAGGGCGTCTTTGTCATTGACAGCAAATCCGGCAAGCTGCGCGCCAGGTTCGTTCCCGTCACCACCGGCATCACCGGAACCACCGACATCGAGGCGCTCACCGGCTTGAAAGAGGGCGACGAGATCGTCATCGGCCCCTACAAGACGCTGCGCTCCCTCAAAAACAGCGCGCTGGTCAAGCGGGACACCGAGAAACCGGCCGCGCTGGGTTCGAGCGGAAGCTAGAATGAAGCGCAACAGCTCAGGGGTTTGAATGGCGTGGCTTCATATATGCCCCAGAAGACGCAAGCAAGGATACCTGCAAAGGAAGATACGCGAATGGCCTTATTCGACACCGTTACCGATGTAGTTGAACAGCCTGCGGCTCCGCCCAGCGACGACATCATTGTCGTCGAGGATCTGTGGCGCACCTACGATATGGGCTCCGAGCAGCAGGTGCAGGCGCTGCGCGGCGTCTCCCTGCGCATCCGCCGCAACGAGTATGTCGCCATCATGGGCCCCTCCGGCTCCGGCAAGTCCACGCTGATGAACCTGATCGGCTGCCTGGATACGCCCTCCAAGGGAAACTACTGGCTCAACGGCCAGTTGGTCAGCGAACTGGACGACGACCAGTTGGCCCGCATCCGCAACAAGGAGATCGGCTTCGTCTTCCAGACCTTCAACCTGCTGGCGCGGGCCTCGGCCCTGCACAACGTCGAGCTGCCGCTGATCTACAACGGCACCCCGTCCGTCGAGCGCCTCGAACGGGCCAAGGAATCGCTCCGCGAAGTCGGCCTTGAGTCCCGTATGTACCACAAGCCCAATGAACTCTCCGGCGGCCAGCGGCAGCGCGTCGCCGTCGCCCGCGCCCTGGTCAACCGCCCCTCCATCATCCTCGCCGACGAGCCCACCGGCAACCTGGACTCCAAGACCGGCCTGGAGATCATGGCCCTCTTTGACACCTTGCACGCCAACGGCAACACCATCGTCCTGGTCACCCATGAGCCGGACATCGCCGAATATGCGCATCGCGTGGTGCATATCCGCGACGGCCAAATCTACTCCGACGAGCCCTCCAAGCGCTTCCGCTAAGGCATTTTCACTGAGAGTGAGTGTAGGGTCTGGGTGCCCCATCCTTCGTGTTCTTTACGAAGGGTGGGATACCAGAATGCCCGCGTTACAGGAACGGTGAAAATGTTCTGGGTCAACCGAAACAAGGCCACCAATCTCGCCCCCGCCCGAACCGGAAAGATTCCAAGTCTTTCCGGTTCATGTTTTTTCGCCGCGTGCCGATGAAACCAATGGTGGCCTCGGATTTGTCGTTTGGGCCATGGAGACGAGGCACGTTGAGAGCCATGAATAGCGCCGCTCAGTACGAGCCCCTGCCCTTGTCCTCGGCCTCCCGCCTGACCTTGGTGGAAGTGGAATCACCCTCGGAAGCCCGGCCGGTGGGAGTCAGCGCGGCATGGCGCAAGCTGCTGATGCAGGCCGAGATGGCTGCGCCTTACGTGCAAGTGGCGGCCATCGAGGGCGAACACGGCGTTGGCAAGCATACCCTGGCCCGCTATCTCTTCAGCCGCTCTCCGCTGGCCTCCACCACCTTCCTGCGCCGCGACGCCCGCGAATGGCTGGTCGCCGACGCCGATCCTGCCACCCTCGCCGGCTGCACCTATCTCGATCGTGTGGACCTGCTCGCCCCTCCCGGCCAGGGTTTGCTGCTCAGCGTGCTCAAATCACTGCAAGACCGCCCGCCGGGCCGCTTCGTGCTGATCGCCTCCTCCCAAACCTCGCTGCGCCAGATGGCCGCGCAAGGCCTCTTGCTGCCCGATCTGGCCTTCCGCCTCACCGCCGTCCGATTCGCCATTCCCCCGCTGCGCCAGCGCCGCGAAGACATCTCCGTCCTCGCCCAGTCGCTGCTCGACCGTATCTGCCACCTCTATCAGCAGCGCCCTGTCATTCTCGGCCCCGGTTCGCTCGCCCGCCTCTTGCAGCACAACTGGCCGGGCAACGTGCGCGAGCTGGCCGCCGTTCTCGAAACCGCGCTGCTAGAAGCCGTCAACGGCGTCATCCGCCCCGACGACCTGGCCCTCCCTAGCGGCCTGGATAACCCCCAGGATATGCAGCAGTCCGTGATGCGCCTCGACAGCCTCAATCTCGACGCCGTCGTCCAGCATCATGTGCAATACGTCCTCGACCTGAACCGCGGCAACAAGCTGCGCGCCGCCCGCCAGCTCTGCATCAGCCGCTCCACCCTCTACCGCATCCTCGGCAACGAAAATATATTGGCGCATTGAGGGCCGCGCTCAACGCAATCGCGTGAAGCTATTCTGCTGCAAATCTGCTGCCATTCGCCGCTTCAACTGTTCAAGAATTGCCTTCCACCCGCAGAGAGGCGTCGAAAACAGCTCAGGCCGAAGCCCCGGAAATGCGTTCACGTTTCGCTTCAACCGGCAGCGATCAAAGAGCCGTGGCAAGCTCTTCTTCCGGCTCGCGCAGCAAGACGTGGCCGTCGATCCTGTAACCCCGATCATAGGATTCATTCCGATGCAAAGGCCGCTGAGAAACCACAACCTGCTGGGCCTGCCTGAGTCAAGCAGATACCTGCCAAAAATATTTTCCAATGAGTCGCGAGTACTTGTTGCCATGATTTAGGCAGGGACAGTGAGGGACTCGAATAGCATTGTATCTACCTGAATCGCATATAGATATAGTTTCAGCCGAAGTAAATACCCCCAAATATACCCCTCGCAAAGCAGGGCTTGGGGCTTTTTGCCGCCAAATCGAGCCGGAATCCCCCACAGCACGCCGTTGTATTCCAGTGAATGCCCTTCCCTCGGCCACTGTGGAAGGATGGAGCCGAGTGGATCAAACCTCGTGTTTTCTCTTCGCCCATTTCAAGGCGTTATAGCGGTTCTCCAATTGCTGTACACCGAAACCACGCCGCAGAGTGGCTTTTTCCTCAAGAAAAAGCTACCTTCGATAGAATCAGTAAGGACATATGTATTGGAGAACCGCTCTAGCGTAGAGCACCGGATCGTGCTTCTTGAGGTGACCGCACTTTGGGGTCCAGCCGTCTTTCTAATCGCTTTCAGAAACAACCCCTGGGCCGCCTGCTGTTTGTTCGTGATCCGGTGGGTAGAGCGCTCTATTGTCATTGCGATCTTCCGGCGCCGCGGCGTCTTCATCGAGACCGCCGAGCCTGACAGGCACGAGCCTTTGGAATAAAAAAATATACAAATCACTGACCCGGCGGGAAAACTTCTGATACTATGATTGCGCCGCTAAACCAACATGGGAATATCATCTAAAGCGTGATCAAAGGGGTTGGCGGCAGGGTGTGCTTTTATGTTCGTTTCGCCCCGTTCCGCCTATTCGTCTCGTTGCCTGTCGTCCCGCCTTTCCGACTACCTGTTTCGCTCCGGCCCATGGAGCCGGGTCCCGCGCAGGTCGCGGCGAATAAAGAGGCATTTCATAGATTTTATTAGTCCTTAGAATCCAACTTGATTCGTCCGCTCCTTGCGGCGCGATGCGGCCGGCGGCGGAATTGCCGCGGCAAGTGGGAGGTTTTCTCCACGAACCGGAGCTTTTCCGGCTTGCCCAGGTCAAAAACAAAATTACCCGAATGTCCGAACAGGCTGCAAACCACACTGGTGAGGTTCCTTCAATGCATTTTTCTTCGCTGACCGTTCAAAAGCCGATCTCCTTCCGCACCCGTTTCCAGCTTTGCCTGACTGTTGTTGCCGGCCTGCTGCTGCCCGCAATCGCGCCCGCGCAGACATTCACTCCGAATTGGGTGCAGTTGTCGCCCGCCACCAGCCCGCCGGCGCGCGCCAGCTATGCTATGGCCTACGACGCGGCTCACGGCCAGATCGTGCTCTTCGGCGGCATATCCTTCAATGGCTTCTTAAGCGACACCTGGGTATGGGACGGAGCCACCTGGACCCAGAAAAGCCCTGCCACCAGCCCGCCAGACCGCGTTTACTCCAGCATGGCCTACGATGCGGCTCACGGCCAGATCGTCCTCTTCGGCGGGAGAAATGATGGCGGCAATTTGAGCGACACCTGGGTATGGGACGGGACCAACTGGACCCAGAAAAGCCCTGCAACCATTCCACGAGAGCGTTACGGTGCCGCCATGGCCTACGATGCGGCACACGGCCAGATCGTCCTCTTCGGCGGGGAAAATGAAGGCGGCAATTTGAGCGACACCTGGGTATGGGACGGAAGCAACTGGACCCAGGAAGCCCCCGCGACCAGTCCGAACGGGCGCTATACGGCTACCATGACTTACGACGCAGCGCACGGCCAAATAGTGCTCTTCGGGGGAGCTGATTCCAGCGAATTCCTGAACGACACCTGGCTCTGGAACGGAAGCAACTGGACTCTTCAGAGTCCAGGGACTAGTCCAGGGGCGCGCTTTGTTTCTGCCATGGCTTATGATGCATCGATCGGTCAAACGGTGCTCTTTGGCGGGAATGTAAGTGGCTATGTAAATGATACCTGGCTCTGGGACGGAACAAACTGGACGGAGGATTTCCCCGCCACCAGTCCACCCGCGCGCGGACTCGCCGCAATGGCTTACGACGCGGCGAGCGGTCAGATGGTGCTCTTCGGCGGCGGCGCCTCCAGCGAATTCCTGAACGATACCTGGACATGGGGCCTGAGCAGCTTTGGCCCGCAGGCGGTGAATACCACCAGCGCGGCGCAAACCCTCAATTTCTCCATCCCCGCCTCTACCACGGTGGGCAGCATCGCGGTCTTCACCCAGGGCGCCACAGGCCTTGACTTTGCCAACGCGGCGGGCAGCACCTGCACGCCCCAGACCTACTCCTCAGCCACAACCTGCACGGTGAACGTGAGCTTCACGCCCAAATATCCAGGGCTGCGCATGGGCGCGGTGGTCTTCTTCTCCGGCGCCAACAACACCGGAACCATCCTTTCCACTACCTACATCAGCGGCGTGGGCATCGGCCCTCAGGTCGCCTTCAATCCGGCCCCGGCGATTGCCATCGGCCCGACAGTGGGTAGGCTGACGTTAAATTTACCCTTTGGCGTGGCTGTAGACGGCGCGGGCGATCTCTTCATCGCGGATACAGACAACAACCGCGTGGTGGAGCTTCCGGCGGGCGGCGGCGCGGCGATTGCCATCGGCCCGACAGTGGGTAGCCTGACGTTAAATTATTCCTTTGGCGTGGCTGTAGACGGCGCGGGCGACCTCTTCATCGCGGATGCAGTCAACAACCGCGTGGTGGAACTTCCGGCTGGCGGCGGACCAGCGATTGTCCTCTCCCCGACGGTGAATGGCGCCCAAATGACAAATCCCATCGGTGTGACGGTGGACAGCGCGGGCGATCTCTTCATCGCGGATTTTGGCAACAACCGCGTGGTGAAGATCCAGCGCCCGCAGCCGCCCACGGTGAGCTTTCCCACGGCGACCGACGACGGCTCCATCGACACTGACCCCACGCAGACCGTGCAGGTCTCCAACAGCGGCAACGAACCGCTCATCTTCTCGGCCCTCAGCTATCCCACGGACTTTCCCGAGGCCAGCGGCGACGCGAGCGCCTGCACCGGCTCGATCAGCCTGAGCGCCGGCGAGGAGTGCGATCTGCCGATCCAGTTCTCGCCGGTCTCGCCCGCCAGCGGCCCGCTGAGCGAGAGCGTCTCGCTGACCACCAACGCGACACCAGCCCAGCAATCGGTCACCGTAACCGGCTCGGCAATCGACAGTCCAAGCACCATGACGGCAAATGCCGGCACAACGCCGCAATCGGCGACGGTTTCCACGGCGTTCCCGAATGCGCTGGCGGTAACGGTGTTGGATGCGGGCGGCAATCCCGTCGCCGGCGTCTCAGTCAAATTTACGGCTCCGGCGACCGGAGCCAGCGGCACCTTCTCGAACGGCGCCGGCACAATCACCGTGCTGACGAATTCCAGCGGCGTTGCCTCCGCGCCGATCACGGCCAACGCCACGGCGGGCGGGTTCTACACAGTGACGGCTACGGCCAACGGGCTGACGACGGTCAACTTCCACCTGATGAACCTCGCGGGTCCGCCGGCTTCCATGACGGCGACCGCCGGCGCGACGCCGCAGACGGCGTATGTGACTTCGGCCTTTGGCACCGCGCTGCAGGTGACTGTCCTCGACCAGTATGGCAATCCTGTCTTCGGCGCGGTGGTGACCTTTACCGCGCCCGGCAGCGGCGCCAGCGCGGCGCTCTCCAGCACGGCCGTAATCACCGGTTTGAACGGCCTGGCCAGCGTGACAGCCACGGCCAATGGAGTAGTGGGGAGCTATACCGTCACCGCCTCCAATAGCTCTCTGAGCACCACCTTCAGCCTGACCAATCTGCCTCCTCCTGCCTACACGGTGACCACGCTGACCGATGACGCGGGCGGTGCGGCGCGTAACTGCAATGACACCTCGCAGGGCGCGACGCCAAACACCGGTTGCAGCCTGCGTGACGCCATTGCGGCGGCTGCGACGGTCAGCACCTCGACAGTGACGCCGACCATCAACTTTGCCAGTTCGCTCAACCTGACCACCAGCCCTCCGGGCGACTACAACGTGACCACAGGCGGCACGCTGAACATTAGCAAGAGCATGAACATTCAGGGGCCGGGCGCTAACCTGCTGAGCATCGACGGCGGAAAAGCGGATCGGGTCTTCAATATCGCTAGCGGGACGGTCTCCATCTCCGAGGTGACGATCACCAACGGAAACAACGGCGGCAACGGCGGCGGCATCGTTAACGCCGGCACGCTGACGGTGACCAACAGCACAATCTCCGGGAATTCGGCCAGCGGCGGGCAGCTATACGGTGGCGGCATCTATAACATTGGCACACTGACGGTGACCAACAGCACCTTCTCCGGGAATTCGGTCCTCGACAGCGGAGGCAACTTCGGCGGCGGCGGCGGCGGCATCTTCAACCAAGGCACCTTGACGGTGACCAACAGCACCTTCACCGGGAATTCGGCCGGCGCCGGCGGCGGCGGCGGAATCGTTAACAATGGCACGCTGACGGTGACCAACAGCACCGTATCGGGCAATTTCGTGAGCGGCGGCCCCAGCGGCGGCATCTTCAACTACAGCACACTGACGCTGACCAACAGCATCGTCGACGGGAACTGGGAAGGAACGTCGTCCACTGTAAGTCAGTACGACGATCTCATGGACGGAAGCGGCAACACAGTATTTACCAGCGGCGCTGGCAACAACGGCGGCAACCTGGTGGGTAATTACAATACCCAAACCATGAATGCGCCCACTCCGGCTATCCAACTGGCGCCTCTAGGCAACTACGGCGGCCCGACGCAAACCATGCTGCCGCTGCCGGGCAGCCCGGCCATCTGCGCCATCAGCCCATCGACGGCGACCGGGACCGATCAGCGCGGCGATCCGCGCACCACAACCTACGGCACGACCACCTGCCAGGACTCCGGCGCGGTGCAGACGAATTACTCCATCGTTTTCGTGCAACAGCCATCAACGGTGGTGCAGAACGCGGCCATGCTGCCCGCGCCAACTATTCAACTGGATGAGAGCGGCGTCGCGTTTGCCGACGGTACCGACACCATCGCGATTCCGCTTTCTCTGATGACCGGCAGCGGTACGCTCAGCGGCGGATCGGTTTCTACCTCCGCAACCACCGGCGTTGCGACTTACTCCGCGCTCAGCATCAGTTTGCCGGGAACAAGCGATGTGTTGACGGCGAATCTGACCCTGAACTACGCGACCACTCCCGAGACTGCAATTTCGATAGCCAGCAACCCGTTCAACGTAAACTCCGCGGTGGCGCAGCTCGTGTACAACCCCGCTCCGGCTACGACACTGACGGCGGGCGGCAATGCCGGCTCCGTGACAGTGAACGAGGAGAACTCTGGCGGCACGTTAGTGACAACTGCATCGGATACAGTCACGCTGACAGTGACCGGACCGGGCAGTTACTCGAATACTTACACGGTGACGGCAGTCAACGGCGTGGCGACGTTCAACCTGTCGAGCGCCGCGCTGACCACGGCGGGCAGTTACAGTTACGCGGCATCGATCGCCGGCAACTCTTCTGTGACGGCTGCAAATGCGCCCGAGTTAGTTTCGGCGGCATCGGCGGCATCGGCGACGGTGGTCTCCGGAACGCCGCAGAGCGCAACGATTGGGACGGCCTTTGCGGCGGCGCTCAAGGTTAAGGTAATGGATCAATACGGCAACCCGGTCCAAGGCGCTTCGGTTTCCTTCAGCGCTCCTTCCAGCGGCGCAAGCGCGACCTTTACCGGCTCGCCCGCGGCCACAGTTGCCGACGGAACGGCCAGCGTGACGGCAACGGCAAATGGGTTAGCCGGCACGGCGGCCTACACGGTCACGGCGAGCGTGAGCGGGGCGGGGACGACGGCCAGCTTCCTGCTGACCAACACGCAAGCCTCGACCACGCTAACTGTGACGCCGTCGCCCACCGCCATAGCCTACGGCCAACCGGTTACTATCTCAGCGGCCATAACGCCGGCTTCGGTGCTGACCAGCTCTCCCACCGGCACAATTACGTTCTACGACGGTTTGACGGCGCTAACGCCGGCGAGCACGGTAGCAAGCGCCAACGCAAGCTGCATGGTTAGCGTTCCCGTCGTGGGCAGCCACACTTACGCAGCGCAGTATGGCGGCGACACCAACTTCTCGCAAAGTTCGCTGACTAGCGCGACATCGTCGGTGGTGGTAGGCAAGGCGAGCACCACGCTGAGCGGGCCCTCCTCCACGGTGAACCTGACTTATGGCGCTGGCGGCTTGATAACCGTCTCCGTGGCAGGGCAGTTCTCAGGCGCGGGCATTGGGGCTCCGAGCGGCAGTGTGAGCTACACCATCGGCAGTGGAACCGCGCAGAGCGCCGCGATAGTTTCCGGGACGGCGACACTTACCATTCCTGCCAGCCAGGCAGCCGGAAGTTACACCGTCACGGTGAGCTACTCCGGCGATGGCAACTATAACGCCGCCACGTCCATTCCGGTCAATCTTGTGATCTCGAAGGCCACGGCAACGGTGACGCTGGGCGGCCTGAGCCAGACCTACACCGGCGCGGCAATCAGTGCCACTGCCACGACCAGTCCGGCAAATCTGGCAGTGACCTTCTACTACAGCGACAGCGCACCGTTGCCAACAGCGGCGGGCAGCTATACGGTGGCGGGCACCGTTAACGACCCTAACTACCAAGGCTCGGCCACAGGAACGCTCATCATTGGCAAAGCAACAGCGATAGTGACGCTCGGTGGCCTGAGCCAGACGTATACAGGTGCGGCATTTAATGCCACATCCACGACCAGCCCGGCAAATCTGTCTGTGAACTTTACCTACAACCGCAGTTCCACGATGCCAATGGATGCAGGTAGCTACACCGTGGTGGGCTACATCGTCGACCCCAACTACCAAGGCTCGGCCACAGGTACGATGGTGGTTGGCAAAGCAACGGCCACGGTGACACTGGGCGGATTGAGCCAGCCCTATACCGGTGCGCCACTGGCGGCTACCGCAACAACCAACCCCGCCGGACTCAGCATTGCCTTCACCTACAACGGCAGCGCGGCAGCGCCGACGGCGGCGGGAACCTACACGGTTGTGGGTACGGTGAACGATCCCAACTATCAGGGCACGGCGACGGGTACGCTGACCATCGCCAAGGCGACGGCCACGGTGACGCTCGGCAGTTTGAGCCAGACCTACACCGGATCGGCGCTTTCGGCCACGGCCACCACTACACCTGCCAACCTGACGGTGACCTTCACTTACAACGGGCTGACGGCGACTCCGACGGCGGCGGGGACTTACACGGTGATAGGTACCGTCAACGATCCCAACTACCTGGGCTCGGCCATAGGCACGCTGGTGATCAACAAGGCTACCCCCACCGTTGCGTGGGCAACGCCGGCAGTTATAACCTACGGCACGGCACTGAATGCAACCCAGCTCGATGCCAGTTCGCCGGTCGCCGGCACGTTTGCCTACAGCCCGGCTGCCGGAACGGTCCTTGCAGCGGGTTCGCAGGAGCTTTCGGTTACATTCACGCCAACCGATGCCACTGACTACACCGCGGCTACAGCCAGTGTGACGCTGACCGTGAACGTGCAGACGCAAACCACCAGCCTAGCATCCAGCACTCTGGCGTATGCTTCGGGGGTGCTGTTCGGAGTACCTCCGCTTACGCTGAGTGCGACTTCGACCTCGGGACTGAGTGTGACCTTCACCCTCCTGTCCGGGCCGGCAACGCTCAGCGTCAACTCGCTGACCGTCAATGGCGCAGGCACCGTGGCGATCACCGCAAATCAGGCCGGGAACGCCAATTACGCTCCTGCGCCGCAGGTGGTCGAGAACATCACGGTGAACAAGGCTCTGCCCATTGTTTCCATTGCCAGCAGCGCCAACCCCGTGCTTTTGCAGAATGCGATCACACTTTCCGCGACCATTGCCTCGGGGGCAGGCACGCCGACTGGGACCGTGACGTTCCTGGACGGCTCAACTCCGCTAGGCACCGGCACACTCAGCGGCGGCGTGGTCACGCTCACCACGTCGAGCCTGGCCGCCGGCACACACTCGATCACCGCGGCGTACGGTGGCGATGCGAACTTCCTCGCCTCCACCAGCAGTCCGCTGACGCAACTGGTGGAGGACTTCAACTTCAACATCTCCTCGACCTCGAACAACCCTTCATCCTCGATCACCGTGATGCCCGGAGGCACGGCGGTCTTCACGTTCACCGTATCTCCAATAGACGGAAGTATCTTCCCATCGGCTGTAACGCTGACTCTGAGCGGATTGCCCGCGGGAGCCACGTACAGCTTCACTCCGGCCACGATTACGGCGGGTGCGGGCGCGACCGCGGTAACGCTTACCATCGACATTCCACAGACTGAGGCCGACGCAAAGCCGCTGACGCTCCATCCGGGCGCACAGCTTGCCGTGAATCGCAACGGCGGCAGTAGTGGAGGCCAAGCCGGCGGAGTTGCCGGCAGGCTGGCGCCGTTCTCGCTGGCGCTGCTGTTGCTGCCGTTTGCCGGCCGGCTGCGGCGCACGGGTAAACGGCTGGGCCGCATGATGTGCGCGCTGTTGTTGCTGGGCGCGGGCATGGCTACGATGGCCGGAATGAGCGGCTGCGGCTCGACAAGCGGCTTCTTCGCCCAGCAACAGCAGAGTTACACAGTCACCGTAACCGCAACTTCGGGTGCCTTGTCGCACTCGGCCACATTCACCCTCACGGTTGAGTAACAAGGAGACGGATGAAGATACGCAGATCGATTCGCGGCAGTTTGTTTCTGATGGGGGCGTGCCTGTTGACCGGGATGGGCGCCTGGGCGCAAGCTTCCAGCGCCGTGCAACAATCGCAGGTCTCCACCGACCTGGCAGTGACGTATTCGCTGGAACGGTCGGAGCTGGCGCCGGGAGACTGCGGCTGCTTCTGGCTACAGGGAGGAGGCGTGGATGCGGCCGTTACGTTCTGGAAGGGACTTGGCGTGGCAGCCAGCTTCACCGGCGGCCATGCTGCGAACATTGCGCCAGGCGTGGATGTGAACAAGATCGCCTTCGCGGCCGGTCCGCGCTTTACGTATAACGCGTGGACCGGCCACGCCGCGGCCACGGACCAGCGCCGCCTGCAGATCTTCGGCCAGGGGTTGTTTGGCGGCGTGCATGGCTTCGACGGTCTCTACCCAGTCACTTCCGGAGTCACTTCCAGCGCCGGTTCGCTGGCCATCGAGGCCGGCGGAGGGGTGAATCTGTTCCTTACAAAGAACCTGGGCGTGCGCCTGCTGGAGGCCGAGTATGTGAGGACGGAGCTGCCCAACAACGCGTCCAACACCCAGAACGACATGCGGCTGTCGTTCGGTTTCGCTTACCACCTGAGTGCGCGCCGCCGCCGGTGACGTGAATTGTGACGTAACAGCATTGGCGTATCGTTCCCCCCTCCATCCTCTTGGGGCGGCTTGCCGTGGGTTGGAAGCAGGCGTGAACGCTTTGCAGGTGGGCTGCGAGAGGAGACAGCACCCGGCCCTAGCAGAGCCTCCAAGACGCGGCAAACCCGCTCCATGGCCGATTCAAGGGCAGTCTCCTGGCCCCGTGCGATCAGTTTTAGTTGTCCGACCCCAAGGGTGTGCCGCCGGGCATCGACGCCTTGTGCGCTCATTTTCATAAAACTGGCGGCGAAATGCGCAGAACAGGCGCAGAGTTGGGCGGTCAATGGGTGTCGAAATCGTTGTAGGGGGTCTTTAGAGCATTTCTCTCATAGGT
>PLPA01000163.1 GCA_003159355.1 Acidobacteriaceae bacterium | reverse complement strand
CAGGATGCCATCAAGAAGGGATTCGCGGTTCAGTCCGGCAAGGCATTATGGGAAGTTCCCTATCTGCCGCTGGATCCCAATGATATAGGCCGGACTTATCAGGAGATCATCCGAGTCAATAGCCAGTCCGGCAAGGGCGGAGTGGCCTATCTTCTGGAGCGCGATTACAGCCTCCGTCTGCCGCGCAAATTGCAGATCGAATTCAGCCGCGTGATTCAGAAGATCAGCGACCATACAGGCCGCGAGATACGCCCCGCGGAGTTATGGTCTGCCTTTGAGGCGGAGTATCTCAATCAGCACAGCCCGCTAGCCTGCATTCGGCATTCCGAGAGCTCCAGCGCGGGCGCTGTCACGATTTCGGCAACGGTCAAGGATAGCAGCGCGGAACACGTAGTCACGGGGGATGGAAATGGCCCCATCGATGCTTTTGTGGGAGCCATGAACAAGGAGTTTGGCCTGGACCTTTATGTCGTCGATTACCAGGAGCAGGCCATCAGCAAAGGCGCTTCCGCCTCCGCCATGGCATTTGTCGAGATACAATTCGGCGAATCGGAATCGGTATTTGGCGCGGGGATGAATCCTAACATTGTTACGGCTTCCCTCGATGCCATTCTGAGCGCCGTCAATCGCGCGCTCAAACTGGGAAGAGCCGCTTTGCAGCCTGCGAAGCGCTGATTGGCCCATTTATAATCAGGTTCGAAAGGGCGCGGAGATCTCTGCGCGGAGGTCAAAGGGAGATTATGGCGGATTTGCAGGGAAGAATTGCGCTGGTAACCGGGGCTGCGCAAGGCATCGGACGCGCCATCGCGCTGGAACTGGCGAAGGCCGGGGCCACGCTGGCCATTGCGGACATCAACGAAGTCAAACTGGCGCTGGTGGCGGCGGAGATTGAGGCGCTGGGCGGCACGGCCGCGGCGTTCAAGCTGGACGTATCGAACCAGCAGTCGATTGAAGACGACGCCAAAGCGGTGCTGGACAAGTTCGGCAAGGTCGAGGTTCTGGTCAACAACGCCGGCATCACCCGCGACGCGCTGATGATGAGCATGAAGCGCTCGGACTGGGATCTGGTGATCGCCATCAATCTGACTGGGCCGTTTCTGCTGACCCAGGCCCTGCTGCGTCCNNCAGGCGGGCCAGGTGAATTACGCGGCCAGCAAGGCCGGGCTGATCGGACTGACAAAATCGCTGGCGCGCGAGGTGGCCTCGCGAGGGATCACCGTGAATGCCGTCGCGCCGGGATACATTGAGACGCCGATGACGGCGGTGCTCGACGAGAAGGTGAGCGCGGCGATGCTGGCCAATATACCTCTGAGTCGGCGGGGGACGGACCTCGATGTCGCCCAGGCGGTCAAGTTCCTGGCCTCGGATGCTGCGTCTTACATTACTGGCCACGTGCTGGACGTGAACGGCGGAATGTTCATGGGCTGATAGCCCTGCGCCGGACGCCGCGAAAGGAGTTCGCCGGCGTCCGGAGTTCCGGGAAACCACGAACCTGTGTCTACTTGGCCGCCTTGGGCGCATCCACGCGCACCAGCAGTACATCGTGGCTAGCCAGCTCCAGCGGCATATTCTCGGTCAGCTCCACCGTCTTGCCCGTCCACAAATCCTTGCCCGTCTGGCTTCCGTCCAGGCTGAGTTTGCGCAGATTCAGGTGGAAGGGATGGGTCGCATAGCGATCGCTGCCGGCGTTGACGACAGCGATGGCCACGGCGCCCCCAGCCAGAGGACGCGCCCAAACGTCAACCTCGCCCTCCGAGTAAACGCGCGCGCCCTGCTTGCCGAGCCGGTCCTGATCGATGGCGATCACCTCGCGGTTGGTCAGGATGGCCTTGATCTCCGGCTTCATGTTGGGCAGGTCGTTGCCGGCCAGCAGAGGCGCGGCGAGCATCGCCCACAGCGAAAAGTGGGTGCGGTTTTCTGCCAGCGAGAGTTTGCCGTTGCCCACTTCGAGCATATCGGGATCGTTCCAGTGGCCGGGTCCGGCGTATCTTTCCAGGCCCTCCTGCTGGCTGACGATCGCGTAGATACGGTCCCAGTCCGGCTGGACATCTCCAGTCGTCCGCCACAGGTTGCCGCCCAGCGCGGGCGCCCACTCCCACACCGCATCCCAGCCGTACTGGCAAAGCGAATAGACAATGGGCCGGCCAGTAGCCTTGAGCGCCTTGTCCATCTTGTCGTAGGCGGCGATCATCAGTTTCATTTGCGCAGCCTTGTCGTTGGGAGCCTGCTTCTCCATCACTTCGGGGATGAAGCTGCACAGGTCGTACTTCAGGTAGTCGATGCCCCAGGAGGCGTAGAGCTGGGCGTCCTGCTCCTCGTGGCCCAGCGAGCCCGCGTAGCCGGCGCAGGTCTTCGGCCCCGGCCCTGAGTAGATGCCGATCTTCAGCCCCTTGGAGTGGACATAATCGGCCAGCGCCTTCATGTCGGGGAACTTGGCATTCGTATGCAGCACGCCGCTCGCGTCGCGCTCCCCCTCCCAGGTGTCGTCGATGTTCACGTAGACGTAGCCGGCGTCCTTCATGCCGGTCGAGACGATCTGGTCGGCGGAGTCGCGAATGTTCTTGTCCGTGACCTTGCCGAAGAAGAAGTTCCAACTGTTCCAGCCCATCGGCGGCGTTTGCGCCACCTGCGGTGTGGCCAGCGACGCCTTTGGCGCGGTCACTTTCGGAGTGGTTGGCGTTTGCGATACGGCGCTAAATGCTGTCAGTGCAAGAGCAGCAAAAGAGAGCGAAGCGAATGCGCGCATGGTCGATCCTCGAAGAAACGAATTCAGGGAAAATTCTATGCCGGAGAAGCGGTTTAGGCAATTCCGGGCTGCCTTGCGGAGGGTCGGAGAGCGAAAGATAAGCCACAACCCGCGCAAGGGCGATAAAATGCTAGAAGAATAACTCAGGAAAAGTATTGGAACGAGGATATTTTTTTAGAGGTCAGGCATGGATGCGGATGTAACCACACTGTTTCTTGAGTTTTCCCGCCGCAAGCTGCTGGAGCAATACTGGCCCCGGCTGCGGGGATGCGTCGAATGGCTCTCCGAAGCGCAAATCTGGTGGCGTCCCAACGGCGCCAGCAACAGCATCGGCAATCTGATCCTGCATCTGAACGGCAATGTGCGCCAGTGGCTGGTCGCTTCCTTCAACCAGCACGAAGACACCCGCGACCGGCCAGCGGAGTTCAGCGACGCCAAGTCGATGCCCGCGTCCGCGCTGCTGGAAATGCTCGCGGCAACCATGCGGGAAGCCGCGGAGGTGCTGGCGCTGCTGACCCCGGCCGACATGATCGCGCCATTTGAAATTCAGGGGTACACAGTCACCGGCCTGGAAGCCGTTTACCAGGTCGTCGAGCACTTCGGCATGCACTACGGGCAGATTCTCTATATCGCCAAATATATAGGCGGCAAGGATTTGGCCTTCTATAGCGAGCTGGACAAGACCGGCCGGGCTGACTGAAGGCCCGGCCGGGTCTGCCTACTTCAGCGAACTCATATCGATCACAAACCTGTACTTCACGTCCTGCTTGAGCATCCGCTCGTAGGCTTCGTTGATCTTCTGGATGGGAATCACTTCAACGTCAGCGGTAATGTTGTGCTGGCCGCAGTAGTCCAGCATCTCCTGAGTCTCGGGCATTCCGCCAATCATCGAGCCGGAGAGCGCGGCGCGCTTGAAGATGAGGTTGCCCACATTGAGGACCGGGAACTTATCCGGCAGGCCGACCAGGGCCATGGTTGCGTCCTGCTTCAGCAGCGCGGTGTAGGGATCGAGCGAGTGCGGAGCGGCGGCGGCGTCGAGGATGAAGTCGAAGGACTTGAAGTGGGCTTTCATCGCGGCCTCGTCGCTGGAAAGCACAACCTCATCGGCGCCCAGCCGCAGGGCGTCTTCCTTCTTCCTCAGATTGGTGGTGAACTGGACCGTATGCGCGCCGAAGGAGTGGGCGAACTTGAGCGCCATGTGGCCCAGTCCTCCCAGGCCGACGATGCCCACCTTCATGCCGGGACCCACCTTCCAGTGGCGCAGCGGCGAGTAAGTCGTAATGCCGGCGCAGAGCAGCGGGGCCACGGCGGCCAAGTCGAGATTCGCTGGCACGGAGTGAGCAAAGCGCTCGTCAACTACGTAATTGCTGGAGTAGCCGCCCATGGTGATCGTGCCGTCCACGCGGTCCGTGGCGGCGTAGGTGAGCGTGGGGCCCTCATCGCAGTAGTGCTCTTCGCCGCGCGCGCAAGGAGCGCACTGGCGGCAGGAGTCCACGATAACGCCGATAGCCGCGATCCCGCCCACCTTGAATTTAGTAACCGCGCTGCCGGCGGCCGTTACGCGGCCCACAATCTCGTGGCCGGGAACCAGCGGATAGATCGAGTTGCCCCACTCGTTGCGGATCATGTGCAGGTCACTGTGGCAGACGCCGCAGTAAAGGATTTCGACGGCGATTTCGGTAGCGCCCGGCTCGCGGCGGGTGAAGTTGAAGGGAGCAAGCGGCGATTGCGCGTTCGGTGTGGCGTAGCCTTTGGTCGTGGGCATGGGAAGTTTCCTTTCAGGAGAAAAGTCTACAACAATTGGGTTGATCAGGATGGCCGCTGGGCGCAGGCCACACGGGGAATGCCTTGCAGATCGGGGACAAATTCGATCTGCTCAAATCCGGAGCGAGTGAGCAGTTCGGTGATCGCAACCGATTGGCCGTAGCCGATTTCGAGCGCCACAAAACCGCCGGGAGTGAGCGCATCAAAGGCAGCGGGAATGAGCCGGCGGTAGACTTCGAGTCCATCGTCCCCGGCAAAGAGCGCCAGCGCTGGCTCATACTCGCGCACCTCGACGGAGAGTGTGGCGCGGTCAGTTTCCGGCACGTACGGCGGATTGGAGACGATGAAGTCGAAACGTTCCTCTGCGACCGGCGCGAGCAAATCGCCTTCAAGAAAGCGAAAGGCTACTCCGTTGCGCTTGGCGTTTTCGCGGGCGATAGCCAGAGTGGCTGCGGAAAGATCGATTGCGGTGACGGCGGCATGAGGCAATTTGTGCGCCAGCGCGACAGCAATCGCGCCGGAGCCAGTGCCAACATCCACAATGCGCGGGACGGGGAAGCTGGCGGCTAACTCCAACACCTTCTCAACTAAGTACTCAGTCTCCGGGCGGGGAATCAGCACATCCGGCGTAACCCGAAAAGGTAGCCCGTAAAACTCCATTTCGCCAACGATGTATTGGATGGGTTCGCCGCAGTAGCGCCGTTCCAATAACTCGGAATAACTTAGGGATAAATCATCGGGGAGCAGCTTATCGCCGTGAGCCATCAGCCACGCTGTGTTTTTCCCAAGTAAGTGCAGCAGCAGCGTCTCGGCATCCTGGCGCGCGCGGTCTGGATGCGGCCCTAAGCGCAAGCGCGCCGTGCCTTCCAGAACAAAGCTGCTCAGCGGGGGCAAGGCTCAGGCCGCCTGGCTGACGTCGGCCTTCAACTGCTCCGCCTGGTAGTGCGTAATCAGCGCATCCACGATGGGCTGCAAGCGGCCCTCCATCACCAGGTCAAGCTGGTGCAGAGTGAGTCCGATGCGATGGTCGGTCAGCCGGTTCTGCGGGAAGTTATAGGTGCGAATCTTCTCGCTGCGGTCGCCGGTGCCCACCATCTGCTTGCGCTCCCGCGCCAGCTCCGCATTCTGTTTATCCATTTCCATCTCATAGAGCCGCGAACGCAGCACGCGCATTCCCTTTTCGCGGTTCTTGATCTGCGACTTCTCGTCCTGGCAGCTAACTACAGTGTTAGTCGGAATATGAGTAATACGCACGGCGGAGTAAGTGGTGTTCACCGACTGCCCGCCCGGTCCCGACGAGCAGAAAGTGTCGATGCGAATATCCTTGGCTTCAATCTTCACATCCACTTCCTCAGCCTCGGGCAGCACGGCCAAGGTGATCGCCGAGGTATGCACGCGCCCCTGCGCCTCGGTGGCCGGAACGCGCTGCACGCGATGCACGCCGCTCTCCCACTTCATCTGCGAGTAGACCCGCTCGCCCTCGATAATGGCGATGACTTCTTTGTAGCCGCCCACGCCCGACTCGGACATCGAAAGCAGCTCGATCTTCCATTTGTGCTGCTCGGCGAAGCGCTGGTACATGCGGAAGACCTCGGCGGCAAAGAGCGAGGCCTCGTCGCCGCCCGTGCCCGCGCGAATTTCCAGGATCACGTTTTTCTCGTCGTTGGGATCCTTGGGCAGCAGCATGATTTTGATCTCTTCTTCCAGCGCCGGCTCGCGCGGTGCAAGCTGGGCGATCTCCTCCTCGGCCATCGCGCGCATATCCGGGTCGGCCAGCATCGCGCGCGCCTCGGCCAGGCCCAGGCGCACCAGCTTCAGCTCGCGAAACTTCATCACCGGCGTTTCCAGGTCGCTGAGCGCCTTGCCGGCCTTCTGGTATTTTTCGCGGTCGTTGACGATCTCCGGCAGCGAAAGCTGGGCGGATAGCTCTTCGTAGCGCTCTTCCATCTGTTGCAAACGATCAATCATACATTCCTCATGGTTACCGCTAAACTCAATAGCCCATGCCGGGGCGCGTTGCTGCTTCTGGGGGGATGAATCTGAAAAAGGGCAGGGAACAAGTGTAGGCGGCGAGCGCCGCTAG
Organism: Acidobacteriaceae bacterium; assembly: GCA_003159355.1. Taxonomy (GTDB): domain Bacteria; phylum Acidobacteriota; class Terriglobia; order Terriglobales; family Acidobacteriaceae; genus Telmatobacter. The sequence goes on along the minus strand of PLPA01000163.1, from coordinate 1,667 downwards.
AGCAGGGCCGGGATGGGGAAATGCAGGGCCATGACAGTTTCTATTTTAACGCGAATGGCGGGCGTCACGCCATTCGCACTACAGGAATGGGTTAACGATCCGTACTCCGTCGAATACCTGCCCGTGCTGTAAGTCTTCGGTGAGTAGTACCCGGCATCCAGTCTGCTTGGCCATGCGCAATATCAGAGCATCCCAATAAGAGAAGCCGTAAATGCGATGAATATCAATCGCAGCGAGAATGTCTGTAACTATCGGTTCACCCACAATGAATCTTGAATGAAATTCAACCTTGTAGCGAGCGACTCCAAGATCAAGCTTGAACTTCCTTGTGACCGTCGTGAAGAACTCTTGAAGAACCTGAAGCGATACAACGCCTGTACGCTTCCTTTTATGTTCCAGAATGAGTTGGACGGCCCGCTTACGTTTGACCTGCTCGCTCTGATCCTCGGCATAGACCAGAATATTCGTATCCAGGAAGGTTAACGGCAGCTTAGTTCTTGGCTCAATCCTAGCCTTAGGCCTGCTAGATCTGGTGATGACGCTCTCTTCGCCTTTTTGCGCAAGTTCGAGCAGGCGGGAGAAATTCGTCTTCGGGCCATCGGGCGTCATGACCGCGGCCACCGCAAGCGCTCTTCATACAGCTCATCGCGGTTGAATTTCCAGCCGTTCGAATTTCCTAATCCTGACAGACGCTCGAACAATTCAAGGTCGCGCTCAAGCTCCAGGTCATCATCTCCGGCCACGTGCTGGAGATGCTCGCGAATCTCCTGGTTGACGCTCTTGCCGGTGGCGCGCAGCTTCTCCCGAGCCCGCTCGACAATTTGTTCGTCGATGGAGAGAGTGATATTCATGAACACAGTATATGTGCGCACATAACCTGTGTCAAATGGCCGGTTGCCGCCCGAATGACAATCAACAGGTTGCACTGCCCCTACCAGAGGAACCCACTGCCCTGCCGTTGCGTAGTAAACTCAGATCGGTTTTTCAAGGAGGCAATCATGTATTGCAGCGGATGTGGTTTTGTATTAGCTCCGGGGCAGGGCTTCTGCCCGCAGTGTGGCCGTCCGGCGGCGCCGCCGATTCCCTCTGTGCCCGGCCTGGAGTTCGAACTCCAAAACTACGCCAGCAAGATCAAGGCGCTCGCCGTCGTCTGGTATATCTATGCCGCCTTCGCCCTGTTGACCGGAATCGTCGGGCTGGCCTTCGCCAACGCCTTCCTCTCCGGCCGCTTCGGCCCTTGGATGCAAGGCCCCTGGGCGAACGGCCCCATGCCGCCGATGGGTTTCATGCCGGCCATCTTGCATTTCGCCTGGGTCTTCCTGGTGCTGCGCGCTGCCTTGGCGCTGGCCGCCGGATGGGGCCTGATGGAGCGTGCGCCGTGGGGCAGGATCGTGGCCATCGTGGCCGCATTTCTGAGCCTGCTCCGGTTCCCCTTTGGAACCGCACTGGGCATCTGGACCCTGGTGGTCCTGCTGGGCTACCGCAACTCCACGCTCTACGAGCAGCTTTGAATACAGCAACCTGAGCTGGGTGTCCCACCTTTGTTATCAGACAGCTGGGTATCCCATCCTTGTTATCAGATAGCTGGGTTCCCCACTCTTGTTATCAGAAAGCTGGGTGCCCCATCCTTCCGCGCTCTTTGCGGAAGGGTGGGAGACCACGAACCC
>PLPA01000108.1 GCA_003159355.1 Acidobacteriaceae bacterium | reverse complement strand
AGCGCCAGCGGCGAGTCTTCGGGTTTTTCGTTGGCCAGCTCCTTGACCTGATCCAGCGCCTTTTCAAGCAGATAGCGCGGAGGAACGCGGTGGTCGTCCATGCCGATGGACATATTCGTCGTCACCTGCTCGAAGGCCTTGGGAAGCGCGTGCAGGCGGGCGATCCAGTCGTCGTAGTCCTTCGCGGTGGCAAAGCTCAACCGGGCCACCAGTTGCGGATAGGTGGTGTGAATGCCGCTCATCTGGTCCAGCGGCATCTCCCACTCCTTGAAGGCCGCAGCCTCGGCATCGTCGGCAAACTGGCGTAGCAGCAGATCGCGGCTGATCTTCTCCTGGTCCGTAAAGCCAGTAGGATCAATCGCGGCCAGTTTCATGAGGAACTCATCCTCGCGGGCCAGCCAGGCGTTCTCCGCCTTGACGGAGTAGTCGCTGATGCGGTCGTTGTAGCGCATATCGCCCAGCACGGAGGCATACTCCGGCGAGCGCTCCATCGTGGCCTGCCAGTACTCCTCGAAGAGGGCATTGAGTGCCTTGCGGCGGTCTTCCAGAGGAGCTGCGGTGAGCGCCAGGCCTGACAGGGTTTGCGCGCGCATTTTGGGGAGAAACGCGAGCAGCAGAAAAGCGGCGACGGCCAAGGTGGGCAACAGCAATCTTCTCAAGGGAAATGGACCTCGTGGTGAAATCGTGCCTATATGTCGAGTTTAGAATAAGGGGCAGGCGGGTCGAGGTGCGTGGTTTCCCACTTGGACATGCGCGGACGAGGACGTCCGCGCTACAGCCGGCCAGGAGGCCGGCGCTANNGCGGAATGGATGGGGCACGGAGCCTTGTAAGCATGAAAAATGTACACATTAAATTGCTATGCCTATATGCTGACAAATTAGTGAAATCTGTCCGGTGATAAGGCTACGGATTGAAGGAGGGAGGTCAAAAAGGCAAGAATGTCCGCATAGAATAGGAGTGATTTTGCAGGAATGTCCATTTATAGACTGACAAAAAGATTGAAAAATGGCTGTATTTGGTCGTTTTTGGTACGTATTTGGTTGTTTTTTGGTGGTTTTTAGCGCGTAATTCAGGGATCAGGGATCAGGGATCAGGGATCAGGGGTCAGGGTTCAGGGTTCAGGGGCACCGGGCTATTTCTTGTGAGACGCGGCACGCTCCCGGTTCAGATCGAGCAGGCGCTCCAGCAACTCCGCATCCGTCAGCGCCGCCGGCCAGCCGTAGGCGGCGAAGACCGCCTCGTCCAGTTTGCGGTGGGCATTCTCCAGCCAGGTGGGACGCTTGTTGTAAAGGTTGGTCAGGGTCAGCTTGGCGAGGGCTTCCGGAGCGGCATCGGGCGGGTTGAGCCAGTTGTCGCGCTGGCGGACGAGTTCCCGCGCGGCCTCGGCAATGGCTTTCACTTGCGGCGAATCCTGCGGCTCCTTGCCCGGCGGCCAGGGGAAGGGGAAGGTCTCGAAGGTCGAGGTGGGCGTGTAGCGGAAACCGCTCTCCACCTCACGCAGTTGCGTGCCTTGCGCGCGCGCCCAGAGTTCATGTATGCGCGAATGCAATACGCCGAAGAAGTAATCGTCGGAGCGGGCAAAGGCGAAGGTTGCTGAATCGGGGACCGTTTCGGTTCCCAGCCACACAAAAAGACGATGCTTCGAGACACGGGTGGTAATGATGTACCGGTTAAGCCTGGCGATTGCAGATCGGTAATCAGTTCGTGGTTCGCCGTGAATCCACCACTTAACGCGATAACTCTCCCGATTGTTCTCCAATCGCTTCGCCCAAACTTGTTCGCGCAAGTACTCGAACGGCATCTCATAGAGCGCGGCTTCTTCTTCCGGCATATCGACGCCGAAGTCGATGATGTACATTCCGCGCGGACGATGTGTAATGTCGCGGGCGTTGACCCAGGGACGCACCACTTCGGAGTTCGGCCTTCCATTGGGATTGAGCGGAGCGGCCAGCATCTTCCGCGCCGTATCCGGATCGAGATCGAAAGCTCCGACTTTGGTGGTGCCCATGAAGCAAAGATTGGCGTTCTCCGGGAGAGGCTGAGCAGTCGTAGTGTTCACTCCCGATGTCAAATCCGGGTGAATCGCCTCAGCCGCCGCGCCGTCAAGCGTCCGGGTCGTCTCGCCACCACTATCAAAACCCACAATGGAGATGTGGACCGCCGCGCCTTCGTTGATCCAGTTGCGGTCGCTCCACGCCATGAAGATGCTGCCCGAGTCCGCGATTCGTTTGAGCACCTCGCGGTTGGCTCCGCCGCGAATGCCTTGTGTGGCCACCAATCCCGCGGCGCTCACCTGCTTGCGTTCGACCATCCTCCGCGCTTTCTCAAACCAGTAGGTCACAAGATCGGCTTCGGCGGGGACGCGCTCGTTATAGAGCTTGAGCAGACTATCGACATAGGCATCGCCGAGGTTGCGGCGCAGCAGTTTGCCGCCCAGAAAGGGCGGATTGCTGACGATGAAATCCGCGCTGGGCCATTCCGGTTCGCGGGGATTGCCCTCCACATCCAGTTTCGGGTTGCCCTTGGCGTCGAGTTCCATGATTGCGTCGCGGTGCTGGATGTTGTCGAGCACTCTCAGAATCGGCTCTTCTTCCTCGCCCATCGCGTTGTCCTTGCGCCATTGCAGGTAGCCGATCCAAACCACCACCGAGGCCAGCTCATGCGCGTAGACGTTGGTTTCAATTCCGTATAACTGCGACGGGCCGACCTTGCAGGGCAGAAAGGTAGGCAGATGATGATCTGCGGCAAATATCCGCGCCTCTTTCCATAGGTCCAGCAGCAACCACAGCGCAATGTAGAGAAAGTTGCCGCTGCCGCAAGCCGGATCGAGGATGCGGATATGCGAGAGCTCCTCCATCCAGCCGAGAACCTTGTCTTCCATTTGCATACGCAGTTGAGCGCGAGTGCTGTTGCTGGCGGTCTCCATGGCGGCGGCGATCTCTTCCGCGCCGGCCTTGACCTCGTCCCAGCGGCGGCGCAGAGGGGCCATCACGACCGGCTCCAGAATCAAGAGGATGTCTTCGCGGCTGGTGTAGTGCGCTCCAAGCTGGGCGCGCTTGCCCTCGTCTAAAATGCGCTCGAAGAGGGTGCCGAAGATGGCCGGCTCGACGCGTCCCCAGTCCAACTGCGCGGCATCCCGCAAGATGCTCATATCTTCCGGAGTCAGATCGAAGACAGTCGTGTCGTCCGCACGGAAGAGGCCGCCGTTGAAGTGGCGGATGTCGTACAGACCACTGTCGTCTCCAACCGCCATGGCGCGGAAGAGATTCTTGAGCTTGCGAACGAACTTGCGCGGTTCCTGGCGATCGGCTGCGATCATCTTGCGAAAGATATTGTCGGGCAAGAGACCCACGCTGTCAGCGAAGAGGCAGAAGAGCAGGCGCATGATGAAACGAGCCAGCGCCTCTTGATCGACCCCCGGCTTGCGCAGATTCGGAATCAGCTTGGTGAATTCCTCCGCCGCCCTTTCCGTGACGCGAACTTCGAGCGCGCCGGGTTTGAGCTTCTCCGGCTCCTGGAAGACGGCGCGCAAAATATCGAGCGCGGAAAGGTCCGAGCCGGGGATGGGAGCGGCCAGTATAAGGTCGTCAAGGGTGAACTTGTAGACCAGCGGCTTGGTGTTGGTGAAATTGGTGTGAACCTCAAAGCGGAGAAAGTCGCAGACAACCAGCAGAGGGGGATTGTCGAGATCCTCGCGGTACTTGAGCAACTGCAGGTAGGCGGCTTTGAGATCCTTGTGCTTTCCCTTGTACTCCCAGCCAAAGAAGCCGCGCTTCCAGACGTCGGCAAAGCCCTTGTCATCGCCGGTTTTGTTGACGTGCTTCTCGAAGGCGTAATCAAGGCCCTTGGGGTCGGCAGCGGCCGGATGCGGCTCGTTGAGGATTTGGCAGAGATCGATGAAATGAGAGTGCGAGCCCGCGCGCTCGGACAACTCGCTGTCTTTCCAGCGGCGAATAAATTCAGGCAGGCTCAGGATCATGGCGTAAGACGAGTTTACAGCGACGGGCGGGCCTGATGCACGGAAAACGCTGCCGGCCAAGGCAATCGCATCAAGGGTGATACCGGTAACGAGTAGAGTTCGTTCCGCCCCTACAGGGCAATGGATTCCAACTTGAACGCATTCCCAGGGCTTCGGCCTGGGCTATTTTCGACGCCTCCCTACGGGAGGACTGCAATTCTTGAACAGAAGCATTCTTCGCCCTGGCCCTGCCTACCTGAGCCTGCGCCGGATCAGGTCGAGGGCTTGCTGGGTGGTCCACTCTCTTACGCGCTGGCGGTCGCCGCGAAAGTTTTTTTCTGTTACTTCGGTTTTCTGGTCGTCGCTTAATGCGATGTAGACCAGGCCTATCGGCTTGGCTTCGCTGCCGCCGGTGGGGCCGGCGATGCCGGTAACACCCAGTCCGAGGGTTGCACCGGTGTGGCGACGAATGCCGTAGGCAAGGGCTTCGGCTACCTCTTTGGAGACGGCGCCGTAGCGGGCAATCAGCTCCGAAGGCACGCCGGCATAGGCGGTCTTGAGTTCGTCGGAATAGACGATGGCGCCGCCCAAAAAGGAGCGCGAGCTGCCGGGAACTCTGGTGACGCGCTCGGCGATCATGCCGCCGGTGCAGCTTTCGGCCACGGCCAGCGTGGCCTGGCGCAGGCCAAGGTAATAAAGAACGATCTGTTCGAGGGATTCGCCGTCGGACGAGTAAAGCCAATCTTCAAGCGCCTCTTCCATGCGGCCGGCCAGCTCATCGACGCGCTGTTGGGCGGCCGCGGCGTCGGCCTTGGTGCAGAGCAATGTGAGCTGAATGTCGCCGGCGTGGGCCAGAATTGTGGTCTCAATGTCGGGATACGTGGTGTAGATGGGGGCGAGAAACTTGTCGGCCTGGGACTCGGGAATCATGGCGGCGCGGAGCGTGCGTTTGGCGATGTGGCGCACCGGCAAGACGGTGCGCAGGCGCGGCAGGCACTCGGCGTCAAACATCGGACGGCACTCGCTGGGCGGCCCTGGGACGAGCAGAACGAGCTTGCGGTAGCCACCGAATATGGTGTCGAGCCATTGGCCGGGTGCGCTGCCATTGGGGTTGGGCAGAACGGTTGCGCCTTCGAGGACATCGGCCTGTTTGAGGTTGTTCTCGGGCATGGGCACCCGCCAACTGGCGGCGCGGGCGTGGAGCGCGGCGAGCTGGGCATCGTCGCGGCGAAGCGTGAGGGTTAGGGCTTCGGCAACAGCTTCGCGAGTAAGGTCGTCCTCGGTGGGGCCTAGCCCGCCAATGATGGCAACTACATCTGCGCGTCCCAGCGCGACCAGGATCGCCCCGACAAGATCCTTGAGGCGATCGCCGACGATGGTCTTGAAGGCGACGGTGACGCCGATTTCGTTGAATTTCTCGGTGAGATAGAGCGAGTTGGTGTCCTGACGCCAAGGGGTGAGCATCTCGGAACCGACGGCGATGATTTCGGATTTCATAGGGACAGTGAAAGAGTGAAAGAGTGAAAGAGTGAAAGAGTGAAAAAGTGAAAAAGTGAAAGAGTGAAAAAGTGAAGAAGTGAAGAAGTGAACAGTGGAAAGCAATGGCACGGCGATTCTGGGAATTGAAGAGCCAGCAGCTAGAACAAACTCAGACCTTCGACGCCCAAGTCCACATCGTAAACGGCTTCCTGGGTGGTGAGGATGGCAGTTCCGAGGGGCGAAAAGGCAACTCCGATCAGGTTGGCTCCGGAAACTGCTAGGGAAGCTTCGCCTTCCGCGGTGACTCGGACCAAGCCGCGGCGGCCGTGCAGGCAGGCGGCCAGGTAGACATCGCCCTCTTTTGAGAGCGCCAGACCCTGGGGACGGCCGAGGCCGCGATACCAGGCGCGCGTGTCCCCGTTGGGTTCAATGGCCCAGATGGCGTCGTTGGATGAGAGCGATGGAGCCGTCACGAAAAGCGTGCCGGCGGCGTTGACGGCCAGGTGATAGGCCGCGACGCTGGGCTCCAGAGTGGCGTGGACGAAGATCTGGCGNNCCGACAAAGAGGTTGCCTTCGGCATCGAAGGCCGCGCCGGTGGCAACGCCCATGCCCTCGGCGTAGACGGTGGACTCGCCGGCCGCGTCGATGCGGTAGACAGTTCCCTCGGCTCGCGAGGTGACAAAGAGATCGCCGTCGGGGTTGAAGGCAAGACCCGTTGCATTCAGGATCCCAGTGACAAAGGGCGTGCCGCGGCCGTCGGGGCTGAT
>PLPA01000300.1:7707-13620 GCA_003159355.1 Acidobacteriaceae bacterium | reverse complement strand
ACGTAAGCCGCGATCGCCGCCGACTTCTGCTGCAAGACCATATTCGATGAGCCAAGCTGCGCGCCCAGCTCGTTCTGATGCAGCGCGGCGCGGCGAATCAGTGCCGTCGTCGCCATCGAAATCCCAATCGACCCGCCGATATTGCGCAGCATATTGGCGAGGCCGGTGGCGTTGCCCATCTCCTTGTTGGGGATGGTGGCCATCATCATTGTGGACAAGGGGACAAAGACGAAGCTCAGCGCAAATCCCGTCACCGTAATCGGAATCAGCAGCGTGTAAGGGCCGATGTCCAGGTTGATCATGCTGAAGATCAGCGAGCAAATAGCAAAGCCCAGAAAGCCGGCCGAGAGCAGCTTGCGGTTATCGATGCGCGAGCCCAGAATGCCGATAATCGGCGAGCCGATGAACGACCCAATGCCCCGCGGGCCCACCACCAGCCCGGCGGTAAATGCCGTGTAGCCAAGGATTTCCTGATAGTAAAGCGGCAGAATGGCAATCGTAATGTAGATGCACATGCCCAGCATGGCGATCAAAAAGCATCCTGTCCGGAAGTTGCGGTCCTTCAGCACGTGCAGATCGACCAGCCCCTTGGGATGCGTCCACGAGTGCCAGATCCACAGCACCAGCGAAGTCGCCAGCGCGGCCACCGCCCAGCGCACCCAGGCGGCGCCGAACCAATCGTCCTCCTGGCCCTTGTCGAGCACGATTTGCAGGCTGCCGGTCCACACCATGAGCAGCCCGAAGCCGATATTGTCGAAGGCGCCCACCTTGGCGTTCTTGATGTACGGCGGGTCGTGCACAAAGCGGGTGATCAGGATGAACGCCAGAATGCCGAAGGGAATGTTGATGTAGAAGGCGTAGCGNNGAGCGCTTCTGGATGGGAAAGCTTTCCAGCAGAATCGATTGCGAGAGCGGTTGCAGCGCCCCTCCGCCCGCCCCCTGCATCACGCGCGCCAGCAGAATCACGCCCAGCGAGGGCGCAGCGCCGCAGAAAAACGATGCGACGGTAAAGATCGTCACGCAGATCAGCAGGAAGCGCTTGCGCCCAAAGCGCCGCGCAAACCAGTTCGACGCCGGCAGAATCACCGCGTTGGCCACCAGGTAGCTGGTCAGCACCCAGGTCGCCTCGGAGTTCGACGCCGACAGCGAGCCGGCAATATACGGCAGCGCGACGGATGCAATGGCGGTGTCCAGCACCTCCATGAACGTCGGCAGCATCACCGCGACGGTCACCAGCCACGGGTTCACGCCTTGGGTGAGCGGGTAGCGGGCTTGGGCGGCGGCGGTCGTCATGGGGCAGGGACATTTTAGAGAGTAAATGATAGGGAAGGGAATTGGCAGCCGCCCTTCCGTAAGCCAAACAAAATAAAGGGACTGCGCCGGTTGACATCCGTAAGAGAGGCAATGGATCGATCCCAGCGCAATCTGTAGCCTTCCAGGCCCACTTTTTTTGCGAAAAACGAGACGAGAATCCTATGCATCAAGCTAGAGACAATCGTGCATAATTTTGGCCAAGAATGCGGCAAAAACGGCGCGCGGAAGGTTCTTTTTGGCAGATTGATGGGTGCATAAATGCTTGTCATCCTGAGCGGAGCGTAGCGGAACCGGGATCCCCAGCGACAGGTCTACGTCGCTAGGTGGGGAGTCGAAGGACCTGCTTTTGTTCTTGCTTTTGCTTTTGATCAGCGAAGGCCACGCACCAATGGCGTAATACGAATCTCGAAGAAATGCAGCTTGGGGTTCATCGTCTCCCAGGTCTCAAATGCGAGACCTGGGCCACCCGCCCGCCCGCTCATCATAAAACCGCGATGAACGGGGCACACTTTTTCAAGGTTAAGGGGTGATTCTTCGGGGCTGATGAACGGCCACCTTGCGGCTACTTGGTATGTTTCTTCCTAGAGGGCCTGGGGTTTTCGCCGAAAGGCTCGGTTGCTCGGCTGCAAACCCTTTTAGAACAGCCTTCAGAAATCCGGGGAATACGGCTTCCACTTCCCGCAGTCGCAATGACATCATCAGACTCGTCCCGTGCTTTTCCGCGGCTGTCAATCCTGCTTTGCGCAATTGAGCGTAGTGATAGCTGAGTCGTGTTTTCGTCCCAAGATCCCCAAACCCCGTGCACAGCGTAGGCTGGATCGAGAGCCTGTATACAATTTGCTGCCGCGTCTTGTCACTGAGCGCGTCCAGAAGCGCTGCCATCGATAGATCGCCGCCTTCTTCGATTTCACATGAATTGACCATCTCTTCATGGTATGTCATATTTCTTTCCCTCAAGGTTCAAATATTTTTGAACCTTGTTGATCGTTCAAGGCATCTACTTGGGTATAAGGAGTCCTATGACGATCAATCCCCCCATTTCCGTACCCTCGCTTCTAAGCAGGCGAAGGTTTTCAGCACACACCCGAGCATTCCTTCAAAAGATCGCAAAGTTGGGGCTTACTTTCGGTTTTCTGCCCCTGCTTCTGCCAGCTACAGCGCAGATTCCGAATGCACCACTGACCAAGAGCCAGGCCGGTTATTACCGGTCCATGGTCGGCGACGTAGAGGTCATTTCCTTGTCTGACGGAACGATACCGCTGTCGGCGTACGATTTCCTCACGAATACGACACATGCCAAGATCGAAATCCTGCTGGCCGCCGCTGACGTAACCAACCCAGTCAACGTCCCTGTCAACGGGTACCTGGTTCATCTTGGCAGCCATGTCATTCTGATCGATGCAGGTGCGGGCGCTCTTTATGGTCCTAAGCTAGGCAAACTGGAAGCAAGCCTCGTCATTGTCGGCTATCAACCGGAGCAGATCACCGACATCGTGTTGACACATATCCATCCCGATCATACGGGTGGTCTGGTCAACGGTCAGACGAGAGTCTTTCCCAATGCAATCGTGCATCTCGACAAACGTGAGCTGGATTACTGGTTCAGCAATGCGAATGCCGACAGCGCGCCGCAAGGGCAGAAAGGTTTTTTTCAGCAGGCGATTCAGACCATCAAGCCCTATGTGGACGCTGGCCGGGTGAAGACGTTTGACGGAGCGACGGAACTGTTTCCCGGCTTCCGTTCAATCCCCGCGCCAGGCCATACGCCTGGACACACCTTTTACTCGCTTGAGAGCAAGGGCGCCAGATTGATCTTCTGGGGCGATGTCCTTCATGAAGAGGATGTTCAGTTCCCTGATCCGTCCGTGACTGTGGCTTTTGATGTGAACCCTGCCGAGGCGATGCAGACCCGCAAAGCCGCATTTGCAGATGCGGCCAACAAAGGTTATCTTATAGCTCCGGCTCACATTAACTTTCCTGGGATCGGTCATGTTCGTGCGGAGGGAGATCACTATCGCTGGCTTCCTGTGCCGTACGTGAACGATGCCGTGGCAGCTAATGCCGTTGCTCAAAAGTGAGAGCTGATGGAATAAGAGTTGAGAGCATCCCCGCCCGTAAGGGCGGGAGCCAAGAGACGGATGCTATCTATGGCTTGGTATCTATTGCGGCCAACAATGACCGCATTTCGACAAAGAAGAGGACCGGGTCAACGAGCCATGGAAAACGAAGTCTGCGCTCTGTTCAATAATGGGGCCAGAGGTAACTTTTCGACAATTATGTAACCGTCATGGTTGCAATCTGTCGAAGCTTATCGGACGCCCTACAACACCAATGGCAACATCCGTAGCGGAGGCTCTGAAGGCGTGAAATGGTGACGGCTTAAAGCACCTGACTGGCTGAGTCGTGGAGGAGGCTTGCAAATTAGCCTCCTCAACGGGCGCAAAATATCTAGTACCGTATCGACAGTGTTCCGCGTGCAGAGGTGTGCGCCGCAAGATTAGTAACGATAAGTCGGCTTGTCGGAAGGGCTCTTCTTGCCTATCAGCCTGTGGTGAAAGTTAGGTTTTGAAAGGGCACGGCTTCAGCCGTGCCGTAAATGATTGATAGGAAAAGACGGGCTTTAGCCGCTGAGGGATGGTTTTCGGCATTTTCGACTTTCACCACAGGCTGCTATCGGGTATTGGGGCGTTGGCTGGCGGATCTAACAAACCGGTTTCAAGGGTAGGGGTTTGAGCGTCGCTTCGCCGCGTGGATTGATTTCCAAAATCCGGTGGATGGAGGTTTGCGGGAGTTGAAACCCCCGCCTCCCTCCGTATCGAGCGTCTCGCCTCCGAAACCTGGAAACTGCCTCACCTCGGCCAGGGTCATCCTGTTCCCTAGAAGCCATCACACAAATGCCATTCAGTTCATGTAAAGCGTTCCTCAGAGATTAAAGCCACCTATGATTCTATTGGCTTGATGCCGCGGATAAATCCCCGGCCTACCACCTGAACGAGTTTTTCCGCTGCCTGTGAAGTCGCCTGATACAAAGCGCGGGTTGGGGTTCATCGACTCCCAGGCCTCCTAAGCAACTTCCCTGTAAGTTGTTTAGAATCTTCACCGGCCAAAGCCGGGTTCTTGCTCAAAAAGCGAGACCCGGGCCACCCGGATTTATGGTTGTTCAGACCTGGGCCACCCGCGGGCCACCTGCCTGTAGTGGAACTCTTAAAGCCATCGCCCCAGGTATGTCTTCGGATCGACCTTATTGCTAGGTTGTCTTTCAGAGATTTTACCGGAGTGATCAGTGATGGCAGTGTGGGCCTTCGAAGCTGTGGTCACTTTAGGGCTATTCGCATCTTCTTTAACGGGATGATCGGCAAGGTACTTTTTCTGAAGCTTGACAAGGCCATCGATCAGCTCCCCGATCAGTTCATTCAGTTGCCTTAGAGTTCTCTCGCTTACCTGAAGGAATTCAAATCCAACCAGCACTGTCGATCGAACCGTTCGTACGTTCCCGCGAACGCGGAACGGCAACTGGTTGACAGTAAAGATCAACTCGACGATCTGGTCCACGGCGAGGTCCAGGTGTCCCTGCATTTCCATCAGGCAACCGCCCACGCTTAGATTCAGGATGCGGGCAGGACAGGATGGCTGACAAATGGGCAGCGTTTGGATCGCGCCCATGCCTCCGCACCCGAGACGGGGGCTTTGCCGAAGTTCCTCGCCCCTCTTCGGCTTCTCGGGCGTCTTTGATTCTTCCGGCGACTTTGATTCCTCGGACGTCTTCTGATCTTTTTCCATCCCTATCGACCCCATCAGGAAGATATTTGGTTGGAATCTCTCCAACGGTTGCACAAATCCGTAATCGCAATTGGCTTCAATTGCCCCCCGGTCAGCATGGAACCGGCGCCCCCAAGTTCGGTATTGGCCATTGCACTATCGGCATTACGACTCCGAATTTTCTCTACGGCTTTGGATCAGGGATGATCTCCGTGATGGCCACGCTCACCGGAAGGATTCCGGGAGATAATGGGCCTATGCGCTTTTCACAGCGAACCAACTGGGACATGGAGGAGAACGAGCTGGCGCGGGCCCACCGGCGGCGTCTGGCGGCTGGCCTGCCGATCGCCGATCTGACGGCCTCGAATCCCACCCGCTGCGGCTTTGCCTACGATCCCGGCTTGCTGGAGGCGCTCACCGATGCGCGCGCTCTCGACTACGATCCGCAGCCGCGGGGATTGCTCAGCGCTCGCGAGGCGGTCTGCGCCTACTATGCCGGCCACGGCGTTGCGCTCACGCCTGCGCAGATCTTCCTGACCACCAGCACCAGCGAGGCCTATAGCTTCCTCTTCCGGCTGCTCTGCGATCCGGGCAGCGAGATTCTTATCGCCCAGCCCGGCTACCCGCTCTTCGACTTTCTCGCCGTGCTGGACGATGTGAAGCTGAAGGCGGCGCCGCTGGTCTACGACCATGGCTGGCAGATCGATTCCGAAGGGTTTCGCCGCGCCATCACGCTGGAGACGCGGGCCATTGTCCTGGTGCATCCCAACAACCCCACCGGCCACTTCACCAAGCCGTGGGAGGTCGAGGAGCTGGTGCGGCTCTGCCGGGAGTTCGACC
>PLPA01000300.1:0-7687 GCA_003159355.1 Acidobacteriaceae bacterium | reverse complement strand
CCGCAGATGAAGGCGGCGTGGATTGTCGCCGCAGTACAGGAAGCTTATACGGAATTGGACCGTTTGGAGGTCATTGCCGACACTTTTCTCTCGATGAACGCGCCGGTGCAATGCGCGATGCCGGCCTGGCTGGAAGGGCGCGAGGCGATTCAGCGGCAGATTCGAGCGCGAGTGCGAGCCAACCTCGACGAGCTCGACCGGCAGCTAGCTCAACTGCCTGAAGTGAGCCGCCTGGAGGTCGAAGGCGGCTGGTACGCGGTGCTGCGCATTCCGGCGCTCGCGCCCGACGAACAGACGGTGCTGGCGCTGCTGGAGCGCGGCGTCTGGGTCCATCCCGGCTATTTTTTCGGAATGGCCGAATCGGGCTGGCTGGTGGTCAGTCTGCTGGGGCCGGAGCAGGAATTCAGCGCCGGAATTGCCCGGCTGGTGGATTATTTGCGAAAGCCGCGATGAAATCACTTTCTTCCGTTTGAGCGCTTCCCAAATCACTACCCAAGTAAAAAGGGATTGCTGCGGCGTTCCGCGCCGATGGTGGTGGCGGGGCCGTGACCGGTGAGGACGCGGGTCTCGTCGGGCAGCGGGAGCAGCCGGGTGTGAATCGAATCGATGATCTGATCGAAGTTGCCGCCGGGCAGGTCGGTGCGGCCGATGCTGCCTTCAAAGAGCGTGTCGCCGGCGATGAGCAGCTTGAGCGGGGCAAAGTGGAGGCAGACCGAGCCTTGCGTGTGGCCGGGAGTGTGCAGCACCTGCGCGGGATAGCGAGCCAGGCCGACGACGAGGCCGTCCGTCAGGCTTGCATCGGGCGGAGCGGTCTCCGGCGTCTCTGCGCCGATCCAGCCGGCTTGCACGTCCATCATTTTCAGCAGCGGCAGGTCGTTCTCGTTCAGCAGGATGGGCGCGCCGGTGAGCCGCTTGAGCCGCAACGCGCCGCCCACGTGGTCAATGTGCGCGTGGGTGACGAGAATCTGCTTGAGCTTGAGGCCGAGTTCGGTGAGGCGGCGAGCTATGCGCCCCACCTCATCGCCGGGATCGATGACGATGGCCTCGCCTGCCTCTTCGTTGCCGAGGATGGTGCAGTTGCAGGCCAGCGGGCCAACGGGAAAGGTTTCCAGAATCATGGTTCTATTTTAGTCCCCCACCGGCGTTGCCGACTCGCGAGGAATGAAACCGCGATGACCACCGAAGTCCGCTAACTTGCTAACTTGCTAACTCCCGCGAAGCGGGTGCTAACTGGCTGCTTTTGTCCAAATCCTCACCTACTGCTTCCCTCTTGTTTTGTCGAATTTGCATTTTTGTTTCTTCCTAGGCCCGCAGCCGGCTTGCGGAAGGTGAGCATGTACCATTCGCCGGTTCTCCCAATTTCGAGATGAATTTCCTGCATCTCGGGCGGCACCAGATCGATGGGCGCACTGACCGGTTCCTTGCGATTCTTGTAGAGGTGGCCGCCGGGGCCTTTCTCATAGATTTGTTTCACGTGCTTCTCGGTTTCATCGGCGATGAGCAGCAGGCTGCCCGGCTTGGCGACGCGAATCATCTCGCGGATGGCTTTGGCGCGGTCGTTGAAGAAGTTGATTCCGCCCACGTGAAAGACAACGTCAAAGCTGGAATCCGCGAAGGGCAGGCTCTCGGCATTGCCTAGGTACAGATCCGCGTCCATCTGCCAGCGGCGCAGGTTGTTCTGGCAGTTGGCCAGCATCTCTGGCGACAGATCAAGGCCGGAGAGCTGGACGCCGCGAGGCAGGTACTTGAAGTTGAGGCCTGTGCCCACCGAAGTCTCGAGCACGGAATCGCCGGGTTTGGCTTCGAGCAGGCTCATGTAGCTGCGGAAGTAAACGTCCCGGTTGAACCCTTTGAGAGCAATGAAAATGCGCTGGGTGTCGTCATAAAAGCCGCCAATGACTTGGTACAGGTGATTGTATTTGCCGTTGTCGCCGGTCAGGTCTTCCGGCTTGAGGAAGGCGGGGATTCCGTTGCGCACCGGGAAGCGCTCGCCCGTCGAACTTACCAGCGCTTCACGGCCTTGCTCGCTAACCACATGCAATGGCTCTCCGGTAAACGGGCTTTGCAAACGAGCAATGGTCTCTGGCCGGCTGGCCCAGCTCCTCTGTTTGATTGGGCGGAAGAGCGCCCAGACGCTCAGGAACAAGGCTGCGCCAAGGCAAATCCAGGAAAACGTTGCGCCTATGAGCAGCTCGCCAACTCTTACAAGATTGATCGGCAGCGCGACGTCGCTGAAAGGTCGGAAGAGCCTGAAGCCGCCGACAACGATGAAGCCCGCTGCGAAGACAAACTTAGTCGCGCGAGATTCCTGGTTCCACAACCACACGATCGTCGCCGCAAACCAAAAGATGAGAAAGGTGGATGGTCTGATCATGGAAGCTGCGCCGATGTGCAGCGCCAGGGCAAGCGAAGGAATCGCCACAGCCGCCAGCGATAACGGAAGCGTCGAGAGGAATCCAGGCAGGCGCGGGCTGACCAGCCGGTGGAAGGTGAAGGGCAGAACGCCGAGCACAGCGGCCAGCAGAGTCCAGCCAAGATAATGGAGAGCCTGCTCCGGGCCGGTCAGCGGAATCTTGCGCCAGCCGAAGATCAGGCTGGGAATAACGCCGAAAGCTATCATCCATAGGAATCCACGCCGGAGCTTTTGCGTGCCGACGAACCACACGCCCATAATGGGGCCGGTCCACACACCCACCGGATTGAAGAAAAAGCCGAGAACAAAAAGACTGGCGACAGCCCAGGCCACGATCTGCACCCGGCGGCTGGATTGAATGTTGGTAGGCATTTGCTTCTCCTTTTTTGTAGAAAATCTCAAAATTGATGGGTGCCCCAGGTCCGGATTTTCTCGCCTGGGATACCATAAATCCTCCGTGCCCCATCCTTCGCGCTCTGTGCGAAGGGTGGGATACCAAGAACCCAAACAGCACGGGTTTGTGGCACAGTAATCGAACTTTATGAAGAAGGCTCAGCCTCCGAAGTTTTCAGCGGTTCACCAGCGTCCACATCCATGGCGGCAAGCTCTGCCAGCGCCGATTCGCCCCAGGCAATCGCGGCGCGGGTCAGCGCCAGACCGAGTCCCAGAGTCAGCATCCAGTACGGCAGATTGGGATCGTGCGAGCCGCTCGCGCGAGCCATCTTATCAATCCCCTCCAGCGTGGCCAGCATCTGCCGGTTGCGACGCTCTAGCTCGCGCACATGAGCCAGTGCAACCCCCGGCGCGGCTTGGCGGCCAAAAAACAGCTTGAGCATGAATTCATTGCGCGGCGGATCGTTCTGGAAGGGCAGGGCGAGCCACTCGCGAAGGCAGACGCGCCCGGCTTCGGTCAGCGCATACGTCTGCCGCCGCTTTTTGCCGGCAGTAGCCGAGCCGGCAGCCTCGATCAGGCCTTCGGCGACCAGCCGCTTCAGGGTGGGGTAGATTTGTCCGTAGCTCTCGCCCCAGAAGCTGCCGAAGTTCTCTTTAATGGCCTGGTGAAGCTCATAGCCGGAGAGATTCGACTGGATGGAGAGCCCGCCGAGCAGGACGTAGGCTGTGCGACTGTTTTTCATATAGCTGTAAGATATATCTGAAAGATATTCTTGTCAACAGTAATCTTCAAAATAATTTTCGTAGGCAGACGCAAACGCAAAAAACGGCAGACCATGCGGCCCGCCGTTTCTTGCAGAACTGAGAGGAGGAAAGGGTTGTGGCTACTTGCCGGATTTGGCGGGCGCGGAGACAGGCGCGGGCTTGGAACTGTCCAGCACCGAATGAGAGCCGCTACCGGTGCGCACCATGAGTACGGTCAGAGAGATCGATGTGAACATAAAGACGATCGCAGCCCACGTGGTAAGCCGGGTGAGCACGTTGGCCGCGGCGCGCGGGCCGAAGGCGGTCTGCGAACCCTGGCCGCCGAAGGCGCCCGCCAAGTCGGCCGAGCGGCCCTGCTGCAAGAGGACCACAAAGATCAAAACAATGCATACTGCGATATGCACGGCGACTACGAAAACCAGAAGAACATTCATCTTTTAAGCTGCTTTCCAGGTCAGTCCGGCTGATCCGGACGCGAGAGATTTGGTGCGGAAGAGGGGACTTGAACCCCCATGCCTTGTGGGCGCCAGCACCTCAAGCTGGTGCGTCTGCCAATTTCGCCACCTCCGCACTCAGGTGAACTCTACGAGTATAGCAAAAGTAGGGGACGGAAGGAACAACTACCCGCAGCGCAAGCGGAACGCCGGCCAATCTCCGCCGGAACGTTACAGTCGTGTTACTATGGAGCCTCAAGGAGCAGGCAGCCCCCTTTACGACCCCGCCGGACCCATCCCGATGAACCTCTACCTAATGCGCCACGCCAATGCCGGATTGTCACGCGGGAATCCTACTCTCGACGCCAAGCGAGCCCTCGTCAAAGACGGGAAGGAGCAGTGCATCCTGATGGCGCGGCTNNCTGCAAACCGCGCAGCTTGTGGGCACGGAGATGGGCTACGATGCCCGTGTCGAGATCAGCCCGGCGCTTGAGCCGGACGCCGATTACGCCGACTTCCAGCAGATGCTGGCCCACTATTCCGGCTATGAGGGCGTGCTGGCGGTGGGACACAACCCCAACGTCTTCCAGTTTCTGGGACGGCTGGTCACCGGCAACGGCGGCGCCGCGATTCGCATGAGAAAAGGCTCGGTGGCCCGCGTCGATCTGGACCGCCATCCGCCGCTCCTGCAGTGGCTGATCGATCCGCGCTCGGCGCGCGCCATCTACGCCAGCGTGCAGAAGAGTTCGCGCCCGAAGACATCGCGAAAGTAGGCGGCCTCCTTGCGCAGCGACCACAGTTCCAGTTCCGCCCCCGTCCGCCCCGGCTCAATCTCCAGATAAACCCGCTTGGGATAGACCTTGACCGCGACGCGCAGCACGTCACTGGCGCGATCCTGGTTGAGCGCCACGGCCAGGCGCAGCAGCACCACCGCGCGCTGCACATGCGGATGCTCGCCGGCGGGAATGTTGCGCAGGGCGCGGTCGCCCGGCTGCGGGCGGCTCTTGCCCAGGTAGCGCGCAATGGCCGAAACCAGCGTCCGCTGCACCGGCGTATAGCCGAAGAGTTCGGAGCTCGAAACGATGTACTGCGTGTGCCGGTGATGGCCCTGGTGGTTAATGAACTTTCCGGTGTCGCGCAGCATGGCGGCGGCGCCCAGCCAGCTTTCGTACTCGGGCGGCAACTGGTGCAGCGCCTGCAATTCACGATAGAGCTGCATCGCGTGGGCGCGCACCGGTTCGGCCTGCCGCAAATCGACCCCGTAGCGGCGCGCCGTGGCCAGCACGCTCGCCCAGCGCTGGTGCTCGAACTCGCGATGGACGGCGGCGCGGGCGTCCTGCTCGGCCAGCATCTGGGCCAGGATGCCGTCGCGCAGCCCTAGCGGGGAGTAGCGAAAACCCTCCAGCCCGAAGCTCTCCAGCAGCTCGGCAAAGACCTGCGCGCCGGCCACGATGATCTCCGCCCGCCGCGGCCCGATGCCTTCGACCGCCGCGCGCTGGGCGAGCGCCATCGGAGCCAGCTTCGCGGCCAGTTTGCGCACTGCGCTCGTGGAAGCAATTCCCTCAGGCGCGGTGATGCCGGCTGTCTTAAAAGCAGACTTCTTGCTTGCCTTCGCTCTGGCCTTCCCTTCCGCCGCAATCGCCTCGCTCAACGCCGCGGCTGTGCCCGAGGTGCCGATCACCAACGACACGTTCTCCGGCTGAATCTTTTGGTGGGCCTGGCGCAATTCGCGGTCGATGAACTGCCGCATCCGCGCCAGACCCTCAGCCGGGGCCGGATCGGCGTTGAGGAACTCCTCGGTCAAGCGCACCGCGCCCAGCGGCAGGCTGACAGTCTCCAGGATGTGCTTGCTCTCGGAAAGAGTGATCTCGCAGCTTCCGCCGCCCAGGTCCACCAGCAGCACGCGGCTCGCCGCTCCGGACTCCGCTTGCGGCTCGGTTCCGGCTTCGGCTTTGGGTTCGGCATCGGCGACGCCCAGCCCCATCACGCCCAGGTGAATGAGCCGGCCCTCCTCCAGGCCGGAGATGATTTCCATATTCCAGCCGGTCTCGGCCTTCACCCATGCCTGAAAGGCCAGCCCATTGCGGGCGTCGCGCATCGCCGAGGTGGCCACCACGCGAATTTGATCCGCCCCATGCAACTGCACTGCCCGCTGAAAGCGCTTGAGCGCCTCCAGCGTAGCCGTCATCGCCTCCGGCGACACCATCCCGGTCTCGAAGACGCTTGCCCCCAGACGCGTCACCTCGCGGTCCTCGTGCAGCGTCTTCAACTGGTGCGCCACAACCTTGGCAATCTTCAATCTGCAGGAGTTGGAACCGATATCGATGGCGGCAAAGGTGGGCATGGGGCTGCGCTCCGTACAATGGAATTGGCTCTGGGGACAAGATACACGACCGGGCCGGATCACCGCTGCTGATTCAGGCACAAGCAATAGCTTCTATCCCGCGGCAGGAAAAATGAATTGAAAACCTACGCTCAGTTTCCCGCCCGATACCATTCGCTGGTCGCATCGAATCCCGGCAGCATTCTGCTGCAAACCTCGCGATTCGATGACGAGAATTATCGAAGTTACCTCTTTACGCAGCCTGCGCGGATGCTCTCGATCAGCAGCGGCTTGTTTGGCGAGATCGAACAGGCGTTGGCGAGCGGTGCTTATGTAGCCGGTTATCTTGCCTATGAGTGCGGAGAAAACCTGCGAAAAATGGGTCATCGCGGCCAGCAGAATACGAAGTTGCCTCCCGGCTGGTTTGGCGTATATTCCAAAGCCTATATCTTTGACCATAGAACAGGTGAGTTTGAGGGCGATACGCCAGAGAAAAATCCAGCAGAAGATTCCAACATTGATCAAAGTTTTGCAATCCAGAATCTGCGCCTCGGCATTGATGAGAAGAGCTACGCCCAAAAGATCGCGGCGATCCAGGAGTACATTCGCGCGGGCGACACCTATCAAGTGAACTTCACCGATCAGGTGCGGTTCGACTTTTCAGGTTCCGCGATGGCTCTCTTTGCAGCGCTGATCAATAGCCAGCCGGTGCGGTACAGCGCCTTCCTTCATGCAGAGAACTGGCAGATTCTTTCGTTTTCGCCGGAGCTGTTCTTTCGTCTGAAAGACCACAGAATGACCACGCGCCCGATGAAAGGCACCGCGCGGCGCGGCGCGGACCTCGTGGAAGACGAAAATATCGCCTACTGGCTGCAAAATGACTTGAAGAATCGCAGCGAAAACGTGATGATCGTAGACCTGATGCGCAACGATCTGGGCCGCATTTGCGAGTACGGAAGCGTGCGGGTTGACCAGCTCTTCGCGGTGGAAAAATACGAGACGCTCTTTCAAATGACTTCGGAGGTTTCCGGCACGCTTCGTCCCGGTGTGCGTTCTTCCGATATCTTCGCCAGTCTTTTTCCCTGCGGTTCCGTAACAGGAGCGCCAAAGCATCGGACAATGGAAATTATTCAGGAACTGGAGAGCGGGCCGCGCGGCGTCTACACCGGCGCAATCGGTTTCTTTTCGCCGGCGCGCGAGGCTGTATTCAGCGTGCCCATTCGAACCGTTGTCCTGGAGAACAACTGCGGCGCGATGGGCGTGGGCAGCGGCATTGTCATCGATTCGCAGGCGGAAGAAGAGTACCGTGAGTGCCTGCTGAAATTCGAGTTCCTGACCCGCCGCGAAGAGACCTTCCAA
>PLPA01000107.1 GCA_003159355.1 Acidobacteriaceae bacterium | reverse complement strand
TCGTCTGCCTTGATCTGAGCCATTTGATTCCTTTGAGTTGTCAGTTTTCAGCTGCCAGTTCTCAGTTCTCAGTTGTCAGTCCGGCTTCGCCTGATCGTGACATCTGTACTCTGTTCACTGACTACTTGCTCACTGACTGCTTGCCTTTGCTACCGTTTCCTGTCCGATGTCACTCAATCACTGAAAACTGAGAACTAAGAACTGAGAACTTCTTTCAACCGCTCCAGCCGTCCGCGCACCGAACCGTCGTACACCGTGGAGCCGATGCGCACCACCGTTCCGCCGAGGATGGAAGAGTCCAACTTGAACGTTGCCTGAATTTGCGCGCCGGCGAGCTTGCCGACGCCGGCCACCAGCTCCGCGCGGTCCTGTTCGCTGAGTTCGCGGGCGGTCGCAATCTCCACGGAACGCACGCCCTGCCGCTCCCGCATCTCCACGCGCCAGGCCGCAATGACCTCGCCCACTTCGCCGATGCGGTCGTTATTGATGAGCAGCGCCAGCAGGTTGCGCTGCACCTTCCAAAGCCCGAGCTGCTCGTTCATCTTGTCCAGAATTGCTACCTTCCGCGGGGCGGCAACGGCCGGATTGACAAACAGTTCGCGCAACTCGACGCTCTCATCCCATGTAGCCAGAAAGTCGTTGAACTGCCGGTCGAGCACCGCTGTGTCCAGCTTCTCCTGGGTTACCACGTCGGCAAAGGCGCGGGCGTAACGCGCAACAAAGGCTGCCATCTACTTCTGCCCTCCCTTGGCCGCGCTCATCTTCGCGTCGCCCAAAAACTCGGCAATCAATGCCCGATCCGTCTCCGGCGTAATCGCCAATTGATGCACGGCCTGTTCGATGGCCAGATCGGCGGCAAAGTTGCGCAGCGAGCGGCGGGCCTGGGCGGCGGAGGCTTCAATCTCCTGCTCGGCAACGGCCACGATGCGCGCGCTTTCTTCGCCAATCGTGGACTTGATGCGCGCTTCGTCCTGCGTGCTTTCCTCTTCCACCTGGGCGCGAATCTGGGCAATCTCCCCGTCCAGGCCGGAGAGCTTGGCTTCGATGGCGCCGAGCCTCAGGTTGGCCTGCGCGGTCGCCTTGCGGCCTGCATCGATGTCCGTGCGTACCTTTTCGCCGCGCGTGTGCAGCAGCTTGGGCACAAACTTGACCAGAGGAACGCCGATCAGCAGCACGACAATGCCGAAGTTAAGAAACTCGAAGAG
Source organism: Acidobacteriaceae bacterium (assembly GCA_003159355.1). Classification (GTDB taxonomy): domain Bacteria; phylum Acidobacteriota; class Terriglobia; order Terriglobales; family Acidobacteriaceae; genus Telmatobacter. Next base: position 3,362 of record PLPA01000107.1, on the reverse strand, counting down.
GTTGGCCGTCGTCTCCACGCTCCAATGAAACGTCCGAGCCGTCCACTTCACCACCGGGCCTTCCAGCCGGAAGACGTTGTTCTGCTCCTCCTGCGACTTGACGACTTCGCTGGGCGCCGAGGACTGCGCTGGCTGNNGAGCCGCAAGGGCATTGCCGTCAAGCCAACGGTGAGCGCCAGAAAAAACAGAACCGGCAAAGCCCGGTATAAAGCCCTGTGCCCCATCCATTTCGCGTTCTTGGCGAAATGGGTGGGAAACCATAAATTTCGATTCGTCGTGGACATGAACTTTGTTTGCGGCATGAAATCTCTCAACGGGAACCCCCGGCGGCTACGGGCAGCACGGCGCGCACGACCTGGAGAGCCAAATCCCCGGCTGAGGCCTGAATCGCGTGTCTTGCCAGCGCGGCCTCGGCTTCGAGCGCCGCCTTGGCCTGGCTCACCTTGAGCGCGGCAGCCTTGCGGGCCACGTCCAGCGCCGCGTCGCGCTCGGCATTCCATTGCTTGATGCGCGCCTCGCGCAGCTTGAAGACCTCGCCGCGCGCCTGGCGCAGCTTGTCGGCGTACTCGGTTGCCCGGGTTTCGGCCAGGGCCAAGGCCTGCTGTGCGGCTTCGATGGCGCCCTCGGTGCGGTCGCGGCGGGCTTGAAGAGTTTTGCTGAGCGGTGCCTGCACCAGGAACTGGTAAGCCAGAACCAGCACGATAAAAAGCAGCATCGTGGGCACGGCGCCAAGAAAAAGCGTCCCGAGTTGTTGGAAAATCAATTGCATGCTGGTCCGATTCGTCCAGATTGTACGGATTGTTCTGGCGGTCCGTCTGCTCCGTTTGTCTTAGGTGGAACACTTTTTTGTAACAGGAGCGGACCCTCAAGTCAACGAAAACGGCCCCAATTCTTGGACTCCCGTGACGGTTGTCACTTTTGGGAAAGATTCTCCAAAAAAGACCTTGCTTTCGTCCAAAACAAGCCTAGACTGAGGATATCACCTAAGACCCGGTCCAGGGTCCAGCGGGCTGTAGGCTTCAGGAAGTTCTTCCACTCCTGAAGTCGGCAGCCCGCCTCTTATTTTTGTGGCCTTTGTTCCTCTGCTATGGCTTGCCCCCGGCAACCGGCTCCGCGGTCAGCAACCCCTGCGCGCGCAGCCAGATATCCAGCAGGTTGGGCCATTGGTCCAGAGCCGCATCGCCCTTGCCCAGCCCCGTCCCGTGCGGTCCGTTCGCGAAGATGTGCGCCTCGGCCGGCACTCCGGCCTTGACCAGCGCCTCATAAAAGCGCAGCCCCTGTTCCACCGGAACCGTCTGGTCGTTGAAGGTATGGAACCAGAAGGTTGGCGGCGTTTCCTTCGTGACAAAAAGGTCCGGCGAGTACGCGGCCCGCAGCGCCTCGCAAGAGTCCATCACATTGAAGAGCTTGCAGTAGCTCAGGTGGCTGGTATCGCTGCTGATGGCGCCGATCCACGGGTAGCCGAGAACCAGATAGTCCGGCCGGCTGGAGACGCGCTCAATGGGATCGTCGGCGTCGGGGTTGCCGACAATGAACTGCGTCGAGGCCAGCGCCGCCAGATGCCCGCCAGCCGAAAAGCCGATGATCCCAATGTGGTTGGGCGCGATATGGTAGTCCGCGGCCCGCGCCCGCACCAGTTGCACGGCGCGCCGCGCATCGATCAGCGGAACCGGCAGCAGGTAGCCGTTCGAGCTGAGCCGGTAGCTCAGAACGAAGGCGCGAAAGCCGCGCGCGGTGAACCAGTCGGCCACCTGGCGGCCCTCCAGGTTGCCGGCCAAATGGGTATAGCTGCCACCCGGAAGCACCACCACCGCGGACCCGTTCTCGTGGCCCTTCTGCGGCTCGAAGATGGTCAGCGTGGGTGTGTCCTCGCAGGACTTGCCCTTGGCCTCCGGCGCGTCGCCCGGCCACAGGCGGATGGTCTGAATGCCCAGAAAAGCATTGTTGTCGCCCGCCGTTGCGCAGGGCTGCTTTTGCGCCAGCACTACCGCACAGGCCAGCACGCCCACCGCCAGAATTGCCAGGAACGGTCTCATCGGAAGCCACCTCGCTCGTCGGGAGAATTATACAGAAAGCGCAAAACCTCCCGCGAGCAATCGCTGGAATCGACTCAGCGGTAGGCTTCGCGACGGTGCTTGACGGCGGTGACTTCAAGAGCCTCGCCGGAGTAGTGGAAGCGGACGCGATAGTCTCCGACGCGGAGGCGAAACTCTGAAGGTTCAATGCCCTGCAGACGCTTCACGTCGCCCTCGCTGGTACTGCAAAACCGGGCTAGGGCGTAGAGGATGCGCATGGCTATGGGCTTGTCGATGGCGTGGAGTTCATCTTTAGCCCGATCATTCCAGATAATTTTCTTGGGCATGGTTACTGGCCCTGTGCAAGTGGTTCAAGCGGAGTGCGGCCCATGCGCTCCCAGTCTTCCATACTCAATCCAAAATCGCGCAGAACCTCTTCGAGCGGAATACCTTCTCCACGAGCGAGCGAGGCTCGGGCGGCAGCAATCTCGTTAGCCTCTGCTTCGCTGACCGGCTCATCGTCGTATGGCGCGTTGGCCAGACTGTGGGCCACGGGATCCAGGATAGTTTCGAGGAGGCCGACGGCGGAATTAACCTGGCTGAGAGCCATGCGATCGATCAGATCATGCGCCTGTTGCCTCGGATTGATTGCGGCAGTAGCCATTGGGGAACGCCCTCTATAGCTATTCTGAGCCGCAGCCTGAAAACGGTCAATAGCTGGAAGGAATGCCGTGATCTCTGTTCTCTGTTCTCTGATCTCTGTTCTCTGTTATAGCCAGATCGCCGTATGCCCTGGACGGCAGTTTGCGGCTTGCGCGGTCAGCTCTTCGGCAAGCCCAAAGCCATAGCGGGCAAAATAATACGCCGCGCCGTGCAGCCGCTCCTGCAATCCGCCGCCGGGATAGACCGCTTGGCTGATGGATTCGGCGTGGCGTGCGAGCGCCGCCTCGCGCTGCAACTGGAAGTTGGCCGCCAGCGTCCGCAAGCGGCTCATCTGGTAGCGGATCTTGCCGGCCGCGGTTTCTCCCGACCGGCCCAGGCCCTCATCGAGCGAATGCATCCAGTCGAGCAGCGGGATCAACTCAGCGTCCAGCGCCAGCTCCGCCGCCGCCAGATTTCGTTTCCCCGCTTCTGGAATCGAGCGGGCAGCCAGCAGTTGCCCGAGCGAGGCCGGGTTTTCGGCAAAGACCTGTTCCAGCGTGAGGTTGTGCTGGCGCAGCAGGTCCCCAATGGCTGGCTCAATCAGCGTCGCCGAAAAGCGCGGCAGCGCCGGCGTCACCCGGCCCAGAATGCGTTCGTAGAGCACGGAGGACTGGGCAAAGTAGGCGATCTCCGCCGGTCCGCCGA
>PLPA01000021.1 GCA_003159355.1 Acidobacteriaceae bacterium | reverse complement strand
CGCGCCAGCGGCTCATAGACCACGGTGAGCAACTGGAAGATGATCGAAGCCGTGATGTAGGGCATGATGCCCAGGGCGAAGACCGTCATGCGGCGCAGATTGCCGCCGCCAAAGAGGTTCATCAGGCCGAGAGCGGAACCGCTTTGCTGGTCGAACATCCGCTGCAGCATGGTGGTGTCAACGCCGGGTGTGGGAATCCACGCGCCCAGGCGATAGACGGCCAGAATGCCGAGCATGAAGAGCACCCGCTTGCGCAGGTCGGGAATCCGGAAGATATTGGCGAACTTCTCAAACATTTCAGCCATTGTTGTTTATCCGCTTCAGGGCGTTTTCCGCCGCTTGAATCTGAATCTTTGCCACTGACCATCTTACCTGCGCAGGGCGCCGCGTGTCGTGCCCGCTCATCAACCCTGTCATCCTATGCGACATCGAGCCTGTCATCCTGAGCGACCCTGACCCTGAACTTGTCGAAGGGTAAGGGAAGTCGAAGAACCTGCTTCTCGAAGCGCCACAGGCTTCTATCTTGACGCCTTGGCCACCAATTTCCCCTTGGCTGCCACCGGAGCGTCGCCGCCCAGAACCACGGCCTTGCCGCCGGCCTTTTCGATCTTCTCGACAGCCGACTTGGAAAACTTGTGCGCATGAATGGTGAGCGCCGAGGTCAGCTCGCCGGAGCCAAGAATCTTGATGAGAGCCTTTTTGCTCGAAGAGAGGCCAAGCTTCTTGTAGTCGTCCTGAGTGATCTCGGTGAGGTTATGCCCCTCAAGGTGCTCGACCAGCCGGTCAAGATTGACCACCGTGTACTCGGTGCGGAAGATGTTGGTAAAACCGCGCTTGGGCAGACGGCGGTGCAGCGGCATCTGGCCACCTTCAAAGCCGCGCATCAGGCTGGTGCCGGTGCGGGAACCCTGGCCTTTGTGGCCGCGGGTTGAGGTCTTGCCCATGCCGGAGCCCATACCGCGACCGACACGCTTGCTCCCGGTGTTGGCTTTCCGCGGAGCGCGTAAATTCGATAGATTTCTCGTTGCCATGATTTCCTCGCTGTAGCGCCGGTGAGGGTTGATCCCTGCCGACTCGCGTTGTGTCAGTGAAGAAGTGAAAGAGTGAATAAATGCAGCAGCGGAGTGAACCACTTTTCACTTCTTCACTATTTCACTCGTTCACTAGTCTTCCAGAATCCGAACCAGGTGCGGAATGGCCTTGACCATGCCGCGGGTGGATTCCGTGTCGACGCGCTCGACGATCTGGTTGAGGCGTGTAAAGCCCAGCCCCTTGACCACCAGCCGGTGCTTGACAGGCGTGGAGTTCTTCGAGCGGTAGTACTGAATGCGAATCATTTTGGTTTCCGTCATGGCTTAGAGCTCCTCCACGGACTTGCCGCGCATGGCGGCCACTTCGGCCCGGTCGCGCAACTGCACCAAGGCATTAAATGTAGCCTTGACGACGTTGTGGGGGTTGGGTGAACCGAGGCTCTTGGTGAGTACGTTCTGCACCCCAACCGAGGTCATTACCGCGCGCACAGCGCCGCCGGCGATCACGCCGGTGCCTTCGGGAGCCGGCTTCAGCAACACCTGCCCGGCGCCGTAACGGCCCAGGACCAAATGCGGAATCGAAGTATCGGTCAGGTTGACCCGGACCAGATTCTTCTTGGCCGCTTCGATCCCCTTGCGAATCGCCTGGGGGACTTCCTTGGCCTTGCCTGAACCGTGGCCCACCACGCCCGCGGCGGGGTCGCCCACCACCACCAGCGCGGCAAAGGACATATTCTTTCCGCCCTTGACCACCTTGGTCACGCGATTGATGGAGACCACCTGATCCTTCAGGTTGTACTGGTTGGCATCGAGTTTCTTCTTCAAGATCGTCATTTCTCTCTCGTCTCTTCGTTAGCTGTCAGCTTTCAGCTATCAGCTCTCAGTTCTCAGTGACCAATACATCGGTATTTGCAACCAATAAGCTGACGGCTGTCTTGCTAGAACTCCAGGCCTGCCGCGCGGGCCGCGTCGGCCAGCGCCTTGACACGCCCGTGATAGAGGTAGCCGCCACGATCGAAGACCACCTTCTTGATGCCCTGCTGAACGGCCAGCTCGGCCACAGCCTTGCCGATCTCCTTGGCTGCCGCCACGTTGCCGCCGGTCTTCATTTTGATCGACGAGGCCGAAACCAGCGTCTCGCCCTTCTGGTCGTCGATCACCTGCGCGTAGATGTGGTTGAGCGAGCGGTAAACGTTCAGCCGCGGCCGCTCCCCGGTACCGGCGAGCTTGCGGCGGATGCGCTGGTGAATGCGCTGGCGGATGGCGTTTCTCTTGGTCTGCGTGATCATGGTCTCTCGTTCCTATCAGCGGAGCCGCCCTGCGGCCCCGTTCGGTTGATTTACTTTGCGCCTGTCTTGCCGGCCTTCTTCTTCAGCTTCTCGTCGCTGTAGCGCACGCCCTTGTTCTTGTACGGATCGGGCTTGCGCAGCGAACGCATATCAGCAGCCACCTGGCCCACCTTCTGCCGGTCGATGCCGGTGATGGTCAGGTGAAGCTGCTTGGGATCGATGGCCACTTCGATGCCCGAAGGCAGCGGAACCTCAATCTGATGCGAATAGCCGAGGGTGAAAACGACTGTACCGTTGCCCTTCAACTCGGCGCGGTAGCCGATCCCGACGATGTCCAATTCCTTCTTCCAGCCCGTGGTGACGCCCTGCACCGCGTTGGCGACCAGGGAGCGCGTCAGCCCGTGCATCGCGGCCTGGCTGTCGTTCTCGCGGTTGACGTGCAGTACGCCGTCCTTGGTTTCGAGCGTTATGCCGGGCGCAATCAGCGCCGAGACCTTGCCCTTGGGGCCCTCGACCACGACCGTGTTGCCCTCAACCTTGTACTTGACGCCCGCGGGCAGCGGAATGAGCTTTTTTCCAATACGCGACATCGAATGAACCCTTCATCTGGCTTGCGAGTCCCGAGAGACAGCTTTCAGCTTCGCTGTTCCATCGTTCCACTGCAGCCCCTAATAGCTATAAACTCCATGCCGAAAGCTGAAAGCTGACGGCTGATAGCTGTGATTACCACACTTCACACAAAAGTTCGCCGCCCACGCCTTCGCGGCGCGCCTGACGGCCCGTCATCACGCCCTTGGGCGTGGTCATGATCGAGATGCCGAGGCCACCCTGGACGCGCTTGATCTCGTCGTGGCTGATGTAGACGCGGCAGCCGGGACGCGAGATGCGCGCCAGATCCCGAATGGCCGCTTCCGTGCCGCCGTACTTCAGGTAAACGCGGAGGACGAGCTTGCCTTCCTCTTCCTGGGTCTTGTAATTCGAGACATAGCCCTCCTCCTTGAGGATGCGGGCGATCTCGGTCTTCAGCTTGGAAGCCGGTACATCCAGCTTCTGGTGACGCGCCCGGATTGCATTCCGGATGCGCGCCAGAAAATCGGCTACTGGGTCGGTCAGACTCATTCCTTCTCCTTCATTCCCCGTTCGTCCGCCTGCTTCCGGAAACCAGCGGGAATGTCTACTACAGTGAACGGTGGTCAGTGGACAGTGGTCAGTGATAGGAGGGCAGGATGCTGTTCACTGTCCACTGCCGTGCTACCAGCTCGACTTGACGACGCCGGGAATCTCGCCCTTGA
>PLPA01000085.1:19790-23522 GCA_003159355.1 Acidobacteriaceae bacterium | reverse complement strand
GATCTGGCCGCCACGCAACTGCCCACCGGCGGCGCCTATCACCAGTACCAGCCGCTCACCAAGCGCGGCAACAACGACATCGGCGGCGGCTTCAACGACGATCCGCACTGGCTCATCATCGGCGTCTCGGCCTATCTGAAGGAGACGGGCGACTGGAGCATTTTGGACGAACCGGTCCAATACGACAATGAGCCCGGCAGTGAGCAGCCGCTCTACGAACACCTGCAGCGCAGCTTCAATTACACGCTGAGCCGCCTTGGACCGCACGGGTTGCCGCTGATCGGCCGCGCCGACTGGAACGACTGCCTCAACCTGAACTGCTTCTCCGACACTCCCGGCCAGAGCTTCCAGACCACCACCAACAAGGACGGCAAGGTAGCCGAGTCGGTCTTTATCGCCGGCCTCTTTGTCCATGCCGGCCATGAACTGGCCGCAATCGCCAGCCGCCGCTCTTTGGCAGCCGAAGCCGCATCCTATCTCGCCGAAGCGGACAAGATGGTCTCGGTGATCCTGGAGCATGGCTGGGACGGCGAGTGGTTCCTGAGAGCCTACAACGACTTCGGCGGCAAGATCGGCTCGAAGGAGTGCGCGGAAGGCAAGATTTTCATCGAGTCCAACGGCTACTGCACGCTGGCCGGCATTGGCCTGGAAGACGGCAAGGCCGCCAGCGCCCTGGCCGCCGTGGGAGAGCATCTGGCAACCAAACACGGCATTGTGGTGCAGCAGCCGGTTTACACCCACTATTACATCGAGATGGGCGAAATTTCCTCTTATCCGCCGGGATACAAGGAGAACGCGGGCATCTTCTGCCACGTCAATCCCTGGATCATGATCGGCGAAGCACGCCTGGGCCACGGCGACCTGGCGCACGACTACTACAGCCGCATCAACCCCTCGGCGCGCGAGGCGATCAGCGACCTGCATCGCTGCGAGCCTTATGTTTACGCGCAGATGATCGCGGGCAAGGACGCGCCCACCTTTGGCGAGGCCAAAAACTCATGGCTCACCGGCACGGCGGCATGGAACTACTACGCCATCGTGCAATGGATTCTGGGTGTCCGCACCACGCTCGACGGGCTGGAGATCGCTCCGGTGATTCCCCATAACTGGCCCGGCTTCACCGCGACGCGCGTCTTCCGCGGAGTGACTTACAAAATCGCCATCGAGCGCCACGGCGAGGGTAACGCGATCTCTCTCACCGTGGATGGCGCGCCGATCAAGGGTAATGTTGTAACTCCTCCCACGGACGGAAGGAAGGAAGTTACGATCAAGGGTATTCTGACGTAGCTCTTTTATCGGATTGTTTAAGATCACGGGCGCCCCATCCTTTCCGCATCTTCTCGCGGAAAGGGTGGGATACCTCGAACTCTACTGGCTTCGTTCATCGGGAGCATCCCAGTGCTAGAGTTATGGCAAAAGGCGGAAGCGGAGTTACGCTCCAACATACTTCCTTTCTGGCTCAGGCACGCCATCGACGAAGAGTACGGCGGCTTTCGCGGCCAGATCGCGAATGACCTGACCATTGATCCGCGCGCCGCCAAGGGATTGATCCTGAACGCGCGCATTCTGTGGACCTTCTCGAAGGCTTATAGCACTTATCGCGATCCGGTGTATCTTGAAACAGCGCGCCGAGCGCATGAATATCTCATCCGCTTCTTCCGGGATGCTGAGTTTGGCGGCTTCTACTGGATGGTCGATTTTGAGGGCCGTCCCCTCGACACAAAGAAGCGCATTTACGGACAAGCCTTCACCGTCTACGCACTGGCCGAGTATTACCACGCAACCGGCGACGCCGAGATTCTGGCGCGGGCCTTGCGCCTGGTCGAGAAGATTGAAGCCGCGGGCCACGATGCCGCGCATGGCGGTTACTTTGAGACTTACGAGCGGGATTGGTCGCTGGCTCAGGATCAGCGCCTGAGCGATGTGGATATGGACGAGAAGAAGTCCATGAACACACACCTCCATCTGCTGGAGGCCTATGCCACACTGCTGCGCTTCCACGAAAACGCGACCCTCCGCCTCAGGCTTCGGGAACTTATCGAAGTCTTTCTCGGTCATATTATCAATCCAGTAACTCATCATTTCATTCTTTTCTTTGATGAGCATTGGCGGCCGAGCACGGAAAAAATCTCATTCGGCCATAACATCGAGGGAAGCTGGCTGCTCTGCGAGGCCGCGGAGATCCTTGGCGATTTTGAGTTATTGAAGCGCGTGCGAGAGACAGCCGTGAAGATGGCGCAGGCGGTCTACGAGCAAGGCCTCGACATCGACGGCGGCCTGCTCTATGAGGCCGACCCAACAGGAATCATCGACAGCAACAAGCATTGGTGGCCGCAGGCCGAGGCGGTTGTGGGCTTTCTGAATGCCTATGAGCTATCCGGCCAGAAGCACTTTTTAACTACCGCTGAGCGAAGCTGGGCTTTCATCAATAAGTACATCGTTGATCATGAGCATGGGGAATGGTTCTGGCTCGTCTCGCGGGATGGCGTGCCCGATACAAAGCAAGATAAAGTTGGACCGTGGAAGTGCCCCTACCACAACAGCCGCGCCTGTTTTGAAGTGATGGAGCGGCTGGACGTGCTGAAAACGGCAGGCAGATTGAGCGGGACTGGACAACATTAGCGCGCCTGCATTACAATGTAATGCAGGTTGGAGGGGAAAAATGGCCGCTAACGCGCTGGTGCAAACCCGAATCGACGGAGCGATCAAAGAAGAAGCAGCAACGGTTCTGGAATCGATAGGGTTGACTGTTTCAGATGCCGTGCGCCTGATGTTGATGCGTGTTGCACACGATAAGGCGCTTCCATTCGAGCCGCTTATCCCGAACAAGAAGACCATCGCGGCCATGAAGGAAGCGCGTTCAGGAAAACTGGAATCCGTCTCACTCGACGATCTGCAAGCGGTACTCGATGCGGGAAATTAGGCAAACTTCGACCTTCAAGCGCGATCTGAAACGCGAGTCCAAAGGCCAATACCGGGCTTTACTCGCGAATCAATTCGTGGAGATCGTGCGGGTATTGGCGAACGACGAGCCGCTGGCGGAGAGCTTTCACGACCATGCTTTGATGGGGAATTGGGAAGATCATCGGGACTGCCATCTTCGACCCGATCTTGTTCTGATATACAAAAAACCTGATTCAGCCACATTGCAACTCATCCGGCTCGGATCACATTCAGAATTAAGCCTGTAATCACACAGCGAATTTCAATCAGGCTTCTTCACAAGGAAAGCAAATGATGCAGGCAGCTTTCAAGAAGAGCGTTCAGAACCTATTCAAGCAACAGGAGAACCTGCTTACCAGGCGCAACTGCAAGGTCTCCGGCGGCAACGGCATTTATGACCGCTATGAGTTTCCGGTGCTGACCGCCGCGCACGCGCCGATAACTTGGCGCTACGACCTCAACCAGAAGACCAATCCCTTTCTGATGGAGCGCATGGGAATCAATGCGGCCTTCAATGCCGGCGCGATCCTGCACAACGGCAAGTTTCTGGTAGTCGCGCGGGTGGAAGGCGCGGACCGCAAATCCTTCTTCGCCGTTGCCGAAAGTCCCAATGGCATCGATCACTTCCGCTTCTGGGATTACCCGGTACTTATGCCGGAGACCGCCGATCCGGATGTAAATGTTTACGATATGCGGCTTGTGAAGCATGAAGACGGCTGGATCTACGGCCTTTTCTGCACCGAGCGCAAGGACCCCGCAACGCCGGAGTGGGAGACCTCCTCGGCGGTG
>PLPA01000085.1:0-19707 GCA_003159355.1 Acidobacteriaceae bacterium | reverse complement strand
GAGTACCACACCATTCAAGAGGTAAAAAACGGCCTCGGCCCCGCGCCGATCAAGACTCCTCAAGGCTGGCTGCATCTGGCCCATGGCGTGCGTAACACAGCCGCCGGCCTGCGCTACGTGCTTTATATGTTCCTTTGCGAACTGGAGCGCCCCTGGGTGGTCACGCACAAGCCGGCCGGTTACTTTATCGCCCCCGAAGGCGCGGAGCGCGCCGGCGACGTCTCCAATGTGGTCTTCAGCAATGGCTGGATCGAGCGCAAGAATGGCGATGTGCTGATTTATTACGCCTCATCGGACACGCGGCTGCACGTGGCCACGAGCACGGTTCCCAGGCTGCTCGACTATGTGCTGCATACTCCGGCTGATCCGCTGCGCAGCCGCGCCTGTGTGGAGCAGCGCTGCGCTCTGATCAAGAAGAACACGGCCGTGCTGAAGGCGCTGAAACCGCCGGGCAAAAAGCGCGCCGCCCGCACTTGAGGAAGAGTGATATACTTGTATAGCACCACCGCAGGAGACCCGCCATGCTCGCCATTCGCTTGCCCGAAGAGATTGAAAAACGCCTGGACGCCTTGGCTAAATCCACCGGCAGGACCAAGAGTTTTTACGCCCGCGAGGCAATTCTTGAACATCTGGACGACCTTGAGGACATCTACGATGCCGAGCAGCAGTTGGCCGAAATCCATGCAGGCCGCGTGAAGACGATTCCTCTTGAGGAAGTGATGAAGCGCTATGAATTGGTCGATTGAGCTGACTCCCAAGGCTGATCGTCAATTGAACCGCCTTGATCAGCAGATTGTGCGCCGCATCAACCGCTTCATCTTCCAGCGCATCGCTTTGCTTGAGGACCCGCGCAGCATCGGCGAAGCGCTCAAGGGCACGGAGTTCGGCGAACTCTGGAAGTACCGAGTCGGCGACTACCGAATCATCGCCAGCATCGAAGACAAGCTGGTTCGCATTCTGATTGTGCGCGTCGGCAACCGGCGCGAAGTCTATCGATAAATCTGGAACCCGAATGAGTGTTACGGCGTCTCCCGCACCTTCATCACCAGGCAGGTGAGCGTCTGCTCACCCCGGAGCAGCATCTGATGGGGCAAGCCCGCCGGGACGTGCGCCACATCGCCCGCCCTCAGCTCCTGCCTTCTGCCGCCCTCGACCGACGAGCCGCGAATCTCTCCCGGCCCTATGCTGGCCGCGCCCGCCACCGCGCCGCTTGTCACCAGCGTTGCGTGGCCGTCGAGCACGTAGAAAACGTCGGCGAAGTTCTCATGCACCTCGGCCGCGCCGTCGCGGCTGCGAAAGAGCAGCATCGCGCAATGCCCCGGATACTCCCGCAGCGTCTCGCTGGCCGCGCCGTCCCCCTGCCGGGCCAATTTGCGCAGCGTCGTGGCCCGCTCCAAAAGCACGGCAGGAGACCAGTGATCGGAATGCCCTATTTTTTCCTTCGGCAATGGGTCCATAACTCTCCCAGTTTAATCTCGCTGCCTTGAATTGGTATGAAATTCGTTCTGCCGCCTCACGGCTGTTCACGATTCTCTGACCCATTGCCGTACCATGAATCCATGCAGGTTCCGGCAAATCCTGAGTTTCTGCGCCGAGCCATCGCGCTGGCGACGCGCAACGTCGAAAGCGGCGCGGGCGGACCCTTTGGCGCGGTGATTGTGCGCGACGGCCGCATCGTCGCCGGGGGCGTGAACACGGTCACCGTGGCCAACGACCCCACGGCCCACGCCGAAGTGAACGCCATCCGCGCGGCCGCCAAGGCTCTGGGCACGTTCACGCTGGCCGGCTGCCGGCTTTATTCCAGTTGCCAACCCTGCCCCATGTGCCTGGCCGCGGCGCACTGGGCGCGCATGGACGCCGTTTTTTATGGCGCCAGCGCCGAAGACGCTGCCCGCGCCGGCTTTGACGACGCGTTCCTCTACGATGAGCTGCGCAAAAACCCAGCCGAGCGCAAGCTCCTCCCCGCCACGCAACTGCTCGGCGAGGAAGCCTGGGCCAGCTTTGCCGCCTGGATCGCCTCGGCCCATAAGATCGCGTACTGAAGCGGCGGTTTACGACTGCAATGAACCGGACCGGAATTTCCACAAATCTGGGCGCCCTACCCTCGCTGCGTCCTTGTTATTCCGGCTAGGGTGGGATACCTCGAACTTCGCCCGGCCCCGTTTATAGGGAGCGACCGGACCCTGAGCTTGTCGAAGGCGTAGGGAGTCGAAGGACCTGCTGTTGTACTTCGTTCAATCCGCAGCGAAGAAACTACGCATATATCTGCGGCGATTCCTCCAATTCTGGCCAATTTTTTGCAAAAATATCTCTACTTTGACGCATAGACTTTTTCGCGCGTTTTGTCACTCTGAAAACGGCTGGAAAAAGTTGGAACCTCATTCCATGCATCCAAATCAAAGCACCCGCCATTACCATTGGAACCCCATCCGGCGCGGATTCACACCCCGGCACGGTAAACTAACTGCAACCGGATGACCCAAACTTCTCCAGCGGCCACGCCCCAGACCACCCGCTCCGCGCGGGCCGAGGAACCGCGCCCGCAAGCCGTTCAAGCCCCCATCATTCAGCTTCAGAATCTCGAAAAGACCTATACCACCGCGCGCGGCTCGCTCACCCTCTTTCGCGGCCTGAACCTTGAAGTCCAGCCCGGCGAGATGGTGGCCATCGTTGGCCAATCGGGCGCGGGCAAGAGCACGCTGCTGCATATTCTGGGAGCGCTGGATGCACCCACCGCCGGAACGGTCACCTGCGCCGCGGTCAACGTGGCCCAGCTTTCGCCGCGCGAGGGCGCCGCCTTTCGCAATCGCGAGATCGGCTACGTCTGGCAGTTTCATTACCTGCTGCCGGAGTTCACGGCCTTGGAAAACGTTGCCATGCCTCTGTTGGCTCGCGGCCTGCGTAAATCCGAGGCGCTCGCGGCGGCGGCAAAGTGGCTCGGCGAGGTGGGCCTGGAGGATCGCGGCGACCATCGCCCCGGCGAGTTGAGCGGCGGCGAGCAGCAGCGTGTGGCGCTGGCCCGCGCGCTGGTCAACAATCCCCGGCTGCTGCTGGCCGACGAACCCACCGGCGACCTGGACGAGACCACCGCCGGCCGTGTCTTCGACCTGATTGAACGGCTGCACGCGACGCACGGCCTCACTTCGATTCTGGTGACGCACAATATGGAGCTAGCCGCGCGCTGTAGCCGCATTTTGCGCCTGGAGAGTGGCAGGCTGGCCGCGTATACTCCATTAACAGATTGAAATGCCGGAAAGATTTGACTAAAAAATTACGCCTTTGCGGGCGGTTGTTGAGTCTAATGAAGGAAGCAGGCTGGAAGAGGATGCGGTTTTCATTCCTTTCCGGCTGAAAACGGGCAGGATGGAACTCTCTTTTTGGCGGCATCAGCGCCGGAGAAAAATGGATGTAAGATCGCCTGGGAGCCATCCAAAAGGGCAGTTCAGGGCCAAATTGAGCCTCGGCGGCGAAGTTTAAACGGGGCGCGCGGGTTGGGCTGAAGCCGGCAAGTGAAGCGGACGGCTGCTCCCGCCGATAGCCAGTATCAGGGGGTCCGCTATGTTTGAACGCTATACGGAAAAGGCGCGGCGCGTGATCTTCTTTGCGCGGTACGAGGCCAGCCAGTTCGGCTCGCCTTACATCGAGACCGAGCACCTGCTGCTGGGCCTACTGCGCGAGGACAAGGCGCTTACCAACCGCTTCCTGCGCTCGCACGCCTCGGTGGAGTCGATTCGCAAGCAGATCGAGACGCACACCACCATCCGCGAAAAGGTTTCGACAAGCGTGGACCTGCCGCTCTCCAACGAGTGCAAGCGGGTGCTGGCCTATGCGGCGGAAGAGGCCGAACGGCTGGGGCACAAGCACATCGGGACGGAGCATTTATTGCTCGGCCTGCTACGCGAGGAAAAGTGCTTCGCCTCGGAGATTTTGCAGGAGCGCGGCCTGAAGCTGGCGCAGATTCGCGAAGAGCTGGGCCGCGTCACGCAAGAAAAGGTTCAACCGCAGCAGCAGCGCCAGCGCGAGAGCAGCCTGCTGGCCGAGTTCAGCCGCGACCTCACCCAGGCGGCGATGGACGGCCAGCTTGATCCCCTCGTCGGCCGCGACGGCGAACTGGAGCGCGTCATCCAGATCCTCTGCCGCCGCACTAAAAACAATCCCGTTCTCATCGGCGAACCGGGCGTCGGCAAGACGGCCATCGTTGAGGGTCTCGCGCAGCGCATCGCTGACGGCGAAGTGCCCAGCTTCCTCGCCGAAAAGCGCGTGCTGGGCCTGGATCTCTCGCTCATCGTCGCCGGAACCAAGTACCGCGGCCAGTTCGAGGAGCGCCTCAAAACCATCATGAAAGAGCTGATGGAAAACCAGAACTCCATCATCTTCATCGACGAGCTGCACACCCTGGTCGGCGCGGGTTCCGCCGAGGGCTCGCTGGACGCGGCCAACATCCTCAAGCCGGCGCTGAGCCGCGGAGAGATTCAGTGCATCGGCGCCACCACCCCCGGCGAGTACCGCAAATCCATCGAGAAGGACCGCTCGCTGGAGCGCCGCTTCCAGGCCGTCAAGGTCCCGCCGCCCAATGAGGCCGACGCCATCAAGATCATCCACGGCATCAAGGACCGCTACGAAAAATTCCACGCGGTCAGTTACACCGATGCCGCCGTCGAGTTTGCCGTCTCGCACTCCAATCGCTACATCCCGGACCGCTTCCTGCCCGACAAGGCCATCGACCTGATCGACGAGGCCGGCGCGCGCGTCAAGCTGCGCCAAACCTCGCTGCCCGAGGAGATCACCGAGGTCCAGAAGCGCATCAAGTTCATCGTGCACAGGATGGATTCGGCCATCGCCAACCACGAATTCGAGAAGGCCCGCTTCTACTCCGACGAAGAGCGGAAGGAGCGCGAAAGCCTGCGCGGCCTGCGCGACAAGTACCACCTCGACGACTCCGCCGCGGGCATCGTCAGCCGCGAGGACATCGAAGACGTGGTCAGCCGTTGGACCGGCGTGCCCATCACCAGCATTAAAGAAGAAGAAACGCAAAAACTCCTGCGCGTCGAAGAAGAGCTGCACAAACGGGTCATCAGCCAGGAGAAAGCCATTTCGGCTTTGGCGCGCGCCATTCGCCGCTCACGGGCCGGCCTCAAGTCGCCGTCACGGCCAATTGGTAGTTTCTTGTTCCTCGGGCCTACAGGCGTCGGCAAAACCGAGATGGCCCGGACACTGGCTCACTTTTTATTCGGGTCGGACAAGGCGCTCATCCGCTTCGATATGTCCGAGTTCATGGAGAAGCACTCCGTCTCCAAGCTGATCGGCTCGCCTCCGGGCTACGTCGGCTACGAGGAGGGTGGCCAGCTCACCGAGCGAGTCAAGCGGTCGCCGTATTCGGTCGTCCTGCTCGACGAAATCGAGAAGGCCCACCCCGATGTCTTCAACATTTTGTTGCAGGTCTTTGAGGACGGCCAGTTGACCGACGGCCTGGGCAACACCGTCGATTTCAAGAACGTGATCATCATCATGACCTCGAATATCGGCGCGCGCCACCTGCAAAAGAAGCAGGGCCTAGGCTTCGCCAGCGACCGCGAAGAGCTGGTCAGCGACAAGATTGAGGAGCTGGTCAAGAGCGAGGTGAAGAAGACCTTCAACCCCGAGTTCCTCAACCGCCTCGACGAAGTGATCATCTTCCAGGCGCTCTCCGACGCGGACCTGCTCCAGATCGTCGAGTTGATGGTCCAGCAGTTGAACGCCAACCTGGCGCAGAAGTCGATCACCATCTCGGTCACCGAGGAAGCCAAGAAGTGGATTTTGGACAAGACCCTCATTGACCGCAGCTACGGCGCGCGCCCCCTGCGCCGCGCTCTGCAACGCTACATTGAGGACCCGTTGAGCGAAGCCCTGATCGCCGGAAAGATCTCCGAGCGCCCGGCCTTCCTCGAGGTCTACCTCGAAATCGACCAGCTCTTTTATCGCCCCATCACCGCCGACGAAACGGTAAGCGAAGAAAAGCCCGCCGGCATGCTGCTTTTCAGCAACTGAGGCGGCTTATTTCGCTACAAAATGGAATCCCATATCTTGATATTGAGACCTGGGATTCCATCCGTTTGCCCGGTTTCCCGTTTCCTCATAACTCCTTTATGCCTCGCCTGTTAAAGCTAGAGAACAGGGTCAAGGCAGCCTTGTCGCCGATGCCCTGAATCCGCGGTAAGGAAAGCTGCAAGATCTCATGGGCGCTGCTTCATCATTGCCATTGGACACGCTCTTCGGAGAGTATCCGCTCGATCAGGCATTCGACGAGATGCGCCAGCGGGACGGCGACGTGCGCGCCCATTACCGGGCCCTGGCCGAAACGCTTGCCAGCCTGCCTCCCGAAGAATTGCAGCGGCGCAAGCAGTCGGCCGACCTGTCGTTTCTTACCCAGGGCATTACCTTCACCGTCTACGGGCGCGACGAGGGCACCGAGCGCATCTTCCCCTATGACCTGCTGCCACGGCTGATTACGGCCAGCGAGTGGGAGCGCATCGAGCGCGGACTCACACAGCGCATTACCGCGCTGAATCTGTTTTTGCGTGATGTGTACTCGGACGCAAAGATTCTCGCCGATAAAGTTATTCCCCGCGAGCTGGTATACAGTTGCAAGCATTATCGCCGCCAGATGCGCGGCTTGCAGGTGCCGCGCAACGTTTACATCTCCGTCGTCGGCTCCGACCTGCTGCGGCTGAATACCGGCGAGTTTGTGGTGCTTGAAGACAATCTGCGCGTGCCCTCCGGGGTGAGTTATATGCTCAGCAACCGGCGGGTGATGAAACGCACCTTTCCGCAGCTCTTTTCGAGTTATGGCGTGCGGCCCATCGAGCACTACCCGCAATTGCTTTTATCCACCTTGCGCTCGCTGGCCCCCGAAGGCCGCCCGGAGCCGAATATCGTGCTGCTGACGCCGGGAGTCTTTAACTCGGCTTACTTCGAGCACACCTATCTGGCCCGCCAGATGGGCGTTGACCTGGTCGAGGGCCGCGATCTGGTCACGCACGACAATATCGTCTATATGCGCACCACCGACGGACTAAAGCGCGTGGACGTGATCTATCGCCGCGTGGACGACGACTTCAGCGATCCGCTGGTTTTTCGCCCCGATTCTTCGCTGGGATGCGCCGGGCTTTTCAATGCCTATCGCGCCGGCAATGTTACAGTGACCAATGCCTTCGGCACCGGCCTGGCCGACGACAAGGCAGTTTATGCGTATGTGCCCAGGATGATCCGCTACTATCTCGACGAAGATCCGATTCTGCCCAATGTCGAGACCTACATTTTGAGCGAAGAGAAGGAGCGCCAGCACGTGCTGGCCAATCTGGACAAGTTAGTCGTGAAGGCTGTGGGCGAGAGCGGCGGCTACGGAATGCTGATCGGCCCGCACTCGACGGCCGCGCAGCGCGAACAGTTCGGCCGCCTGATCGAAGCCAATCCGCGCAATTACATTGCTCAGCCGACGCTGGATTTCTCGCGCGCTCCCTGCCTGATCGGCAACTCTCTTGAACCGCGCCACGTGGACCTGCGGCCTTACATCCTCTTCGGCGACAAGGTGAACATTGTGCCCGGCGGGCTGACCCGCGTGGCTCTGGAAAAAGGCTCGCTGGTGGTCAACTCCTCGCAGGGCGGCGGCAGCAAAGATACCTGGGTGCTGGAGTAAGTTTCAGGAGGAGTTAGACGATGCTATCTCGCGTTGCCGACAGCTTATATTGGATGAGCCGCTACCTGGAGCGGGCCGAGAATACCGTGCGTCAGCTCGACGTAACCATGGGCCTGATGCTGGATACCGGCGGAGCGAGCGCAAGGGAGCGCTGGCAGCGGCTGGTAGCCTCGCTCGGCAAGCCGGCTGGGCTGGAATGGAATGGCAATCTGGAGGCAATGGCTTATAAGCTGGTCTTCGATAACCTCAACCACGCCGCGGTGACCTTCTGCGTCAACGGCGCGCGCGAGAATGCCCGCCAGGTGCGCGAGGAAATCTCCAGCGAGCAGTGGCAGCGCCTCAACAGGCTCTATCATCAAATTCATTCGCCGCAGGCGGAGGCGCAATTCAGCTCCAGCATCAACGATGCGCTGGCCTCCATTATCGACGGCATTCATCTTTTCATGGGCGTCAGCAACACCACGATGATTCATGGCCAGGGCTGGCAGTTCATCCGCCTGGGACGCTATCTGGAACGCGCCTATGCCACGGCCACGCTGCTGGAGGTTTATCAACCCGATCTATTTCATCCGCAGGAGCGCGAGCACGAAGGTTATCAGTATCTTGAGTTAGTCGGCCTGCTGCGCTGCTGCACTTCTTTTGAAGCCTATTGCCAGGTCTACACGGCCGATGTGTCTCCCGCTCGCATTCTGGAGTTTCTGCTGCTCAACCGCGACTTTCCCCACGCCATCCGCTACTGCGTGGACAGTATGCGCGATGTGATCGAGTCGATTCAGCGCACCGGCGGCCGCCGTCCGCCCGCTGAGCTGATTTCCGGCATTGGCCGGCTGCACGCCATGCTCGACTTCACCACCATTGACGAGATTCTTTACGGCGACACCTCGGCCTTTCTGCATAACATCCGCGAGCAATGCCTGCGCATTCACGAACTGATCTACCGTTACTATGTGCATTACTCGATTCAATCGGCGCTGGCCAGTTAGAGGAGACCGCCCATGAACTTTTATTTTATCCGGCACCTCACGCGCTTCCGCTACTCGCGTCCCATCAGCGAGAGCATCATGGAAACGCGCATGCATCCGCGCTCTGACTCCAACCAGCACTGCCTCAACTTTTCGCTCTCGGTCAGTCCCCGCTGCCGCGTCTTCAGTTATCGCGACCATCAAGGCAACACGGTGCAGCACTTCGATATTCCCGGCGAGCATAATCAACTGGTCATCGTCGCCGAGTCGGTCATTGAGCAGCAGGCGCTGCCCGATGTGCCCAGCGCACTCTCGCCCGACGCATGGGGCGCTCTGGACGATCTGATCGAGTCCGGCGATTACTGGGAGATGCTGCTTCCTTCCACCTTTGCCGTCGAAACTCCCGCGCTCACCCTGCTTGCGAAACAGATGGAAGTTAGCCGCCGCGATGATCCTCTGATGTTAGTTCAGGAACTGAATCAGCGCCTCTTCAATTACTTTGATTATGAGCCGCGCTCCACCCGCGTCGACTCGCCCATCGACGAGGCCATTGTCAGCGGCAAGGGCGTCTGCCAGGACTTTGCCCACACGATGATCGCCCTGCTGCGCCGCGTGAAAATCCCCGCCCGCTATGTCTCCGGCTATCTTTACCGCGCCAGCGAGGACCACGACCGCTCCACGCCGGACGCCACCCACGCCTGGGTCGATGTGCTGCTGCCGGGGTTGGGGTGGGTGGGCTTCGATCCCACCAATAACTTAGTCGCCCAGCATCGCCACATCCGCACCGCCGTGGGCCGAGACTACGCCGATGTCCCGCCGACACACGGCATTTTCCGCGGCAATACGGAGAGCGAGTTATATGTTGCGGTACACGTAGAGGCCAGCGCCGAGCCGCCCGCCCTCGACCGCTCGCTGCCTATTCCGGAAGACTGGAGTGTCCTGGTGGAGCGCGCCCAGCAGCCCCCCGCGCCGGTCATTCCCTTTATCGATTTGCAGCAGATGCAGCAGCAGCAGTAGACAGAGATCAGGGGTCAGGGGTCAGGGGTCAGGGATCAAGGATTCATCTACGCTCAAGTCAGGAACTCGGTGATCGCGCTGACCACCGTCTGCTGCTCGTCATCAACAGGACGGTTGAGGTTCGTGGTTTCCCACCCTTGCGCCAGAAAAAAATTGCCAGGATGGGGCACGGATATGGTTTGGATGTGCTGAAAAACGGCCCGGAAAACAAGATTGAGGAAAAACGGGGTTGAAAAGGTGAGTGAAGCCATATATTGTTGAGCCATTGCGGGAATGGGCGGTTCCGGGGCTTCCGGCGCCGCTTCCGCCGATTTGTATTAGTACGCTATTCAAAATTGCGTCCACCCCCCCACGTAGAAGGCAGGAGATCGGCACATGGAGAACAAGCCGGCACAAAACATTCAGGACACGTTCCTGAACACGGTCCGCAAGGACAAAACCCCCATTACGGTTTATCTGGTGAGCGGCGTCAAACTGACGGGAAAGATCCGGTCCTTCGACAAGTATTCCGTGCTTCTGGAGAACAACAGCCAGGAGCAGTTGATCTTCAAGCACGCCATTTCGACCGTGGTGAGCAACCGCGGCGTGATGCACAGCGAGTTCCGCCCGGCGGCGAGCGCTCCTGGTCCGATACCAGTGGCCTCGCCGACCTCGATAGGGGAGCCGCGATAGCAGGCCCGATGCGCTCCCGGTTGGCCGGCGAGGCGAGCCGGACCGGCGGCTCCGGAGGAGTTGCTGAGCGAGCAGTCCTGGTGGGAGTGGACCTTGGAGTCCGCTCTCGCGGCAACCGCGCAGCCCAGACGGGCGCGCGGCAGGCGGTAGTGTGCGCGGAACCGGACGGCGCTGATTCTGCGGATGCGCCGGGGTCCGCCGATCTTCCATTTACAGAGATTTCGCCGGGCAGAGCGGCTCTGGCGCGTTCCTCCACGGAACTGGACGCGGAAGAATCCCTCGCCGAGTTTCGCGAACTGGTGGCGAGCGCCGGCGGCGTGGTGGTGGCCGAGATCATGCAGCGCCGCGCGCGCCCTGACCCGGCCACGCTGATCGGCTCCGGCAAGGTCGAGGAGATTCGCGGCGTCGCCGCCTCCACCGAGGCCGATCTGGTGCTCTTCGACCACGACCTTTCGCCGACACAACTGCGCAATCTGGAGGCCGCGCTGCCCTGCCGCGTGCTGGACCGCACGCAGTTGATTCTGGACATTTTTGCCCGCCACGCCCGCACAAGCGAAGGGCAGTTGCAGGTGGAACTGGCGCAGTTGGACTACCTGCTGCCGCGGCTCAGTGGCAAAGGCAAGGCCATGTCGCAGTTGGGCGGCGGCATCGGCACGCGTGGACCGGGCGAAACCAAGCTGGAGACCGATCGCCGCCAGATTCAGCGCCGCATCGACCATTTGAAGCTGGAACTGGACGCGGTGCGCAGGGTACGCAAGCAGCAACGGCAGCGCCGCGAGTCGGTCCCGGTGCCCACGGTGGCGCTGGTCGGCTACACCAACGCCGGCAAAAGCACGCTCTTCAACCAGTTGACCGGTGCACAGGTCTTGCAGTCGCCCAAGATGTTTGCGACGCTGGACCCGAAGCTACGAGCCATCGAACTTCCCAGCCGCCGCAAGGTGCTGCTGTCGGACACTGTCGGCTTCATTCGCAACCTGCCGCACACGCTGGTGACCAGCTTTCGCGCCACGCTGGAAGAGGTGGCGCAGGCCGAGGTGCTGCTGCACATTCGCGATGCGAATTCGACGTATGGCGAGGAGCAGAAGACGCAGGTCGAGCGCGTTCTGGGCGAACTGGATTGCCTGGCCAAGCCGCGCATCGAGGTGCTGAACAAGATCGACCTGCTCAACGAGCACGAGCGCGCGGGACTGCTGGAGCGGAGTAAGGCTGGAGCCGAGGTGGCTGTTTCGGCGCGCACCGGCGAAGGGATGGATGCGCTGCTGGCGGCGATTGATCACGCGTTGCACTCTGACCCGCAACTCACCGCCGAATTGCGCGTTCCGCAGCAGGAAGGAGCGGTGCTGGCGGCGATTGAGGCGGGGATGGTCGTGCATAGCAGGGAGTACGAAGGCAACCTTGTGCGGCTGACGGTCAGCGGCCCAGCCTCGCTGATCGGGCGGCTGCGCAAGTACCGGCTGCGGGACGAGAGCGCAAGGGAGACTCCATGAAGGCCGCCGAAGCCCGCGCCATCACCACGCTCAGTAGCCGCGAGGTCTATCGCAACCACTGGATGCTGCTGCGCGAGGACGAGATTCTGCGCTCCAACGGCGAGCGGGGCATTTACGGCGTGGTGGAGAAGGAGGACGCGGCGATCATCCTGCCCATCGACCAGGGGCGCGTCTGGCTGGTCGAGCAGTTCCGCTACACCATCGGCGAGCGGGCGCTGGAACTGCCGCAGGGCGGCTGGGAGATGGAAGTCGAAGATCCCGAAGAGCTGGCGCGCGGCGAACTTAAAGAGGAGACCGGCCTGCTGGCCGCCAAGATGACCTGCCTGGGATGGCTGTGGATTGCCTATGGCTTCACGCGGCAGAAGCAGCACGTGTATCTTGCCACCGGGTTGACCGAGAGTGAGAAGGCTCCTGATGCCGAGGAGCACGATCTGGTCGTCCGCTCCTTGGCCGTGGAAGAGTTCGAGGAGATGATGCTGAACGGCACGATCCGCGACAACGGCACGCTGTCGGCGTGGGGGTTGTATCTGCTGTGGAAGGCACGGCAGTAGCAGCTTGCTATTAGCATTCGTACTCAGTACGCTGCCGCCCTGAGCAAGGCTTCAACTTTTATGTCCAGGCTTCGGGCGACTTCCAGTGCTGCAAGATTCCCATAGGAAGCCAGAAAGCTGGCCATCGAATCGTAAGAAAGATGAACGCCGTCAGCGCGCTCATCGACGAGAATCGTTACTGGCGCATAGGACCCGGCGTCAGGGACGCGCTCCGCCATCTGCTTCATAATGAGCGGATTGCCCACTACAAGGCGAAGAATCTTGGGCGCATCCGCACCCTGTTCCTTTTCAAGAATCTGACCGAGGTTGAATCGCGTGAACTCCATGAACCCCGAAGGCCCAATCGCGCTTTGAACTACCTGTTCGAGTTCATGCCAGGTTCTGGCCGCGTTTATATTCTGTCCGAACTCGCGCATATCGGGATGCCCAACCGCCGCCTCGATGACTGCAACGACCTCCGTGAACGGTTTGGAAGAAACCAAGCTCAACCGCTGGACTGTGATTTGACTGATTGCCATTCCGCACCTGCCTACGCATTGGATGCGAGCAGGGGTTTGGGGCCACAGATTTTTCTTCCCTATCCGCGCTCGCCCATGGGGATGTAGGGCGCGGGATAGGGCGGTCCGATGTACTCGGCGCGGGGACGGATGAGGCGGTTGTCGTCGAGCTGCTCGATGATGTGAGCGGCCCAGCCGGCGATGCGGCTGATGGCGAAGATGGGCGTATAAAGGTCGATGTCGATGCCCAGTGTCGCATAAGTCGAGGCCGAGTAAAAGTCCACGTTGGCGTTGAGTTTTTTATCGGCGTTGATATAAAGCTCGATGGCGCGGGAGTACTCGAACCACTTGGGAATGCCGGCGTCTTTGCCGAGCTTCTCGCTCATTTTGCGCAGGTGGGTGGCGCGGGGGTCTTCGGTTTTGTAGACGCGGTGGCCGAAGCCGGAGATCTTCTGCCGCGCGGCCAGCATATTCTTCACGTATTCAACCGGATCGGCGCCGGCCTTGTCGATCTCGTAGAGCATGCGCATCACGCCCTCGTTGGCGCCGCCGTGCAGCGGCCCTTTGAGCGCGCCGATGGCGCCGGTGACAGCCGAGTGAACGTCGGCCAGGGTGGCGGCGATGACGCGGGCGGCAAAGGTGGAGGCATTCAACTCGTGCTCGGCGTGCAGCACCAACGCCAGGTCCAGGGTACGAGTCGCCGTTTCAGAAGGCTTGACGCCGTTCAGCATCCAGAGAAAGTTGGCGGCATGGTTCAGCGAGCGGTCGGGCGGCACCACTTCTTTTCCCTTGCGCAGCCGGTCGTAGATGGCCACGATCATGGCGATCTGCGCGGTCAGGTGGTAGCACTTGCGGACATTGGAGTCGTGGGAGTTGTCTTTTTCGTCGGCGTCGTAAAAGCTGAGCGCGGAGACGGCGGTGCGCAGGACTTCCATCGGCGTGGCCGAGGCGGGGATGCCGCGCAGCATATCGACGATGCGGAAGTCCAGCCCCCTGGCGAGCGAGAGTTGCGACTGGAACTCGCGCAGGGCCAACTCGTTGGGAAGAATGCCGTTCCACAGCAGGTAGGTCGTCTCCTCGAAAGTCGAGTGTACGGCCAACTCGTGGATGTCGATACCGCGATAGGATAATACGCCCGCATCTCCGTCGATCCAACAGATCCCGGAGTTCGCCGCGACAATCCCTTCCAGACCCTTTCCAGCGACAGCGGTCGTCATAGCCCTCGATCTCCCCTTAGCAATTTAGCGATATTTTCCAGACGATTGGGGTGGCTGTCCTGGCCTCCAACAAGCCCGGCGCCCGAATGTGCCGTATAGATTGTTTATAACGCAGTGATTCGATGGTTGTCACGAAACGTGGGACGGCGGCAGGGCGGAAATGGCGCTGAAGGCTCTTTTTGGGTGTGCTATGTATAAAGAAGGCCAGTTTTTTCCACACCCGGCGGAATACTTCTATATCCTGTAGATTCCCCAGGGGCGGGCGGAGCGAGAGCTTCGACCTCTGGCATTCCGGACGGAATTCCGGCAGAGACGGGAATTCCGGAAGAGTTTTTTTGAGCGGCGTCTAATCCGGAAAGGAAGACGACCTACACGAGAAGCGGTCCGCACGACGGGCCGTCACAGAGAGGCAGCAAAGATGAGTGAACTTGAGGATACCCCGCGCAACTATTCGGGCGCACTGCTGGCGGCCATCGCCGTCGCCCTGCTGATCGGGATTGGCAGCTTGATTTGGAACTTCAACCTTAACGGCACCCTGACGAACCAGCAGAAAGAGATCGACGCTGCCAACGAGCAGAACAAGAAGCTGGCCTCCGACCTACGCGAAACTGATGCCCACCTCAAGGTGGCAACCGAGGAGCTGGGCAACTCGCTGGGGCTGACGCAGAAGCAGATGGACGAGCGCGCCCAGGAGATCGTCCTCCGCGAGGACCGCAACGAGGCTGATAGCCAGCGGCTTGCCAGCGCGCAAAAGCAGACCGCGCAGGCGGTGACCGCCGTCTCCAACGATGTGTCCAGCGTGAAGACCGACGTGGGCGGGGTGAAGACCGATCTGGGCAAGACGCAAAACGATCTGGCGACCACCATCAGCCAGTTGACGTCGATGAAGGGGGATTTGAGCGGCCACAGCAGCCTGATCGCCCGCAACCAGGAAGAGCTGGAACTGCTCAAGCACAAGGGCGACCGGAACTACTACGAGTTCACCCTGACCAAAGGCCAAAAGAAGCCCGTAGGCACGGTGAGCCTGGAGTTGAAGAAGGCAGACTCCAAGAAGAGCAAGTTCACCCTGATAGTCTTCTCCGACGACAAACAGTACGAGAAGAAGGATCGCAACCTGAACGAGCCGCTGCAGTTCTACAGTGGCAAGGATGGGCTTCTCTTCGAGGTTGTGGTCAACTCCGTGGGCGCAAAGAATGGCCAGATCTCCGGCTATCTGACAACGCCGAAGAATGCGCCGGTTCCGGCTACTGTTCCATAACAGCGGTTTGGGGCGCGAGCACCAGGTCTCGCTGGTACTGGATCGAGAAGGTGAAGTTGAGTCCGGACTTCGACTCCGGGTCGCTGTGATTCGGGTCCGGCAGCCAGTCCTTGCGCGCGTCCCATTGCTGTTTTGTCAGCCGGAAGACCCATAAAGCGGTCCCGTCCACGCTCTGCCCCGGCTCGATGACCGAATGGTGCGCGAGCGGCTTGCCGCGCGATGCGTCCAGCTTGGGAAAAGCGAGAAATGCCTCCTCGAATTGCGCCACGCTTCCCGCGGAGACGGAAAGCGGAACACCGTCCGCCAGCCTGACATTCGCCAGCACATCCTGCAAGATGAGCGGAACCTTACTCTGGTTATGCAGCTTCACATGAGCGAAGAGCAGCACCTGGTCGAAGCTCTCCTTGGCCATAGCATCGCCGTTGGCGTCGATCCCCGAGGTCTCGCCGTGCTCGGGATAATCCCACACCTGGACAATCTCGCCGCTGGCCACCGGCGGCTTGTGGCTGGCCAGCACGACGATGGCGACGACGACAGTGACCAGCACGGTCGCGATGACGCTCGCGAGGACCACGTGACTGCTGCCCTTGGTGAACTCTTCGCCGAGAGCGGCGTCGTCAATCTCTTCCTGGGATTCTTGATGGAGTAAGCTCATCGCGCCCTTATCTTATCTCGGCTGACGCAAAATCGGCCATGAATTTCGCATTTTTCCGGGAACGGTTTGGGATTTGCAGCGGATGCTTCGATTGCGCTACTGCTCAGAGCGGCGCGGCGCGAACCTGTATCGCCGTTAGAACAGCCCTGAATACGGGACTTCATGATTCAGCGTTCCATCCAGAAACGTATAGACAACAAAATAGTTAATCGGTACCACGCCTTTTGTGACATGGGCCGGGAAATTGACCGCACTCACGCCTACCACCCTGCGGCGGTCTTGCTCTGACGCCTGGTCTTCAGCGCCTCTAGGCTGTGCTGGACACGACGGCGTCCCGCAGCCGGACGACTGCATCCGCCTGGGCGCCTTTCTGCCCCTGAACGACGTCGAACTCGACGTCATCGCCCTCTTTCAGCGTTTTGTATCCGTCCAACTGAATCGATGAGTAGTGGACGAATACATCCGGCCCGTCTTCACGCCCAATGAAGCCGTAGCCCTTGGCGTTGTTGAACCACTTGACTTTTCCTTTGTATTGAGCCACAGGTCCCTGCCTTTCTTACATCCTGTGAGGTACGGCGTGCAGTGAACTGGGTAATGCCCACCGGTATATATTCTGACGCAAAAAGCCGCCATCGGTTGCAATTTTTTAGGCAGCCCCGTGTATAAGGAGACAGAGCCGGCGGAGGAGCGCCGGCCCTGCCTGGAGAGAATGGCCCGAAGCGGGGCTACAGCTCCCTCCGCTACTTGCCGTGCTTGCCGGCCATCTTGTGCGCGAACAAGAGCACGCTGGTCAGCGTCTTGCCGTCCAGAATCGCGCCCTTCTCAATCAGCTTGACCACCTGGGAGAGTTTGACCAGGCGAAACTCGATCCGCTCGTCGTCCTCCGGATGGGCTTCGCCCGCCACCAGGCCCTCGGCTATGAAGACCTTCATCGACTCGCCGAGAAAGCCGGGGCTGGCGAAGTATTCGACTAGCGGCTTCCACTTCTTTGCCCGGTAGCCGGTTTCCTCCTCTAATTCTCTTTTAGCGCCTTGCAGAGCGTCCTCGCCCGGCTCCAGCTTGCCGGCCGGCAGCTCCCACAGGAACCGTCCGGCGGCATGGCGGTACTGCCGCTCGATCACGACCCAGGGATTCTTCTTGTTTTTCGCGTTGTCGATGGCCAGGATGACCACGCTGCCGTTGTGGCGGACGATGTCTCGCACTTCCTCACTGCCGCCCGGCTCGATCAGCCGGTCGCGCAGCACACGGAAGAGCGGCCCCTCGAAGACCACCTCGGAGCTGAGCACCTCCGCCGTTTGCTCCACCGCCGCCTTGGGAACCTTCGTCGCCTTGGGTTTTGCGGCCTTTGCTACTTTGGGTTTGGCGGCTTTTTTTGCCTTGGGCTTGGCGGCCTTTGCCATTTTGGGTTTGGCGGCTTTTGCGGCCTTGGGTTTCACGGCCTTTGCCTTCTTGGGCGTGGCGGCTTTCACGGCTTTCTTCGTCTTGGGCATCTTTTCTCTCCTCGAAGCGCGTTCCTGCGCAATTCAGATAGAGTATACGCACACTACGGCCCGCGCGCTGCCGACTTCGATTCGAGTTGAAGTTTTATTTTTCTTCTACCGGAGCGCCGATCTCATCTTTGCCTCCAGTGGGACGAAGCGTTACCCAATCAGTCTGCACGCGGTCCCAACCCTGAATCAGGAATCCGTAGGATTCAAAGAGCTGGCGAATCTGCGGTCGATGCCAGCCGGCGATCTCTTCCAGGATGGGCACCAGCGCGGGCAGTGCATTGTCGCTGAGCACCGTCCGCTTGGCGATCTGCGCCACCAGCTTCGATTCCGACACGGCAATGGTGAAGCCGTCGCGCCGGTTCACTTGCAACATCACATGAAGATCGGAGTTGCCGTCGCCCACGTAGACCACATGGTCGGCGGGAACGCCGAGCTCTTCCACGAGCTGCTCGAGCCGCGTGACTTTTCCATAACCGGCCGTCGCCCGCACCAGGCTTTCAATCTCGCCCGAGGGTTTGTACTTGAACTCTGTGCCGAAGATGTGGTCCTGCGGCACAATTCCATCGAGGGCCGACTGGATCACCTCGACCGGCGCGGCGGAAAGCACATAAAAATCGAAGTGGAATCCGTCGATCTTGCTGTCGAGGATTTCGTAGACCTGCTTGATGTTTTCCTTGAGGCGGATGTTCTTGCCCACCTCAACCAGATGCTCGCGGCGCACCTGGGAATGGAAAGCGGGATCGTGCAGGAGCAGATAAGAGAGTTCGGCTCCCTGCTGAACGAGGTTCAGCTTCGACATACCGTTGGCCTTGCGCTCAAACTCTTCCACGGAGATGCCGAGCAACTCGCTGAGCACGTAGCCGGAGTCGTTAAAGGTCAACGTCTTGTCAAAATCGCTGGCAAAAAGGTAGTGCTTTCGAGAATCTTTGGCCATATTCAATTTTAGTGCATTTTTGGAGATCGCATGGCGGTTCGCGGTCAAAATCACTTCCTGGGCGCGATGAGAATGGAAGATTTAACCATTCCGTAATTTTGTCGGGAGTCAAGGGTGGGCGGGGCAAACCGGGAACTGTGCATCGGCAGGCCCTGGTGTGGCATCCTAAATAGGAGCCTAATCCCGTCTCCGCCCATGCGATTTGGTTTCTGCTTGAGCTTCCAGATCGCCAAGAGAGTAAGTTTTTGATCTCAGAGCACCATCCCATCAGCGTAGTACCGGGGCTGCACCGGCTCTTTCTGGAGTACTGCTCCGGCACGGTGGAGGCGCGGGCGTTTTATGCCCCGCTGCCGCCGGGGGGCTGGCAGACGCGCCCGCCTCTGCCCGCGCACTGGCAAGAGCTGCTGCGGCTGCTGGTCGCGCAGAACACTGGATCAACACAGGCGGCTGCGCTTGAAGCTCTCGGCGGCGGCGCGGGAGTCATAGTCACCGGCCAGCAGGTGGCCCTTTTCGGCGGGCCGCTCTTCACACCCTTCAAGGCGGCCACCGCGCTGGCTCGCGCGCGCGAGGCGACGGCAGCGGGCCGTCCTCACGCCGCCGTCTTCTGGCTGGCCACCGAAGACCACGACTTTGCCGAGATCAACCACGTCGTCTTCCCGTCGCGCCGCGAATTGCGCAGGCTGGAGTATGTGTCGGCTCCCGTGGCACCGCGCCCGGTGGGCGTCCTGATTCTGGACGACTCGATCACGCCGCTGGTCGATCAGGCGTACGAACTGCTGGGAGCTTCCGACGCGATGGAGGCGTTGGCCGCGGCCTACCAGCCGGGGCGCACCTTCGCCCAGGCCTTTGCGGAGTTTTATTCGCGGGCCTTCGCCGCGCAGGGGCTGCTGGTGCTGGATGCAAGCAGCCGCGCCTTTCATCGCATTGGCTCTCCTGTCTTGCGCGCGGCTGTGGAACGCGCCGACGAGCTGCACGCCGCACTCATGGAGCGCAATCGGTCGCTCGAAGCGGCCGGCTATCATGCGCAGGTGGCCGTCGGAGAGCAATCGAGCCTGTTGTTCCTCATCGATCAAAGCAGCGGCGCGCGCCTCGCGCTGAAGCGGCTGACTCCGAGCGCTGCCGAGCCGGCAGGATTGTGGCAGGCGGGGCGGCAGAGCTTTTCCACGGCGGAGCTGGTTGGCATTCTCGACGCCGAGCCGGAGCGCATCTCGCCCTCAGCGCTGCTGCGGCCCGTCTTCCAGGATTTCCTGCTCTCGACTTCGGAGCTCGTCGGCGGACCGGCGGAGATCGCC
>PLPA01000245.1 GCA_003159355.1 Acidobacteriaceae bacterium | reverse complement strand
ACCTATTAGTGATATGCTCTAGAACGATTGACACATAAATCTCAAGCAGCGCCTGACGGAGAGGATCTGTCTCCTCCACGTATCTGACATCCATGCGACGCACGCGCTCTTTCGCCTGTTTGAACGCGGCACCGAATTCGTCCTGAGCGCAGAGTGCGGACCGCGACCCGTTTGCCGTGTAGGCCGCGACGACACTCCCTGTGCTTTCCCGCGCCAGGCGGAAGGCGAAAACGGCCTGGTTGTGCTGAGCGCCAGGGATTGAGTGCTGCCTCAGACGTTGCCGCAACTTCCGTGTTCGCCCCACATACAGATGATGAGGACCTTCGCTGAAGAGATAGATGCACTGCGGTGGCGCATCCCTCGGCAGGCTCGGAATCTTGACCGGCTCCATTGCTACGAGGCGTTCGAACGATGGATGCAGGGTCTCGACATATTGGTGAGGTAGATGCGTGCGCGTTCATCACTGCTGAATCGGTAGCCGGTCTCATAGAGCTTGAGGCCGATCTTCATGTGGGCAATAGCGTAGGGCGCCATCAGTAGCTCGAAACCATACAGCCGGGGTAGCAGGTGCTTGGGGACGTATTCATTCCATAAATTCTGAAACTCCAGGGCCATGTGGCCCTGCTTCTTCCATCGCGCTTCCATCATTTTATGGATAATGTCTATCGCCTCGACCAGGAATGTTCCTGTTCCAGTGGCCGGATCAAGAATACAAACGAATGGATCGGAGGGCTTTGTCCCAGCAGGGATTGTCAGGCCAGTATGTTTAGCAGCCATCTCGCCCCAAGTGACGGTGGAGGCCAGACCATCTTCGAGGCCAAATTCTGTTTGCAACAATTCATGAACACTACGAACGATATAGGAGACGACGGGGCGTGGTGTATAGAAGACCCCACGCTGCATACGCTTTTTTGCGTCGTATTCCTGCAAAAAGTCCTGGTAGAAATGGATTACAGGGTCTTCTTGAGGGTTGCGATCACCGAAGTCGCGCAGCACGGCTTCCATGTTGGCATCCCGCAAGAGTTGCACGACATCATTGATTCCAAGTTCATCGAAGTCGATCTTCCCCTTGCGGCCTCCAATCGTGAGGAAGGTCTCCAACATATCCTTCAGGAAAGGATTCGTGACCGGAACCATATCGGCCAGATTGTCAGCCACCAGGCCGGCAGGATGAGAGAAGCGCGCCGTCAGCAGGCCATACGAAATCGTCTGCGCGTACATATCGGCGAAGTCGTCGGTCGAAAGATCGTGAATCAGCGCCTCTTTGAAGGCGGCGTGCATCTTCCGCAGCGGTCCCTTGTCAGACTCGACCGCCAGCACGTTATTGGCACGCTTGCGGATACCGCGGGCCAGGTCCGCCAACTGAATCGCAAGCTGCTGTGAAGTCTTGATGACTTCGCGAGGGCGAAGCCGGAATGCTGTGGACCATTTTGCACGCCAAGCCGCAACGTCGCCCTCGTCCTCTGGCCACCGGAGCTTGTCCTTCAACTCTCGCTCGACGAAGTCCAGCTTCAGTTTGGTGTCTTCATCGTCCCATCCGAGAAGCCGCAGCGTGGGCAGATCGCCAGTACCGTGCTCTTCAGCAAAGTGCGCGAACGTAATGTCGCGGTGCTCAGTCTCTCCGTAGGAGGAGATGAAAAGGAGGTCGTGCAACCGCCAGGCCGCCAGATGCGGCTGATTCGAAGACTGCCTCTTTTTGATAACAAGCGTGCTGAGAATCCGGCGCAGCGCGACAACCGGCAACTGCTTTGGCGCAAAGTTGACGAAGAAAATCCCCCACGGCTGCTTGCTTGTAAGCGGCCGAAGCTGCTTGATTTCCTTGATCTTTACCGCCGTCTCAGCGTCCAGTCCGAGTTCTTCAGGGGCGTAGTCGAAGGTCAGATCATCAAAGTTTTCGGTTTCAATGGGCCAGTCAAGCTCGTCCCGAAGGTAATTGACGAGTTGCTTGAACGTCTTGATCGAATGAAGAGGATTTCCATTAGGGCTCATTGTCAGCTCAACTCCATCCAGGCTTTCAGCGTCGGCTTGACGCCAACGGGCGCTTGCACCTGCTTCAGGTAAGTGTTCTTGATGTCCTGAGCGGTTCGGAATCGCTCAGGGAGAATCGAAAATGACCCACACCATCCTGCGGCTTCCTGCCGTAAAATTGGCAACCGGCCTTTCGCGCAGCACGCTTTATCTACGCATCGCACATGGAGTCTTCACTCATCCGGTGAGCCTGGGCGGGCGCGCCGTGGGCTGGCCTGCTCACGAGGTGGCGGCATTGAACGCTGCCCGAATTGCAGGCAAGCCGGACAATGAGATTCGAGAACTGGTGGCGCAACTGGAAGCAACCCGCAAGGCTGTGGCGTAGCGAAGAACGAAAAACGCCATGCGCAAGCGCCGCCCCAATTACCGGCTGGTGAAAACCCATCGCAGCTACACGGTGGAAGAGATTGCGCGCCTGTTCGGTACGCACAAGAATACCGTGCGCGCCTGGGTGAAGGCCGGACTGCCCACCAGCGACGGCAAGCGCCCCATCCTGATTCTTGGCAGCGAGCTGGCCGGGGATCTCAAGGTGCGGCGGGCGAAAAACAAGCGGCCCTGCCAGCCGGGCGAAATCTACTGTGTGCGGTGCCGCGCTCCGAAACAGCCCGCCGGGGAGATGGCGGAATACCAGCCGATTACGGAAAGCCTGGGAAACCTAATCGGCATTTGCCCGGACTGTGACGCGATGATCTATAGGCGCGCCATCAAGGCGAGATTGGCTGGCAATTGGGGGAATTTGGACATCACGTTTGCGGAGGCAAAGCGACAAGTAAACGAGAGCAATTCTCCCACCGTAAACAGTGACATCAAGCAGGGGTGAGAAACCATGACGAAACACAACGCGGAAAACGAACGGATCAAGCGCAAATACTTCGCTTATCTCAAGGATGCCAAGCAGCACAGCGAGCCAACGGTGGATGCCGCTGCTAAGGCCCTCAGCCGGTTTGAAGAGTACAACCGATACCGGGACTTCAAGGCATTCCACCTTGAGCAGGCGATTGCGTTCAAGCGGCATCTTGCGGAGCAAACGGGGCAGCGGTCCGGGGAAAAACTGAGCAAGGCGACGTTGCACGCGACGCTGAAGCAGTTGAGAGCCTTCTTTTTATGGCTGGCGGGACAGCCGGGGTACAAGGCGCGCCTTCAGTATTCCGATGCGGACTACTTCAACCTGTCGGAGAAAGATGCGCGCATCGCCACGGCGCAGCGCGAACGGAAAGCCCCGACGCTGGAGCAGGTGAAGCATGTAATTGAGACCATGCCAGAAGGGAGCGAGATCGAGCGCCGCAACCGCGTGCTTGTGGCTTTCACGCTGCTGACCGGCGCACGGGACTCCGCCATCGCTTCGATGAAGTTGAAACATATCGACCTTATAGAAAACTGCGTCCACCAGGACGCACGGGAAGTGAAGACAAAATTCAGCAAGACGTTTACGACCTACTTCTTTCCCGTGGGAGACGGAATCAGGGAGATTGTGGCAGAGTGGGTGCGGTTTCTGCGGGAAGAGAAGCTATGGGGCAATGACGATCCGCTTTTCCCGGCTACGCGCATCGCAATCGGAGCCACTCGCCAGTTTGAAGTTGCTGGATTGGAACGGGAGCACTGGAGCAGCGCTGAGCCGATCCGCAAGGTATTTCGCGAGGCATTCGGGCGTGCGGGCCTGCCATATTTCCATCCGCACAGTCTGAGAAAGACACTGGCGCGGCTTGGGGAAGAGGTCTGCAACTCCCCCGAAGAGTTCAAGGCGTGGAGTCAGAACCTGGGGCATGAGCAGGTCTTGACGACCTTTCTGAGCTATGGTTCCGTGGCGACCGACAGGCAGGGCGCAATTATCCGGGGATTGGGTGCGATGCGGCAGTTAAAGCAGCCCGAAGCGGAAGCATCGCGGAAGCCATCGTGAGAAGATTGCAGAGTGCTGGCGCAGCCAGCCCGGAGGCGCTGTAATGCGCTCTTCTTACGCCGCCGTGCCGCGAATTGGCAATACCTTGCCGCCGCGCTGGGTAAGCGTGTCGCTGGCGGCGGGTTGATGTGTCATGACTGGGAGTTGATATTGGCGACAGAATACAGGGTTCAATGGTTCCTTGAGATTTGCGATCTCCGCAGCAACAAGTGAAAAAAGTCTTTCAGCGCCAGGCCGGAAATATGGTTCTGGCCGGCTGCGCGTCCTCTGGTCAGTTTCCTTTTCTCCATCCCCTCCACGGTTAGTCTTTTCAGTCACAGAGCGAAACGATATTGCTCCCGATACAGGAAAGAGGTGTTGCGCGAGTACGACCAGGTCTGTGGGAAGTTAGATCGGCACTCTGAACGGAGTCGTTCCTCGTTTACGAAGAAGTGCCGTTGCCGTTTACGAATCGACTTGTTGCGCAGTCTATCTGTTTGGCGATCATTCTGAGCCGTCTCGATTTCGGATTACGGTTCTGAGTGTTGCGTGAATCGCGCCAAGAGTCGCATTGAGTTCACGCCTGAGTTCGTCCGCGCGTAGATGCCCCGTGATTTGCATGAGCAGAAGGGTTTGAAGTCAGCATAGGCCGCTTAGGTGTGCGACAGCCCCGGCGCTCACTCGCGAACGTAGTCGCTTATTGAACGAACATCTTCGCATTTATACGCCGAAGTTAGTCCGGTTATGTGCTCGCGACTTCAGCATTTCTATGGGGTCTCGGGGCGTAGCCCTGAGCAAGATGCGCAACCATTTCTCCGAGTAGCCGAAGGCGAATTGGGGAAATGGTGGTGGGACGCGCGAAACCCGCAAGGGTTTTGTGAGTACCAGCGCCTACCTCGCCGTGTCATTTAGCGATTTGTGCGTCTGTAAGAATATTACATCTATGACAGTCGAGGTGTATACTACGTCTAATGCCAGTGTATGGAGAATGAGGCTCGTCGTGGGGTACAGGTGCTCTCGTCGCACAATGTCGAGGTGCTTCGTGCGTCCCTGAATGAAGAGGCGAACGAAGCCGAGTCGTTGAGGGCTCGTTTGCTGGCAGATTTCACGGATGCTGTGGTCGGTGCGCTCGGCGAGTTCGTGCGTAATTCCAATGCAAGTCAACCAATGAGGTAAAGGGATGCCGAGAAAGATTCTGAGACTGCCAGTCGTATTGGATCGCACCGGCCTATCACGCAGTACTGTCTATCTGCGCGTCACCGAAGGAAGGTTCCCAAGGCCAGTGTCGTTAGGGACCAGGNNACCGAAGGAAGGTTCCCAAGGCCGGTGTCGCTGGGAACCAGGGCTGTTGGCTGGATCGAAACAGAGGTAGAAGAGTGGATTGCCCGCCAGATAGAGGTCAGCCGCGAAATCAGAGGGCAACGCACGGTTGTGAGTCCGTTGTCGTCAAGATGACGCCGGAGCGGGATTCCGGCGTGGTAGCCATCTGGGATTGGATTGCAAGGCATGGCCTGATTCTCTGCCGGCCGAGTTGGCTGAATTGCTATGCCGCAGTTCCACGGAAGGGCAGCACCTTGCCGCCTCTTTGGGTGCGCTCCAGAAAATCCGCCCACTCCTGCATCATCTTGGCCCTTGGCTCCAAATAGAGGGCGTGGTTGTAGGCGGCGCTCACGGCATTCCGCGGGGCATGGGCGAGTTGCAATTCGATGTGCTCGTGCGCGTAACCCTGCTCATGCAGTATGGTGGATGCCAGACCCCGGAAGCCGTGGCCAGTCATCCTGCCTTGGTAACCCATGCGCTTCAATGCCAGCAAAATTGTATTGTTGCTCATCGGCTTATCTGGATTGCGATCACCAGGGAACAGTAATTCTTCGCTCCTTGCCAGCGACCGCAGCAATTCCAGCACCTCGATTGCCTGTGAGGACAGCGGGGCTATGTGCGGAGTTTTCATCTTCATTCTCGATGCCGGGATATTCCACCGGCGCGCCTCAAGATCGAATTCTTCCCAGCGCGCTCCTATCAACTCTGTGGTGCGAACAAAGGTTAAGGCGAGCAACTTCATGGCCAGCCGTGTAATATGCGTGCCCTGATAAACCTCGATGGCCCGTAGCAGTGCGGGGAGTTCCTTCACATCGACACGGGCCAGATTGGTCTTTTTCGTTGGCCGCAGAATGTCGCTGGGCTTGATCTCGGCAGCCGGATTGCGCTTTGTATAGCCGTGGGCAATTCCGAACCTGAATATCTGTCCGGTCGTTTCCAGTGCCCTTTTTGCCAGATCGCCTACGCCCCTTCCCTCTATCGACTTGACCATCGTCACCAATTCCGGTGCCTCGATCTCCGTGATGGGGCGCTCGCCTAACAGTGGAAAGACATTTGCCTCTATGCGTCTTCGTGTGGAGTCAACGTGCTGACCGCTCTTGCCAACGCGCCAGTGTTCAAGCCATAGGCCCGCGATGGTTCGGAAGGAGTTCTCGGAGGTAGCTTTGCGCGCGACTTTCTCAGTCTTCCGCGCCTGCATCGGGTCAACGCCCGTCGCCAACAGTGCGCGAGCCGCAGCATGGCGCTCCCGTGCCAGGACCAGAGGCACATCCGGATATTGTCCAAGCGCCATGAGCTTTTGCTTCGTGTCATGCCGGTACTTGAAACGCCAGAGCTTGCCACCTGTCGGGGTGATGAAGAGAAACAACCCTTTACCATCGGGTAGCCGGTACGCCTTGTCTGTCGGTTTGGATTTGCGAATTTCCGTGTCGGTCAGCAAAATACCACCTCCTCGAATACCACCATGCGGGGAGAAATCTCCCCACGCTGTTTGGTCGTCTGCAAATCCATCGCCGAAAAGAGACGCTAACGGGAGTTCGAGTCCCGTCCGTCAATCGAACCCGCGGTGGAATACCACCAGAGCGCAAAAGAGCGAAAACCAGCATGGATATTGGGGATGAGGGGCTATTTCTGTAAATACCACCAAACGACAGCAGCAAGTACCCCAGAAATAGCACCACAAATCCTTGGCTTCCATACTACCGCGTTAGACGGCATCGGACCAAATGTCGTTGATTTTATTGGGTATTTAGAGAGAAGACCGGACGGTCTAGGACGGCATAAAACAGGTTCATGGTGGGCAGTGAGGGACTCNNCTGCTTGTAAGGCAGGCGCTCTAACCAGCTGAGCTAACCGCCCACGCGCGGCGGGAAGGCCTTTTCGGCCTCTCTTCATCATAGCAGCGCGCTTGCTTGCCGGTGAGCGAAGCGACTCCTCCGACGCGCACTCAATAGCACTGCGGCCGGTGTTGATACACTCAGCCGGTGGGCCGTCTCATCCTCAATGCCGACGACTTTGGGCTGACCGCCGGGGTCAACCGCGCCGTTGCCGAGCTGCACCGGGCCGGAGCGCTGACCAGCGCTACGCTGATGGCGCGTGCCGACGCCACCGATGAGGCTATCGCGATTGCCCGCGCCACGCCTACTCTGGGGGTGGGCTGCCACGTGGTGCTGGTGGATGGCGAGCCGGTGCTTCCTGCGCAGGCGTTGCCTATGCTTGTGGACCAATGCACCGGCCGCTTCCAGCCTACGTCGGGCGCATTCGTTCAACGGCTCTTCACAGGCCGCATCCGCTCCGCTGAGATCGAAGCCGAGACCGCCGCGCAGATCGCGCTGCTGCAATCCAGGGGCGTCGCGCTGACCCACATTGACACGCACAAGCACGTGCATCTCTTCCCCGCTGTGTTGCGGCCAGTGCTGCGGGCGGCGCGGGCGGCGGGCATTCGCGCGGTGCGCAATCCCTTTGAGCCGGCATGGAGCCGGCGTGCCACGCCCCATGCTCCATGGCTGCGTCGCGCCGAGGTGAGCCTGCTGCGGCTATGGGAGCCGGCCTTTCGGCGTATCGTGGCGGAAGAAGGCTTTACCACCACCGACGGCGCCCTCGGCGTGCTGGCTACTGGAACCCTCGACGCCGCCACGCTGGCTGCTTTACTCAGCAATCTGCCCGCCGGCACGTGGGAACTGGTCACGCATCCCGGCTACAACGACACCGATCTGGCCCAGGCGCACACACGCCTGCTGGCCTCGCGGGAGATCGAGCGGCTGGCGCTCAGCGCGATTGACGTGAACATGGAGTTGATCAGTTTTTCCCGGCTGGGCAGCGGCTGATTCCGGCATCTATTCACAGGCTTGAGAAACTCCGGGGCCTCCGGCCGCGTCTATCTTTGAGAGTCTGAATCCGCAGAGAGTCTGAATTCGCAAGCGACGAGAAGAATATGCGCATCGGCATTACCTGTTATCCCACCTACGGCGGTTCGGGCGTGGTGGCCACGGAGCTGGGCATCGAGCTTGCCGCGCTGGGCCACGAGGTGCACTTCATCTCCTATTCGCAGCCCTTCCGGCTGAGCGGGCGCGACAACGGCATCCTCTATCACGAGGTTCCCGTCTCCAGTTACCCGCTCTTCGAGTTCCCGCCCTATGATCTGGCGCTGGCCTCGCGGATGGCCGAGATCGCCGAGCTGTATTCGCTGGATCTGCTGCACGTGCATTACGCCATTCCGCACTCGGTGAGCGCGCTGCTGGCGCGGCAGATGCTGGCCTCGCGCGGGATGCGGCTGCCCTTCGTCACCACGCTGCATGGCACAGACATCACGCTGGTGGGCATGGACCGCGGCTACCTGCCCATCACTCGCTATGCCATTCAGGAGAGCGATGGAGTGACCAGCATCTCCAGTTATCTCAAGGAGGAGACGCTCAAGCACTTCGGCATCACGCGGCCCATCGAGGTAATTCCCAACTTCGTCAACTGCAACGAGTATGTGCCCATCAAGGATGAGGCCGCGCGGGCCAAGGCGCGGCTGCGGCTGGCCAAGCCGGAAGAGGCGATCCTGATGCATCTGTCGAACTTCAGGCCAGTGAAGCGGGTGGTGGACGTGGTGAAGGTCTTCGCCCAGGTGCAGCGCGAAGTTCCCGCGCAACTGGTGCTGGTGGGCGACGGGCCGGAGCGCTCGGCCGCCGAATGGCTGGCGCACGACCTGGGAATCCAGTGCCGCGTTCACTTTCTCGGCAAGCAGGAGCGGGTCAACGAGCTGCTGCCGCTGGCTGATCTGATGGTCATGCCGAGCGAGCTGGAGTCCTTTGGCCTGGCGGCGCTGGAAGCGATGGCCTGCAAGGTTCCATCGATTGCCACGCGGGTGGGCGGCGTGCCGGAGCTGATCGACGATGGCGTGACCGGGCTGCTCTATCCGGTTGGCGATGTGGAAGCAATGGCCGCGGGAGCATTGAGCCTGCTGAAGGACCGCGACCGGCTGGAAGCGATGCGCCTGGCCGGGCGCAAGACAGCGCAGAAGCGCTTCTGCTCATCGCTGGTGGTGCCCCATTACGTGCGCTATTACGAGTCGGTGCTGGGGAATGCGGGCTGAGCTGAAGGTTGTCCCCTGCCGAAGCGCACTATCCGCAGGCTACTGATCGGATAGCGGGTCACGGCGATCAAACAACGCCTCCAAGTCCTCCAGATGCGGTCGTGATCCGCAGCGCAACCAGGCCAGATTTCGTCCTGTAAATTCCGCGCGGTATAATTCTGTCTGAAGCGGGAGTAGTTCAGTGGCAGAACGTCAGCTTCCCAAGCTGAATGTCGCCGGTTCGATCCCGGTCTCCCGCTCCAATCAAGCACCGGCCTTCCATGGAATCCAGCTTGCTTGCTCGCCTTTGATCTGAAGCAGTTTCCGGGCGCGGAGAAAACTGCGGTCATCCGAAGAATCCAAGCGGCGCAGGGAGCGGCTTGTAATGTTTGGTGCGAAAGGGGGGACTCGAACCCCCATGGATTGCTCCGCCAGATCCTAAGTCTGGTGCGTCTGCCAATTCCGCCACTTTCGCATCCCTTGTCAATTTACCATGGAGGCGGACAACGAGCGTCCAAAGCGGCTGCGAATTCGCGCTTTCCGCGCCATCCCCTGCCCAAACGGGTTAATCTGGAAAGACTATGAGTCCTACCGCGCAGCAGCCGCAAATGACC
>PLPA01000186.1:1787-5025 GCA_003159355.1 Acidobacteriaceae bacterium | reverse complement strand
TCTATCTTGATACTGCTCTAGAATCAGTCTTGGCTTTAGCCACGGATGGACGATTTTCGCACATATTACCCGGAATCAGGGGTTTTTCCGCAGCCTGTTCAGTCGTGCCGCATGACGCCCCAAAAAGATCTTGGGCTTTAGCCCCTGAGGGAATCTCTGTTTCCGCATCACGGCTTGGCGGGAACGTCGCCATATTTAGGATGAATGGAAGCCCGCATCGGCACAGCCTTTCCGAAGCCCCAGCTCCCGCATCAGAAACGCATAATCCAGCGCAATCTCCTTCAGGTAGTCATACCGCCCGCTCGAACCGCCGTGCCCTGCCTGCATATTCGTCACCAGCAGCAGCGCGTGGCCATCCGTCTTGAGCGTGCGCAGCTTGGCCACATACTTCGCTGGCTCCCAATACATCACCTGGCTGTCGTGCAGCGATGTTTTCACTAGCATCGCCGGGTAACTCGCCGCTTTCAAATTGTCATAAGGCGAGTAACTCAGCATATAAGTGAAATATTCGGCCTCATTGGGGTTTCCCCACTCCTCATACTCCGGAACGGTCAGCGGCAAAGTAGCGTCGAGCATGGTGTTCATCACATCCACAAACGGCACATGCGAAAGCACCGCGCGAAACAAATCCGGCCGCAGATTCACGACTGCGCCCATCAGCAGTCCGCCAGCAGACCCGCCCTCAATCGCCACCCGCGCCGGGTCGCCATAACTCGCCGCCGTCAAATGCTCGACGCAAGCGATGAAATCCGTAAAAGTGTTCCGCTTGACCAGCATCTTGCCCGCGTCGTGCCACGGCTCGCCCAGGTCGCCGCCGCCGCGAATGTGCGCATAGGCCATCACCACGCCGCGATCCAGCAAACTCAGCCGGTTGGAGCTGAAGCCCAGCGGCAAAGAATATCCATAAGACCCGTAGCCATAAACGTACAAGGGATTCCGCCCCTCCGCGCGCTTGTCTTTTCGATAAACCAGCGAGACCGGAACCTGCACACCATCGGGCGCAATAGCATGAACGCGCTCGCTCGCATAAAGCGTGCGGTCGAAGCCGCCGGGGATCTCTAACTGCTTGAGCAGCGTCGAAGCGCCCGTGGCCACGTCGTACTCGTAGACCGAACTGGGCGTCACCAGCGACTGGTAAGCGTAACGGAAGGTGGGCGTATCAAAAATCCGGTTCACGTGCGGCTGGGCGCTGTAGGCCGGCTCGGGAAAACTGATCTCGCCCGTCTTCGCAGCTTCCGGCCCGTCGCCGTCGAAGCGCCAGACGCGCAGCCGAGGCAACCCCTCCTCGCGTTCGCATGCGATAAAGAAGCCGGCGAAGAGGTCAATCTCCTCGATCATCACACCATCGCGGTGAGCAATGAGTTCCGTCCAGAACTCGCGCCCCGGCGTGGCCACCGGCGCGGTGACCAGGCGAAAATTCCGCCCGCGATCATTGGTGCGAATGAACCACAGCCCATTGCGATGGTCGATGGAGTACTCGTGTTCGTCCTCGCGCGGGCTGATGAGTGTGAACCGGCCTTCTGGTTCAGTGGCTAGCAGCACCCACGACTCGGTGGTGATGTGGCTGGCCGGCTCCATCACAATGAATTTGCCATCGCGGGTGCGTCCCGCGCCCAGATTGAAGCGCTCGTCGTCCTCTTGATAGACCAGCGTATCCGCGGTGTGCGGCGTCCCCAGCGCGTGGCGCCAGAGTTGGTACTGGCGCTTCTGCTCCTCATCTTCGACGGTATAAAAGAGATTGCGGTTATCAGCGGCCCACGTGACCGAGCCGACGCGCTCGACCTCGCCCGCCAGCGTCTCGCCAGTCTTCAGATCCTTGATGTGCAGCGTGTACTGGCGGAAGCCGGTGGTGTCGGTGGTGTAGGCCAGCCAGCGGCCATCGCTGGTAATGTCAGTCGCGCCAATCGAAAAGAAGGCGTGCCCCTTGGCCAGTTGGTTGCCGTCGAGGATCACTTTTTCCGGCGTGTCTTCGGTTGCGTTGGGTGAGCCGTGCGTGCGGCAGTGGATAGCGTACTGGAGGCCTTCTTCGGTGCGGGTGTAATA
The DNA here is from genome assembly GCA_003159355.1 of Acidobacteriaceae bacterium. Taxonomy (GTDB): domain Bacteria; phylum Acidobacteriota; class Terriglobia; order Terriglobales; family Acidobacteriaceae; genus Telmatobacter. The sequence goes on along the minus strand of PLPA01000186.1, from coordinate 2,982 downwards.
CCACCAGTCGCCGTCGCGAAAAGGGACCGAAACGTCGGTCTGCTTCACGTGCGAGAGCATCTCCTGGTAAAGCTCCTCGCGCTGGCCGTCGAGCGGCTTCATCACCGCCGCCGCGTAGGCGTTTTCTGCCTCCAGGTAGGCGGTGACTTCGGGGTTCTCTTTGTCGCGCAGCCAGGCGTAGTCGTCCGTCAGGACGACGCCATGCAGAGCATTCTCTTTGTGTTCCTTGCGGGCGATGGGGGGAGGAAGAAGCGGATTATGGGTCATCTCTACTTCATTTTATTCTTGCTGGGTGCCCCATTCTTTCCGCGTCTTTCCGCGGAAAGGGTGGGAAACCGCAAACCCCAATCCGCCGCGTTTTCCCCGCCAATTGGAACCTTCCTCAAGCCAAACTCGTACAATAGAAAGCGATGACAGGCATTCGCCGCATACATTCCGCTCTTTTCCCGCTGCTCATGGCAGCCTGCGTTTCCGTCTTTGCCATCGCCGGACAGACCGCACAAGCTGAGCGGGTCGAGGATCTGCCCCAGCCCACCGATTACGTCAGCGACTTCGCCCATGTGCTCTCGTCCCAGGCGATTGCCCGCCTGGACTCGCTCTGCGCCCAGCTCGACCACTCCCAGACCAATGCAAAGGTTGCCGTGGTCACCGTCCGCACGCTCGATGGCGCGGACCCGGCGGAGTATGCCACCGCCCTTGAAGACAAGTGGAAGATGGGCAAGAAGGGCGTGGATCGCAACGTGCTGGTTCTGCTGGCCGTGGACGACCACCAGCGCCGGATTGAAATAGGCTACGGCCTTGAGGGCATTCTGCCCGACGGCAAGGTGGGCGACATTGGCCGGGAGATGGTGCCCGATCTGCGCGCCAACGACTTTGACGGCGCGGTGATTTTGGCCGTGGACGAGGTGGCCCAGGTCATCGCCGCCGACGCCAAGGTCACGCTGGAGGATGAGCCGGTCCTGGCAAGCCAGCCGGCTCGACCGCAGTTCAACACCGGAAAACTGATTCTGCTGATCGTCATTCTGATCTTTTTTGGCGGTTTTCACCTGCTGCGCTTTCTGCTGGGTTTTGGCCTCTTTGGCGGCTTTCGCGGCGGGCCATGGATGGGCGGCGGTGGCGGCTTCGGCGGTGGCGGCGGTGGTGGAGGATCGGGCTTCGGCGGTTTTGGCGGCGATGGCGGCGGCTTTGGCGGCGG
>PLPA01000186.1:0-1726 GCA_003159355.1 Acidobacteriaceae bacterium | reverse complement strand
AGCAAGGATGAGGTCGTGAAGGCCGCGTGGTCGGACGTGGACGTGCAGTTGCAGCGGCGGCTGGACCTGATTCCCAACCTGGTGGAGACCGTAAAGGGCTTTACCAAGGAGGAGAGCACGGTCTTTGGCGACATCGCCAACGCCCGCGCGGGAATGTTGAATGCGCAGGGACCGGCGGGCAAGATCGAGGCCAATGGGAAGCTGGATTCGGCGTTGGGACGCCTGCTGCTGCTCACCGAAAACTACCCGCAACTGCGCTCCAGCGACCAGTTCATGCGCCTGCAGGACGAGTTGGCCGGAACCGAAAATCGCATCAGCGTGGCGCGCAAGCGGTATAACGATTCCCTGCGCGACTACAACACCTTCGTGCGCCAATTTCCCAACAGCATCTGGGCCGGCATCGCCGGATTCAGCGTGAACAACGCCTTCTTCGAGGCCAACCCCAGCGCGAAAACCGCCCCGGCGGTCAAGTTCTAAGGAACCTGCCCGGCCATTGCGGCGCGCTCACCCATCTTTTCTCGGAGAATCCTTCGATTCTCCGAGAACGGATCTGCGACCACCACTCATTTCCGGATTTCTGTGGGTTGATTGGCGACTTCGAGGTAGTTTTTCACTTCGAAGACACCTGGGACGCCGTTGGCGCGGAGAAATGCAATGTCCTTGTCGGCCTGCGAGTCCACCATTCCATAGAGTTCCACATGGCCATTCTGCACCGAGATGCGGATGGGCTTGCCGGGGTCGATGGCATACCGGTTCAGACTCGGGAAGCCATAGACGGCGCGGTAGACCTGCCTCCGTATCCGGTCGTCGAACATGGAAACGGGATCGACCTGAATCTCGTCTTGCACGTCCTTGACGCCGGGATAGTAGCTGACCAATGCCAGTGCGGAGTCCTTTGAGTTGAAGTAGCAGTAGGCGTGGCCGCCGAGGGTGACGACGCCGTTATGGACGCTGAGAGAGATGGCGTTGAAGGCATTGCCATAGAAAACTTGGTCATATTCCAACTTCTCCCCGAGTTTGTCCTTGAGCACTTCGTCGGGAATCGTGGGACCAGCGACCTCGATCAGGTTGCGCACCGCGGTGACGCCTTTGGCCTTGTGCACGCGCTTCTCGGCGTCGGCCTTGTACCCATAAAGGTCCACTGTCCCGGTGAGGGTGGCCGTGCCGTTGTCCACGCTCACCTTCACATCGTGAAATTCCTTCTTGTCGAGCCGGGCCGCGGCGATGCTGCCGACAGTGTTGTTCGCCTGCGTGGAGGCATTGGCGTTGGAGGACGGCGATTGGCAAAGGGCCGCCTGGGGAAGGCTCAGAAGTACCCCGGCGAGCGTAGCTGCTAGCAGCGCTGCGCGGGAATTGCGCATGGACCAAATCATAGGAAATCCTCCTTGTTGCTCAGGTGCGCATGGTCATGCCAGTCGATAGAATATTGCCTGCCCAACGTACCGCACCCTCGATATAGACACAAATTCAGAGAAAAAGTTGCGGATTCGTAGGCCAGCCGAATTGGACGCCGAACATTCTTGCTGAACCCTGACCCTTCACTTGAAGCGCCGCGTGGCTTTGAGCACCACGGAGAAGACGCCGGATTCATCGCGGGCCACCTGCAGCGAGACGTGGCGGTTGATGGCGATTTCTGCCTGGAGAAGCTGCTGGGCGGTGGTATTGACGTTGGTGGCGTAGGTGAGGGTGACGTTGGAGCCCACCTGCTCCTCGACGATGATGCGGG
>PLPA01000129.1 GCA_003159355.1 Acidobacteriaceae bacterium | reverse complement strand
CCGGGGGCGCAGACCACCTCGCTCACCCGTTGGCTGCGCTTGACCGCCCAGGCCAGCGCGTGCTCCCGGCCTCCCGAACCCAAAATCAAAATCTTCATTTTCGTCCCTGCTCTTCCCGATTCACCGAACACCAGAAAGTTTATCTGAGCAAACCGGGGTTGGGAAGTCAAACGGTAAGGCTGAAATACAACTATTCCGATGTGGATTCCCTGTTCCCTGGTCCCTCTCATCTGCTACACTCGCTGCAATCTAGAAAAAGATGCTCTTCAAGGCTCACAGTGCGGCTGTTTACGGAATCGACGCCAACCTCATCGATGTCGAGGTGGACTACAGCGGCGTGGTTGCGGAAAAGGACGTCTTTCACACCGTCGGCCTGCCTGACGCCGCAGTGCGCGAGAGCCGCGACCGCGTCCGCGCGGCCATCAAGAACTCCGGCTACCTGATTCCGCCCACGCACATCACGATTAACCTGGCGCCGGCCGACCTGAAGAAGGAAGGATCGGGCTTCGATCTGCCCATTGCCGTCGGCATTTTGGGCGCGTATGGCGCGCTGCACACCAACGACCTGAGCCGCTTTCTGCTGGTGGGCGAACTGGGCCTGGACGGCAGCGTGCGCGCCGTGCCGGGTATGCTGCCGGTGGCGATCATGGCCCGCGAAAAAGGCATCGCCAACCTGATTCTCCCGGCCGCCAACGCCGCCGAGGCCGCGGTGGTCGAAGGCGTCAACGTCTTTCCCGCCAGCTCGCTGCTCGACGTGCTGGAGCTGCTCAACACCATGGTCGTGGGCGTGATTCAGCGCGAACCGTATCGCGTCTCGACCGAGGCGCTGCTCGGCGAACTCCAGCATTTCAATGTCGACTTCAAGGATGTGCGCGGGCAGCAGACGGCCAAGCGGGCGCTCGAAGTAGCCGCCGCCGGCAGCCATAACATCCTCATGATCGGGCCGCCCGGTTCGGGCAAGACGATGCTGGCCAAGCGGCTGCCCTCGATTCTGGCGCCGTTGACCTTCGAGGAGGCTCTCGAAACCACCAAGATTCACTCCGTCGCCGGCGTGCTGGATGCCGCAGCCGGCCTGGTTACCCAGCGTCCCTTCCGCTCGCCCCACCACACCATCAGCGACGCCGGGCTGATCGGCGGCGGCATCATTCCCCGGCCCGGCGAGGTTTCGCTGGCCCACAACGGGCTACTTTTTTTGGACGAGTTGCCGGAGTTTCCCCGCAACGTCCTCGAAGTGCTGCGCCAGCCCCTCGAAGACCATATGGTGACCATCGCCCGCGCCTCCATGTCGCTCAGCTTCCCGGCGCGCTTCATGCTGGCGGCGGCGATGAACCCATGCCCATGCGGCTTTTTCAACGACAAATCGCGCGAGTGCCAGTGCACTCCACCGCTGATTCAGCGTTATATCGCCAAAATCTCCGGCCCGTTGCTCGACCGCATCGACATTCACATCGAGGTTCCGGCGGTGCAATACAAGGAGCTGCGCGGCGGGGCGGCGGCGGAGGGCTCGGCTGAGATCAGGAGCCGCGTGCTGGCCGCCCGCGAACGCCAGCGGCAGCGATTCCGCAAATTCGGCGACAAAATTTACTCGAATGCGCAGATGACCACCCGCCAGATTCGCGTCCACTGCGAGCTGGGCGCCGACGCCGAGCGCCTGCTGGAGCGCGCCATGCAGCAGCAGGGGCTGACCGCCCGCGCCCACGACCGCATCCTCAAGGTCGCGCGCACGATCGCCGATCTGGAAGGCGCCGAGCATCTGACCGTCTCCCACCTGGCTGAGGCCATCCAGTATCGCGCGCTCGACCGCAGCTACTGGGCGTGAAAAAAACTATTGACCTCGAAGCCAACTCTGTTTATATTCATGAGTGCCATCCAAAAAAGGGCATTGCAAAGAGCGATTTTGCACAGCCCATCTGTGTTTTCCGCGTCAGATTTGAGCTGAGGCTCATTGGTTGATGCCCCGGTGCGTTTTGGTTTCTTCCGGAACGGGAATGCTGGGCGGATGGTTCCCAAGGCGGCAATCTGTATCTCTGATACGGCAAGATGCCTGTTCTATTATCAGCGAGAGTGCGTCAGGATTTTGAACTGTACGTTCACCTCGTGCGTCTAAACCTTTGGGAGTGGGAATTTGGGGCAGCCCGCGTTGCGTTGGCTACCCTGCGGTACCGGCGGGGCCATTCTGTCTTCCGGCCGGGGCCAATTTTGTTGAAGGAGAAATTCGCAATGCGTTCTGATTTGGTTTTTGGGGCTCTTTCTCATGTCTCCAATCGCTACCAGTTGTGCCAATTGGCAAGCAAAGCAACCCGCAAGCTGCACAAGCCGAATACACGGCTGCAGGACACGGCTAATGAAGTCCTGGCCCGCTTCCAAACCTCCAATCCCGGCTACGCTTTGACCTACGAGGCCACCGCCCAACAGCCGGTCGAAACCCGCCGAGCCGCTTGATCTTAGCCCGCGAAAGGTATAATTGTTTCAGACAGCTTCTGCCGGCCTCCCTTGCTAAAGGGCAGCCGCGCTTACCGGTCTTAAATGCTCCCGTTGATCTCCAGTGAAGCCTCCAACGCAGCGCATTCCGGCCGCCGGCTTTGAACCCCGTCTGTATATTCCCCGGAGCACCTCCCTCTTCCGGTCCCTCCCACTCCCATCCTCCCTTATTGCAGGTGAACATGACTATCGGCGAACTCAAAGAAAAGAACATCACGGAACTAACCCGCATCGCGCGTAGCCTGGAGATCCCGGGCACCAGCGGTCTTCGCAAGCAGGATCTGATCTTCAAGATCCTCCAGGCGCAAAGCGAAAAAGAAGGCCACATCTTTGCCGAGGGCGTGCTGGAGATTTTGCCCGACGGCTACGGCTTTCTGCGCTCGCCCGACTACAACTATCTGCCCGGCCCGGACGACATCTACGTCTCCCCCTCGCAGATTCGCAAGTTCGACCTGAAGACCGGCGACTCGATCAGCGGCAATGTTCGTCCGCCGCATGAGGGAGAGAAGTACTTTGCCCTGGTCAAGATCGAGGC
>PLPA01000226.1 GCA_003159355.1 Acidobacteriaceae bacterium | reverse complement strand
CGCTGACCTATGCCGCGCTGGCCCTCGCGCTGGGCTTGCTTTACCTGGCTTACACGATCCGCTTCGCCCGCATTTTGAGAGCCGAAACCGAGGACGAAAGCCGCAGGCTGGCCCGCGATCTGCTTAAGGTCAGCGTGCTCTACCTGCCGCTGCTTTTCACCGCGCTGATGCTCTGCGCCATTGCGAAACCATAGACGAGGCCGGCAAAAGTCTCGTGAGATTGCAACTTGGCAGTTGGAGTATTCTGTTTTTTTGGAGGAGATTGTGCTCGACATTCACTTACCCCACGGAAAGCTGCTCGGCATCAAGGAATTCTTTTTGCATCTCTTCACCATCACCATCGGTTTGCTCATCGCTCTGAGCCTGGAGGGTTGGGTGGAGTCTCGGCATCATCAGCATCTGGCCCGCGAGGCAGAGGAGAGCATACGCGCAGAGATTACCAACAACGCACATGAAGTAATTCGGCAACGCCAAACGATCAAGGATGACCAGAAGATACTGGAAGCCGACTTGAAGGTATTGGCGGAGTGGCGGGCACATCCCCACGCCAAAAAGGGCCACATGGATTTATCACTCAACGTGAGTGGCTTTGACGATATGGCTTGGAAGAATGCTCAGAACACCGGCGCTGTTACTTTTATGCAATACAAAGATGCCCAGAGCTTCTCGGACATCTACACTTATCAAGACATATATTTCAAGACCGTATTGAATAGTTTCAACGAGCTTGGCAACGCAACTTCGCTCTTCATCTCCCATCCCGACGACTGGGTTCCAACTCCCGCGCAGATTGACATAGAGACCGATCGCATCGGCAAGCTCCAATATGACCTCTGGATGTTAAGCAGATTGGTTGACAATCTGGACAGGACTTACCAAAAATTCAAGTCCGAGCACAAATAATGTTTGCTTATCCTCGTGAGGAAGCCATGACGACCGCAGTTCCTCAATCCGGCACCCGCTCCGCCATCGCCGCCATTCTCGTCGTCAGCGCGGCGGCCACGGCTTTTCTCTTCTGGCTGATTTACGTCCATCCCGCCGCGGCATCCAGCACGCAATACGCCTTTCTGCCCGCGTTGAACGCCGCGCTCAACGGCCTCAGCGCTACCGCGCTGCTCATCGGCTACACCTTCATCCGCGCCCGGCGCATTCCAGCCCACCGCGCGGCAATGTTAACCGCCTTCGCCTTCTCCACGCTCTTTCTGGTCAGCTACATTCTGCATCACGCGCTGCACGGTGATGTTCGCTACCCGGCCCACGCGGCGCTGCGCTCGCTCTACCTGCCGCTGCTGGCCAGCCACATCCTCCTGGCCATCGTGGCGCTGCCGCTGATTCTCGTCACGTTTTTCTTTTCGCTCACCGGGCGGATTCCGCAGCACCGCAAGGTAGCCCGCTGGACCTTTCCGCTCTGGCTCTACGTCTCCATCACCGGCGTTATCACCTGGGCGATGCTGCGCGTGGCGCAGGGATAGGAACGATTATGTCCACAAGGAACCCGAACCCGCCCAGCGACGGAACCCGCCAACTGCTGCAGTGGGGCGCGTCGATGCTCGGCGCGGGGCTGTTGGCCGTGCTGCTGCTGGAAACCCTGCTGGGCGGCTACTCGCCCACCGGCGCCCACACCAATGCCGGCTGGTTCGCCCTGATCGTCGCGCTAATGTGCATTCCCTTTGGCGGCCTGCTGACCGCGCTCGGTTTGGCCAAGGCTCTGCGCAACCGCGCCGATTCCCGCAGACGCTGATTGTCTGCTATGCTTTTCGATGACTGGAGAATCAACATGGCAAGAAGCGTAAACAAAGTCACTCTCTTGGGAAATGTAGGCAAGGACCCGGAGATTCGCTCCACTCCCAGCGGCGTCATGGTCGCCAGCTTCGGCTTGGCCACCAGCGACCGCTTTCAGGATGCGCAGGGCAACTGGCAGGATCGCACCGAATGGCACAACCTGAAGGCCTTCAAGCGCACCGCCGAGATCGTCCGCGACTACGTGAAGAAGGGCTCCAAGCTGTACATCGAGGGCAAGATCACGACCAACAGCTGGGACGACAAGGAGACCGGCGCAAAGAAGTATCGCACCGAAATCCTGGTCAATGAGCTGGTGCTGCTCTCCGGCCGCGAGGAAGGCGCAGGAGGCGCGAGCGCTGGCGGCTACAGCCGGCCGGCAAGCACATCGAGTTCGTCGGCCAGCTTCGATCAGAAGCCCCCGGCAGCCGCCGCAGCGCCGGACGACTACGCCCAGCAAGCCGAAATCTCCGACGACGATATACCGTTCTAAGAAGCAGGGGTCAGAGATCAGGGATGATGGATCAGTCTCCGGCAAGCTGAAATCGTCGTAGAAGGAATCGGGCAAGCAGCAGCTTTCGAGACGGGTTTTGTCCGAGTTATCTTCGCACCCTGGCTGACCCCTGATCCCTGACCCCTGATCCCTGTCACTCCGTCTTCATCAGCGTGGCCAGCAGCGAGTCCCTGCGCTGGTTGGCGAGCCTGTCTATGTTGCCCAGCCCGCGCAGCCAGGCGAAGACCGCGGCCCCGGCCAGCGCCAGAAAGACCGGCACGGCCATCCACGGACTGGCTAAGAGCCGGCACAGCCCAAAGACCACCGCGCCCACAGCCATCACCACCAGCAACAGCAGCATGCTGGAGAGCGCGTTGGCCTGCGATCCGCGCTGCCGCGTCATCCGCCCCGGATGGATGCGAAAGGGCATTCTGAGCGAAAAAATGTTGCCCACGGCCAGGCAGCAGGGCAGGGCAAAGAGAACCCATGCCGCTGTGGCCGCCACGGTCACGCCCTGTGGCCATCCCAGGCGCAGAGTGGTTAGAATGCCGACCAGCAGCGCATCCAGCCAGAAGAGCAGGAAATGAAAGAGATTCTTGGCCAGGAAGACGGTGCGGATGGGCGTGGGAGAGAGAAACAGCAACTGAATACCCGCTCCCTCGGCGCCCAGATTGTTGGAAAACATCTGCGTGAAGCCCATCAGCGCGAAGGCGACGTAAAACGGCAGCGCGTACAAAAATGGATGCCCCGAAGCGTTACTGCGATAGATGCTGGCCATCACCAGCACCATCAATAGGGGCGCGCCTATCACCCAGAGCAGCGGCAAGGTGCGCATTAAACTGCGCGCCTCCTTTTCCATCAGCGCGGCAATGGGGCTGGAGCCGCCCAGCCGCCAGCCGCCCTCGCGCCGGACAAGAGAGGCTCGCACTGAGGAAGTCTTCGCCCGGCTCGTTTCCCGTCTTGGAGCCGAACCCAGGTTTTCGCCGCGATACTCGGCCTTCAGACGGCGGGCCAGCACGCTCCCCGCGGCCAGCGCCCACAGCCCCAGAACGCCCAGCGACGCCAAGGCCCCCACAGGCTGCCGATTGCCGGCCTGCCGCAGAGCGCGCGCGGCCAGCCCCGGCGGGAGGCCCTGTTGCACGGCGTAGGCTGTCTTTATCCAGGGCGCAAACTCGGTCTCCATCCTACGAAGATTCTCGATCCGCTCCTGGGGTGTTCGCGGCTGCGGACGCCGCTTCTGGTGCAGCGCCGGATTCAGCAGTTGCAGGCTCAACAGGAAGATCATGAACAGCGCACCCACAATCTCCCGCGTCTTGCGCTGCGAGAGCCAGCGGTCGATCCAGGCAAAGACGGCGCGCACCAGCAGGATGTTGAAGGCCGCAAAAGCCGCCAGTGCCAGCGCCGTCCAGGCAAAGAGCTCCGGCCGCGCCATCGTGACGCCCACCCAGATGCCCAGGCAGCACAGCGCGCCGATGATGGTGGAGACATCCGCCAGCCCAAAGACCACATACAGCAGATAGTACGACCTAAAGCGCACCGGGAAGCGTAGCAAGATACCCAGGTCAAACTGTTCCTGAAACGAAGCCAGCATCACCGGACCCACCTGCCAGAGGATGCACACTACCCAGAAGACGGCCGGCAAAAACTGCCATTTTTCATCGGAAGCCAGTGCAAAAGCACCCGCGCCCATCATGGTGCCCAGCGCCAGCCCCATGAAGGCATAAAGGACAAACGACACGGTGCGCGCGCCCAGCTCAAACGCGCCCCGTTTGGAGCGTAGTCCGTTCACGAACATATGCCAGCGCAAGGCGGCCATGGCCGCATACTGCGCCCGCGCCGAAGCGCTCAGCGCTCCCGCGCCTGGGTCTGGGCCAACCCCATTCAAGCCAGCCATGACAGCTCCTGCGCCGGCTCCAGCCCGCCCGCTCCCACAATCGAAAGAAAGATCTCTTCGAGAGTCAGCCGCTGCTCCCTGGCGGCGTCCGGCAGTGTGGAAACGACTCCAGCGTGCAGGTCGGCCAGCGAGCCATTGGCCACCAGCCGGCCCTTGCTGATGATGGCCACGTGGCTGCACAGACGCTCCACAATCTCCAGCACATGCGTGGTCAAAAAGATCGTCGCGCCGCGGTTGAGCATCCCTTGCAGCATGGTCTTCAGCATCCCCGCCGCAATTGCATCCACGCCCTCGAAGGGCTCGTCGAGAAAGAGTACTTTGGGCCCGTGAATCACCGCCGCGGCCATGGCCAGCTTCCTCTGCATTCCGTGTGAGAAGTCGGTCACCAGCTTGCGGCTCTCGTTGGCCAGTTGCATGAACTCCAGCAGCTCCTCTGTTCGTTGATTGGTGGTCTCGCGGTCCAGCCCGTACATGCGGCCCACAAAATGCAGGTATTCGGGCGCGGTCAGCCGGCCCAGCAGCGCCATCCCCTCCGGCACCACGCCGATCTGCCGCTTCAGCTCCAGCGCGCCGGCCCCAAAGGGCTGGCCCAGAATCTCAATCGTCCCGGCTGTCGGCTCCAGCAACCCGGTGAGCATCTTAATAGTGGTGGACTTGCCCGCCCCGTTCGGTCCCAAAAAACCGAAGAACTGTCCCTGGGCCACGCTCATCGTGACATCCTCAACGGCCGTCAGCGCGCCGAAGCGCCGGGTGAGGCCATGCGTTTGAATCGCCGCAATTTCCATTTGCCAGCAAGCATAGCAAGGTTGGCGAACAAAACAAAGTGGTTTGGCAATCCACGGCAGGTGCAAAACCATTTTCCGTTGCCAAAACCGAACCTGCCCAGGAAAGGAATGAACAGCGTCTTTGCTCCGCCGGGCACCCCGTACACGCGCTATCCTAGAGAGTTCGGCCACATCGGCCAGCAAGGAACCCCATGCCCGAAGACAATATCACTCTTGCGGCGCAAGCCGCCTCCGCCGCACCGCAGGTGCCGCAGGTGGTCACGATCGCCACCATCGGCCAGCACGAAGGCCAATCCGTTACCCTGCGCGGATGGCTCTACAACCTCCGCGAGAGCGGCAAGCTGCTCTTCCC
>PLPA01000218.1 GCA_003159355.1 Acidobacteriaceae bacterium | reverse complement strand
TCCGGTTGCTCGGAAAAGAGCGAAATCGTTGAGGAAGTCCTCATGCCTGGATGAATTTCCTTCCTCGCGCCGCCAAGGACCATTTGCACGGTAATTCTCGGCCCATGCAACCTCAGCCTGATCAACGGCCGAGAAAGAACTATCGCTCCCTGTGTGGTTCAATTATAATCTCTCCCAGCATGGTTCATGGAGGGGGTTTGACCCATGACCCTCTTGATACCTCCTGTCCATGCGGCCGTCCTTGCTGCTGTTTCGATAAGGCATCAAAGGAATACACTGAATACGCATTTGAACTTGTTGGACGATCTGTCCACGCAACCCTGTTTCGGCATAAAATCGAAACAGGTTTTTCAAGGGCGCGGCAATTGCCACAAGGGACAGAAAGGCGAAGCTGGCTGGGTAGCCAGTTCAAACAGGTTTCCAAATGAACCGAAGACTACTCGCGATCCTTCTGGCCGCTTTCTTGATAGCCTCCATATGCACATTTCTGGTCTATCAGATGGTGAACAGCCGCATGGCGGCGGTACGACCGGCGGTCGCTACCGGTGTCGTCGCGGCAAAAACAGACATCAAGCTTGGAACCGTTCTCAGCGCCAATGATCTGACGACGGTCCAGATTGCGGGAGGGCTGCCCACGGGCGCCATTCTCGTCAAAGACACGAGCCGCGCTATTGGACGAGGGGTCATCTCGGACCTCTATGCGGGCGAGCCGATCATAGAGAATCGACTGGCCGCCGTCGGTTCCGGCGGAGGATTGGCGGCCACCATTCCCCCCGGCATGAGAGCCTGCGCGGTCAGGGTCGACGACGTGGTGAACGTCTCTGGATTCGTCACTCCCGGAATGCGTGTGGATGTACTGATCTTCGGTACGCCTCCGGGCGCACCTAACCCCGCGCAAGGCCAGGTATCGAAGACTCTGCTGCAGAACATCCAGGTTTTATCCGCGGGCACGGAAATTCAAAAGGATCCGGAAGGGAAGGCCAAGCCGGTGCAAGTGGTCAACCTGCTGGTGACGCCGGAAGACGCTGAGAAGCTGAGCCTGGCTGCCAATTTTACCATCCGGCTGGTGCTGCGCAACCCGCTGGATAACAAGGTCGATGTGGTTGCCGGCACGGACACCAGCAGCCTCTTTACGGGAATGAATACCACGCAGCCAAAGCCGCAGCGCGCCGCGGCCCCCAGGAGCGTGGCGCCTCCGGCCTTTTCCATCGAGGTGATCAACGGTACGAAAACGAGTGAAGAAAAATTTGCTTCTCCCGAGGGACACAAGTGAGAGCGAAGACTGTCGTTACCATCGCATGTTTCAGCGCATTTGCTCTATGGATCTGCGCCGGGGCCGGCTTGCAGGCTCAGACCTCACCGTCTCCTTCAGAACCCGCCGCGGCCACTCAAGACTCGGCGAATGATCTTTCCGTCGCGGTGGGCAAGACCGTGCTGGTCGACACTACATGGCCGATCAAGCGCGTCGCCATCGGCATGAGCGAGATTGCCGAGGTCCACGGAACGGGTCCTACCGAGATCATGGTGAATGGCAAAACCCCCGGAGAAACCAGTCTGATTGTCTGGGACACCCACGGCGGCCGGCAGTTTTTCAACGTGACGGTTCGCGCCAGCGCGGCGGCATTGAACGACAGCCTGGACTCGATTCGCCGCGAGCTCCGTACCGAGCTTCCCGGACAGCCACTGAAGGTCACTCTCGAGAATGGCAGCATCTTGTTGCGCGGAACGGTCAGGGATCTCGACAGTTCCTCGCGCGCGGTGAAGATTGCCGGCACGGGCGGTAAAGTCGTGAATCTTCTCGACGTCAATGTGCCCGCATCCGACCCGCAGATCCTACTCAAGGTTCGCTTTGCCAGCGTCGACCGCAATAAAGAAAAGCAGATGGGCATAAACATCTTCAGCCTGGGCGCGCTCAATACGGTAGGTGGAATTTCCACAGGGCAGTACTCACCGCCAACCATCACCGGCGCATCCGGCGGATCGACCACGACTACGAATGGCGTCACGACCGTGACTCCGGCATCCGCTGCCACCGCGACCTTTACCAATGAGATGAATTTGCTTGCTCTGAGCCCCGGCGGCCTGCCGTTCGGCGTCGATATCGAGGCCCTCGAATCCAAAGGCGTAGTGCAGGTTCTGGCCGAACCCAATATCGTGGCAATGAACGGGAAACAGGCCAGCTTCCTGGCGGGCGGTGAGTATCCCTATGCCTTCTCCTCTGGACTCGGAACCATCTCCGTCGAGTTCAAAGAGTATGGCGTTCGTCTCAACTTTCTCCCCACCATTACTCCTCGCGGAACCGTTCGTCTCCAGGTGGCTCCGGAGGTCAGTTCTTTGGACTACACCAATTCCATAACGATCTCCGGGTATGAGATTCCCGCCATTGCCACGCGGAAGATGAAGACCGAGGTCGAGTTGTCTGACGGCCAAAGCTTCGTCATCGGCGGGTTGCTGGACAACCGCGATACCGAAGCCTACCAGAAGATCCCATTTCTGGGGGACATTCCCATTCTCGGCAAGTTTTTTCAGTCGATGTCGAAGAACAGGACAAACACCGAGCTGATCGTCCTGGTGACTATGGAGATTGTTGCTCCCATTCAGGCAGGCGATCCCTTGCCGGCGCTGAAGTTTCCGACGAAGTTCCTGCCGCCAAACTCCGGCATACCCATGAACACTCCGGACGCCAAGACCGCGGCCAACTCACCAGCCCCGGCCCCTCCAACCATGCCCGTCGAGAAATTGATTGAGAGCATGAGGGCGGAGACACCGCTCATGGTCCAGGGTGATACGGGAACCTTTGGCGGCGGGTCGGCAACCACAACAACCACCAGCACCGCGCCTACTCCTCCGAACCAATGAGGTTTCCGGCTGCCTCTCCCGGCAGCCGGCGGTCTTGCGGAAGGGCTGCTCAGAACGTAGCGGCAACCGCAGTTTCAGGGATGGCGCAACTAAGCGTTTCTTCAATCAAGCGGTATTTTCTTCACCGGAAAGCCGCTTGAGTGATTGGCTCCGATTCCAGCAGACTGGAGATGGATATTACCTGCGAAAGGATCGAAGACATCCGGATGAAACCGTTCAGGTGGATCGTATCTAGAGTGCGGAATCTGCTGATTTTGCGCCGCAATGCTCCCGGGGATTCCCGTCTTCAGGTTTCAAATCTGACCCGCAATACGGTGCTGGCCACCTGCATGGAAGTAGCTGACAGCGCCGCCATGCGCAACAAAGGCCTGCTCGGGCGCGAGCGTATCTCGCCCGGAGAAGGGCTGTGGATTATCCCCTGCGCATCCGTGCATACCTTCTGGATGCGCTTTCCTATTGACCTGGTTTATCTGGACCGCAAGAAGAGAATCCGCAAGCTCAGCAGTGACGTGCGACCTTGGCGGCTGTCGGCCTGTCTATGGGCGCACTCCGTCCTTGAGCTTCCGCCGGGCACGATCCGCGGCACGCGGACGCAGCCTGGCGACAGTCTGGAATTCTCGAATGCCGCCGTGCCGGTGGCGGCGGTGGAATGGCCACTGCGCGAGGGCAAAATCAAGACGGAGATTCCACAATGAACAGCCCTGAGCCACCGATTTCGATTCGATCCCGCTTGGGCGCCGTGCCCAGGTTTGATCGGCTCATGGCGTTTGCCACCGCGGCGGTCCTGGCGATTTCGTTCGCCGGATGCAAGCTGACCTTGATCCGGATTCCTGATCTCGCGGCTACCATCATTGGCACGGTGCTCCTGATCCCCATTATTCTTCTGATACCGATTTACTGGCACGAAAAGGGCAAGATCAAGCTGCGAGACGCCGCTCTTACCATTCCCTGGTGCCTGATTTTCAGGTTCGCCCTGGGATACACAATCGCCATTGGCGGCAGGCTGGGTATGAGCATCCCGCTGCAGGATGGGTTCTTCGCCCGCCTGGATCACGCCTTCGGAGTCTACGTGCCGGACATCACGGCGTGGGCCTCCCATCATTGGATAGGCAACTTCGCCAGCAGTACGTATCCTCTTCTCTTCCCCATGCTGTGGGTTGCGTATTTGTTGCCCGCTCTGACGGGCAAAGTCAAGCAAGCGCAGCTATTCATCACGTCAAACTTGATGGCCTTTGCGGTCAGCGTGCCCTTGTTCTGTTTATTCCCCGCTGTCGGGCCGTGGTACGGCTATCACCTTGCTGCAACTCCTACCCAGGCGGCCTGCCAGCAAAGCCTGTTCCTGCTTCGCACTCCCGGCCCCTACACCCTGAATCTCTTCGGAGTGGTCTGCTTTCCCTCCTTTCATGTGATCTGGGTTCTGCTGTCCGCGAACTCGCTGTGGTGCTTCAAGCCCTTGCGCATTCCGGTTGTCATACTCTCGACGCTCATTATCCTGTCTACGATGACCGGCGGCTGGCACTATTTTATCGACGTGCTCGCCGGCCTCCTGCTGGCAGTCGCGGCTATCGCTGCTTCCAGGGCGCTCAGCCGATGGCATACCCCCGTAACGGCGGCGGATG
>PLPA01000175.1 GCA_003159355.1 Acidobacteriaceae bacterium | reverse complement strand
GGAGCAGATCGTCCGTCCCACCGGGCTGGTGGACCCCAAAACCACCGTCAAACCCCTGGCCGGGCAGATCGACGATCTCATCAACGAATGCCGCAAGCGCGCGGACGCGAAGGAGCGGGTGCTCGTGACCACGCTCACGAAACGCACGGCCGAGGAGTTGACCGATTATCTCCGCGATGTCGGCATCCACGTCCAATACCTCCACAGCGAGATCGACGCAATCGAGCGCGTCGAGATCTTGCGCGCCTTGCGCAAGGGCGAGTTCGACGTGCTGATTGGAATTAATTTGCTGCGCGAAGGGCTGGACCTGCCGGAGGTTTCGCTGGTGGCGATCCTCGACGCCGACAAAGAGGGTTTTTTGCGCTCAGCCGGCTCGCTGATCCAGACCATGGGCCGCGCCTCGCGCCACATCGCGGGCCGCGCCATCCTCTACGCCGACCGCATCACCGACTCGATGCGCCGCGCCATCGACGAGACTGATCGAAGGCGAACAATTCAGAGGGCTTATAACGAGGAACATGGGATCACGCCGCAGTCGATTATCAGCCCGGTGGACATGGGCCTGGCCACGATTCTAAAGGCCGAGTACGGCGATGTGGAAGTGGAAGAGACGGCGGGTTTGCCGGAGTTTGCCACTCAGGCGGAACTCGACAGTTTCATCGCCAAATTGGAAACGGAGATGCGCGAGTCGGCAAAGAAGTTCGAGTTCGAGCGGGCGGCGCGTCTGCGCGATTCGATCAAGGAACTGCGCGAGAAAGAGTTTTTGTTTGGTTGAGGGGTTCGTGGTTTCCCACCCTTCGCAAGGAGCGCGAAGGATGGGGCACCCAATCATTTGTAGCTGGATCAAAGATCGGGTACACAATCAAATGTCGTCTTGGGAGGCGAGTGTTTATGTATGCCTGCAGGGCGACTTAACAAGGCAATTCTATGGGCCTATAGGTGGACATTAGGGCGGGATAGCGTTCAAAACCGGAAAATGTCAGGTTACAGGTATACAGAAAGCGGGTAAAGGTAGGCTTATCACTGGACCAAAAGTCTAATAAAAGCTCAAATTAGACTGTATTTGGTCGTTTTTTGGCACATTTTAGGCGCATTTTCGGTACATTCTGGGCGGGTTTTGCAACAGTTTCGGGGCAAATTGGGGCGACTTCGACCTCGCGGGTTCGCGCCACGGGCCGGTACCGTTTCCGTGGGGGCCGTGGTTTTCCAGATCACCTGCCAGAGATCAGGGATCAGGGATCAGAAAAACGCTGGTTGGGGTTCGTGGTCTCCCAGGTCCGAAAATCCGGACCTTGGCCACCCGTCAGCACTTTCTATTCGCTGAAAATGCGTATAGTATGTATCTATATGTATTGTTGTGCATTTCTTGTGGGTGAGGTATGAAAATGCAGATCATTAGCGCCTCCGATCTGGCGCGCAACACGAGCGCCATCCTGGAACGCATTCTCACTGGCGAAACGGTCAGCGTGATGCGGAATCGCACTGAAATAGCCCATATTATTCCCGCTAAGAGAAACATGACCGCGGCGCAAGCCATCGCTGGCCTCGGAGGAAAGCTAACCCCTGCCCAAGGCGATTCCTGGCTCAAGGACAGCCGTGGAGAATTTGATGAAGAGGTTCGAAATCCATGGGGATGATCTTCGACACTTCTATCTGGGTAGGGTTGACCAGCGGGCAGATGTCCAGTCAATCCGTCCTCAAGGCTGCCGGGGACGAGCAGGTTTACATTTCAGCTATTTCGCTCGGAGGGCTGAACTTTGGCGTCGAATCGTGCAGCGATCCAGCAACACGGATGCTGCGCATCCGCTCGTTGCGCATCTTGCAACAGCGGCCCGTTCTCGACGTTACCTCCCTTACGGCCTCCGCCTTCGGCCTCCTGGCCGCCTTCATGAAACAGTCGGGCCGTTCGCCAAGAACACGGGTCAACGATCTTTGGATAGCAGCTCAAGCTATTGAAAATGACTATGCTCTGTTAACCGCGAACCTCAAGGATTTTGATGGCCTTCCCGGTTTACGAGTAGCGTGTCCGTGAAGACTGTCTGTCCGAGTTTCCCCATCTGGGCTACCTGCCTTATAGTGAACTACTGTGGTCCGGACTCTATCCTAACCGCTCAGGTTTATGGTACTCTGCTCTCATGCCAACTGTCCTGAGATTGGGGAGTCTGCGCATCATGATCTACCCCAACGATCATTGGCCGGCGCACGTTCATGTCATCGGGCAAGGAAACAGCGCCATCTTCAACTTGAATTGTCCGGCTGGCCCACTGATTTTGCGGGTAAATTTTGGTTTTTCAGATCACCAGTTACCCGACATTCAAGCAAAGTTACTGGATCACATCACCGAACTGTGCAGGGCATGGGAGGAAATACATGGATGAGCATGAAGAATTCCTGGAAGCCAACCGCAGAGGGCAAGAGATGCTGGCNNGCCTGAGCACTGGGCTGGAGATTTCCTTCTCGCCGCGCGATACGCAAGGGCTGGAGACAGCCACATGGGAGCAGTTGCGGGAGATAGAGATTGACCCGCCGGGCTTTGGTCTTCACTTCCCCGCTCTGGACGCTGACTTGTATATTCCGGCGCTGCTGGAAGGGTCCTTCGGATCGAAACGATGGATGGCCGCGCGCCTGGGAGAGCTGGGTGGCAAAGTTCGGAGCGCCGCGAAAGCGCGGGCGTCNNGGTTGGGGTTCGTGGTCTCCCATGTCTGAAAATCCATACATGGGCCACCCGCCGACTTTATTGGATAAACCTGGTCCATTCGCCTGAAATCGAGGTATCATGGTGAATATGGCAACGATCCACATCTCGGAGACTGACGCCGTCCGCGACTTTGCCGGGCTGCTGGCTCACATTCGCCTGGGCGCGGAGATCGTGATAGAGAATGGCGACTATCCGCCGACAGTGCTGCGCACGGCGTCTCCGCCGCGCCGCTCCATTGAGGAGTGCATCGCCCTGCTACCCGCGGACTCTCCGGCAACCATCGACGAGGATTTCGCCAGCGATATTGCAGCGGCAATCGCCGCTCATCGCGAGCCGCTCAATCCTCCAGCGTGGGATTGACCTGGTGGGCCTGATCGTATGGGACTGATACTGGACTCCAGCGTACTTATCGCGGCAGAGCGGGAGGGCCGGAACGCCCGGCAGGCTCTGGCCGAGATCGCCGTGCGCGCCGCCGGTGAGGATGTGGCCGTCTCGGTGATTACGCTGATCGAACTGGCTCATGGGATAGCCCGCGCCAACACGCCCCAAAGAAAGGCCGCGCGGCGGCAGTTCCTCGACGAACTGATGACCGCTCTTCCGGTGCATCCGGTGACGGCTGCGATAGCTCTCAGGGCCGGTCAGATCGACGGCGAGAATGCCGCCCAGGGCGTTCGCGTGGCGCTCTCCGACTTGCTGATCGGCGTCACGGCGCTGGAGCTTGGCTACCGCGTTGCAACCGCCAATCTGCGCCACTTTCAGATGGTTCCGGGGCTGGGAATCGTCGCCTTTTGAGCGGTCAGGGATCAGGGGTCAGGGATCAGAGGTCAGAAAAACACTGGTTGGGGCTCGTGGTCTCCCAGTTCCGAAAATCCGGACCTGGGCCACCCAACTTTTATAGGATTGATACTATGGGACATGGGCCACCCGCGGCGATTTGAATCGTTCTGACTCAGTGTCAAAGTGTTACGGAGGTAGGTGATTATGACAAAGCGCGTAGGAATGGTGGTGGGATATATTTGGGCCTTGGCTGTGATCCTCTTCGCATCGCCCTCTTTTTCTCAAGATCATGCGCCGACTGCGGAGCAATGCAAGGCCGACCAGGCCGTGTGGGGCTCAGATCACGCACAGACAGAATACACCGAAGCGGAGACCAGGCATATTCGGGACGGCATTCCCAATCGCACTGACATCGCCCTCCTGTCAATTTCACAATTGAAACGGAGAATGAGCGAGATGTATCAGTGCATGGAAGTGGTTGAGATGGAACCGTACCACCAAACAGGCAGCTTCTACAATGGCGTCCTCGGTGATCGATTCTTTGGCTTCATCGAACGACACGGTTTGATGGGGCAAGTGATCAGGGAGGACGCTGCGGGTAAACGATAGTGGCTGCACTGGCCGGGCGCCCCGCCTTCGGCGCGTCATTGTTCTTGCGCCTAAGGTGGGAAAGCTCCATCAATCTATAGCTCTTTACAGGTATTTTATAGGGTTCGCCGACCGTTTTACAAATGCACCGTGACCCATCTTTTGCCTTACTTCTGGATCGCCCACGACAGCCCGCGCCATGCGCACAATTGCTTTAGTGAAGAATGCCCGTATCTCTCATGAGCTTTTCGTATCGCTCTTCGTAAAGTTCTTTTGCCTCCGTGATCAACATAATCGCATCCCAAATTCTTTGGAGGCGGGAGTCGATGTTGGCATCTTTAAAATGGAAAAAGACCTGAAGCTCAGTGATCGTGGAAAGCAGGACGACGTAAGCGCGCGTCAAGTGCTGGTCCCGAATAAGATCGAGATTATCGTCGATCTTCGGTCTGTCCTCAAAAGGCTGTTCATTACGAAGAAAATACATGCCAAAATCTAAAAGCGATTCCGGTCCGCCGTGCGCTAGCGCGGAATATTCGCGCCACCTTCCCAGCATAAAGAGCTTGAGAAAGCGCTGGTTGTCAGTCAAGGTTGCACCTTTTCCCTTATGGCCAATATATTTTCCGAGGGTTCTCCATTCGGACTGGAAATCCACATCTTCTTGTGTTGCCTTGATTCGGCGCATATTTAGCGACAACTTTTCCTTCGCATCTGCTATCCAACTATCCCACTCTGCGCGGCCTCCGAACCTTTCCTCGTCTTCTTTCAGATTTCTTTGTCTGTTCTTTATTCCAGCCAGTCTAAAGTTGCGCCCATGATTGGGCGGATCTTCCAAAATATACGTGATGTTATATAGATTATCGATCATATTTCTGATGAGAGGGAGAGCGACAACCGTATAAATCGACTTGAATGTACAGTCCTTTTCTACCCGCTCATCTGCGTTGATATAGCAAAGTAAGTTTAGTGTTTCATTTGAAATTCGTAGCAGAACCCCGATATCCTCTGCAACGTGACTTGGAGCTCTCAGCAGCTGCGTTCCCTCGCGCTCGACCTTCAGAGACATCGTAAGAGCCAATTGGGCAAGAGGAAATTGAAACTGGCTCGGATCGATCTCAACGATAGGGTTCTGAGTACCCATACCCTGCAATTGAATCACAGATATCGATGATTATCAAGGCCCTTTTCAGGCGTGTGGCCCCGGTCCCGGTGAGATTTCCAACAATCGCTGAGGGTGGCCCCGGTCCCTCGCCTTTGGGGACCGGGGCGGAGGGCACACAGAGATTTTTGAGCTTCCGGGTCTCCAACCCCACTTGATTCTCCACCTGGAGCGTGAGGCAGATCACACCGGGAGCGGCTATGATGGAACGAGAAATGGTTCGCCGGGAGGCCGCTCGCGCTCCCCGTCCGCGTGCGAGAATCATTCTGGAGTCTTGATGGCAGCCTTTGGCAGTTTTGCTCTTCTTATCGCGTTGGCGCTGGCCGCGTGGAACCTGCTGGCCGGGGCGGTTGCGCTGCGGCTGATCGCGACCGGGCAGCCCTCGGCTATATCGCCCGAGCGGCTGGCGGATACGGCGCGGCGGGCGGGAATCGCCGGCTTTTGGGCCGTCACGGCAGCGGCCTTCGCGCTGGTCTGGTCGGTCTTTACCAACGATTTTTCCATCACCTACATTCTGGAGCACTCCAACCGCGCGCTGCCGGGGGCTTATAAGTTCTCCGCGTTGTGGAGCGGACAGGAAGGCTCGCTGCTGCTGTGGGCGTGGCTGCTGGGCGCGTATGGCTTCGTGCTGCGGCTTACGCACAAGCGGGACGTGAAGCTTTACGCCTATGCCGGAGCGATTCTGGCCGGGATTCAGGTCTTTTTCCTGGCAATTTTATGCTTTGCCGCGCCGCCGTTTTCGCTCTTTCAGGGAGCGATTCCCGCCGATGGCGCCGGGCTGAATCCGCTCTTGCAGTACCCGGAAATGGTGATTCATCCGCCCATGCTNNTGGGAATGCACTGGGCCTACGCCGTGTTGGGCTGGGGCGGCTACTGGGGATGGGACCCAGTGGAGAACGCCAGCTTCATGCCCTGGCTGACCGGCACCGCCTTTCTCCACTCCGTGATGATGCAGGAGAAGAAAGGCATGATGAAGAGCTGGAATGTGTGGCTGATCTTCTCCACCTTCCTATTGACACTGCTGGGCACGCTGCTGACCCGCGCCGGCCTGGTCAGTTCGGTGCACGCCTTCGCGCAATCGTCGATCGGCACCTGGTTCACGGTCTTCATGGGGATCGTGCTGGCGGTCTGCATCTTCACCTACATCTTGCAGCGCGACCACCTGAAGAGCGAGCACCATCTGGAGTCGCTGGTCAGCCGCGAATCGAGCTTCTTGTTCAATAATTTGGTGCTGCTGGCCGCCTGTTTCGTGATTCTGTGGGGAACGCTCTTTCCCATCCTCAGCGAGTACGTCGTCGGCAACAAGGTCACGGTGGGCGCGCCCTGGTATAACGCCGTGGCTGTCCCTATCGGGCTGTTTCTGCTTTTTTTGACTGGAGTCGGCCCGCTGCTGCCGTGGCGAGCTACATCACTCAGGGCCATCAAGCGCAACTTCGTGCTGCCGTGCGTTGCGCTGTGGGCTACGGTCGCCGTCTGCTTGGTCGTGGGCGTGAAGCCGTGGAAAGACGGCGCGTTCGATCAGGGCAGCTTTTACGCGATTGTAGCCTTTGCGCTCTCGGCGGCCGTCTTCACCGCCATCGCTTCGGAGTTCATGCGCGGAACCCTGGTTATTGCCCGGCAGAGCGGGCGCAATCTGATTTGGGCGAAGTATATGCTGATTCGCCGCAACACGCGCCGCTATGGCGGCTACATTATTCACATCGGCGTGGTGATTGTGGTCGTCGGCCTGGCCGGCGCGGCCTTCAATCGCAGCGTGGAAAGCGAGATGGCGCTGCACGATAAGCTATCCATCGGACCCTATGTTTTGGAGTGCGTCGGCGCTACGCAGGACTCGAACGCCAACTATAACTCTGAATATGCGTTGCTGGATGTGTACAAGGGCGGCAAGAAGCAATTTCAAATGTCGCCGGAGAAACGCGTTTATCTGGCCAGCGAGCAGCCGCAAACCATGGTGGCGATTCACTCGAGGCCGGAGTGGGATTTGTACGTGGTCTACGAGGGGACGAATCCCGACACCAACCAGCCGATCATCAAAGCCTTCCTCAATCCGCTGGTGAGCTGGATCTGGGCCGGCGTGGCGCTGATGTTCTGGGGCACGCTGATTGCGCTGGTTCCCAGCCTGAAGCCGGGGACGCAAAAAGGAGGCCAGCAATGAGAGCTTCCAGTCGCTTTACGTTTTGGATCAAGGGCGCGCAGGCGCTGGCGCTGGCCGTGGCTGTCTGCTTCTCGCTGGGCGCGACGGAACCGAACTCTCGCTTCGTCGACCTGAATCACCGGCTGATGTGCACTTGCGGCTGCGCGGAGATCCTGGGCGAATGCAACCATGTGGGCTGCCCGAACTCCACGGGTGAGCTGAATGAACTGCGCGCGGGCATTGCCAAGGGCCTCAGCGACAAAGAGATTCTGGACACGTTCGTTGCAAAATACGGCGCGGTGGTGTTGGCCGCGCCCACCACCCATGGCTTTGACCTGGTGGCCTGGATTGCGCCCTTTGCGGTCTTCGCCGCGGCGCTGCTGGGCACGATTCTTCTGGTTCGGCGATGGTCGGTGGGCAAGACGCAGAGCGAAGCTCCAGCCTCCGATCCGGCCATGGACGCGCTCAGGGACAAGATTCGCCGGGAGACCGAATAGGGAATAGGGAATAGGGAATAGGGACTAAGAACTAGGGAATAGGGAATAGGGCTATGGAGGCTGCTGAATTATGACGCCAACACTGGGTTTAATTGCCGGAGTGCTGCTGTTGTTTGTGCTCTTCGTCTACACCTTCTGGCCGGAGAACGTCTTCGCCTCGCAGCGCGAGAAGACGCGGCTGGACTATCTGTTGGAGCGCAAGGAACAGCTCTACGAAAATCTGCGCGACCTGAACTTCGAGTTCAAGGCGGGCAAGTATCCTGAAGAAGATTTTGTCGTCCAGCGCGGGCAGTTGGAAAACGAGACGGCGCAGTTGCTGGGCGAGATTGAGCTTTTACAGCGGGTGTGAAATGAGCTGGTAAAGGTTCTTTGTTTCCCACGTCCCAAATTCGGGACGCGGGGCACCCGGCTTCATAGCAATTGAAAGAGGTCTTTCCGAAGATGAAATTGACTCCAATGATTTTTCGCATGATTGCCGTGAGCTTGCTGCTCACGGGAGCGCTGGCGCAAGCCGCTCAAGTCACCGGCACGGTGACCGACAAGACCACCGGCAAGCCCGCCGTGGGCGATACAGTGGTGCTGGTGGATGTGCAGGCCGGGATGAATGAGGCCGCCAAGGCTACCACTGACGCCCGCGGGCATTACTCGCTGAACGAGCCGGGCAGCGGTCCTTACCTGGTGCGGGTAACTCACCAGGGCGCGGGCTACTTCATTGCCGCTCCGCAGGGAAGCGGACCGGGCGACATCACGGTCTATGACGTGGCCGCCAAGGTCGATGGAGTCGGCATCGATGAGGATGTGATTGGGTTGGTGGAAACCACGGGCGGTCAGCTTCGCGTCGTGGAGCGCTACGCCGTCCACAACGCCAGCATGCCGCCGCGCACGCAATGGACGCCGCGCACCTTTGAGATTGTGCTGCCGGATGGGGCAGTGGTGGACAGCGTCAGCGGACAGCGGCCGGGAGGGCTGACGACCACCATCAAGCTGGACCCGGACGGACCCAAAGGCCATTACTCCTTCAACTTTCCCATCCAGCCCGACGACGCCGACAAAGGCACGCTCTTCCAGATCGAATATGAGCTGCCCTACAGCGGCAAGTTTACCTTTCATCCCCAGTTCTCGATACCGGCGAGAACTGTGTGGGTGATGCTGCCCAAAAGCATGACCTTTGCCGCGGGCGCGGGATCGAGCTTCCAGTCAGCGCCGCAGGACCCCAGCTTTCAAACCTTAGTGGCCCGCAACGCTCTTCCCGGCAAGGCGCTGGAGTTTACCGTATCGGGCAGCGGTTCCCTGCCCCGCGACGACCAGAGCGGGCAGGGTGGACAAGGCGGCCAGCAGTCCGCCTCCGGCATGGGCGGCCAGGAAGCAGGCGCTGCCGGCGCACAGCCCGGCGGCGGCATCGGCAATCCCATCAACACTCCCGACCCCCTCAGCAAGTACAAAGGCTGGATTCTGGGCGGACTGGCGCTGCTGATGATTGTTACCGCGGCCTTCCTGATGCGCAAACCGGCAGCAGGCGCGGCCTTCAACGCCAGCGCGGCGCAGCCGCCCGCGGATAAAAGCGCGGCGCTGCTGAATGTGCTCAAGGAAGAGCTCTTCGCGCTGGAGAGCGAGAAGATTGCCGGCACGCTGGCGCCGGACGAGTACGCGGAGCTCAAAGCGGCGCTGGATACGGTCTTGAAACGGGCATTAAAACGCGCCTGAGAAGCGCTCGATTCTTCCCAGTTCAGGCCATCGCTCGCGGAAGTGTGGATGCTGTGCGGATATTCACTGTTTTAACCCGCCCGGATGCGATAAACTCATGCGGGTACGTTGTTTGCAATTGCCGATCTTCAACCACAGGGAGGAAACATAGAAATTGGGAAAAAGCATGGTCCCGAAGAAGCTGTTTTTCACCAAGGGCGTAGGCAAACACAAGGAGCGTTTAACCTCCTTTGAGCTGGCGCTTCGGGATGCGGGGATTGCCTCGCAGAATTTGGTGCGCGTTTCGTCCATCTTTCCGCCGCGCTGCAAGATGATCACGCGCAAGGAAGGCCTCACCTACCTGCACCCCGGCGAGGTGGTTTTTGCGGTCATCGCGGAGAACTCGACGCGCGAGCCGCACCGCCTGCTGGTTTCCAGCATCGGCGTGGCCATTCCTGCGGATAAAAACACCTACGGCTACCTGAGCGAGCATCACAGCTTTGGCGAAACCGAGGATCAGGCCGGCGAATACGCCGAGGAACTGGCCGCCGAGATGCTGGCCACCACACTGGATGTGGAGTTCGATCCGGACAAAAGCTGGGATGAGAAGAAGGAGATTTATCGCATCTCCAACAAGATTGTCCGCACCAGCAACGTGACGCAATCGGCGATGGGCGACAAGCGCGGGCTGTGGACCACCACGATCGCCGCCGCCGTGCTGATTCTGGACGAATAGGGAGCGCATCCGGCAGCGGCAAGTAGGCCAATTCCGCTTGGCGGGGTTGGCCTTGCTGCGTCTTCCAC
>PLPA01000081.1:3269-9481 GCA_003159355.1 Acidobacteriaceae bacterium | reverse complement strand
GGATGATCGCAGAGGTTCTCCATATCGTGGCGGCAGAACCAGCAATCGCCGTCTACCCCGCCCATCCAGGAGACGCCCACGCGCGTTCCGATGGGCAGCTCCGGGGTTGCGCCTCCGACCACTTCGCCGACTATCTGATGGCCCGGAATGATGCGCGGGCGAATGGGCTCAAGATCGCCTTCGACGATATGGAGATCGGTGCGGCAGACGCCACAGGCATGGACTTTGAGCAGGACTTCTCCGGGGCGCGGTTGTGGCCGGGGAATATCCTCCATCGACAGCAAGCTTCCGGGAGTGGCCGATTTGGAATCGAATATGGCTGCCCTCATTGCAATTCCTCTGACTATTAGCTTACTTCCGCATGGCTGGATTGGATAACGGTTCCCTATTCCCTGTTCCCTGTTCCCTGCCCTTCTAGTATTCTTCTGGCATGAAAACTCTGTTCCGCACGCTTCTCTACCTCGCGCTTATCACCTGGCTGGGCGCGGAGATCTTCTTTCCAGTGGTAGCCGCTGTCACCTTTGAAACGCTGCGGCCAGACACGCACACGGCGGGGATGATCGTGGGCAGCTTGCTGCGCATATTGCACGGCATGGGGCTGGTTTCGGCGATGGTGGCGCTGGCGTTACTGGCGCTGGGTCCGGCATGGGGCATATACAAGCCGCGCATGGTGCTGGCACCAATGGCTCTGTTGGTGCTGGCGGCCGGCTTCACCATTTACTCACAGTTCAGCATTATTCCGGCGATGGAACGGGACCGGATCAATGCCGGAGGAGCCATCGATGCGGCGGATGCCTCCAATCCCAGCCGCATGGACTTCGAGAAGCTGCACCGCCGCAGCGAAAATGTGGAGGGCGCAATTCTGTTGCTGGGATTGGCGACGGTGGTCTTCGTGGCCGGAGCGGAGACGAGGAGAAGCCTGGGCTAGTTCCTCGCTCCTGTATCATCGAAGAGGTTCTCGTGTGCGCGTTTCATTCTGCCGGAGACCACAATAGGAAATTTATGAAGACTGGCATTATCGGCCTGCCGCAGGTGGGCAAGACATCATTGTTCAAGATTTTGACCAAGGCTCGGCTCGAAGAGCGCGGCCACTCGCGCCAGGAGCACATCGGCGTGGCGCGGGTGCCCGACGAGCGGCTGGACAAGCTGTCTGCGCTCTATGCGCCCAAGAAGACGACTTACGCCAGCGTTGAATTCGTTGACGTGGCGGCCATCGGGCAGGAGGCGCTGAAGGAAACTGCGTTTCTCGCAAGCCTGCGCCAGGTGGATGCGCTGATTCACGTGCTGCGCGCCTTCGAGGACGACGCGATTCCGCACGTGGGCCCCATCGACCCGCTGCGCGACATCAAGAACGTCGAATTCGACCTGATGATCAGCGACCTTACCCAGGTTGAAAAGCGGCTGGAGCGCGTGGAAAAGGACCTAAAGAAGCAGCGCACCAGCGACCTGGAGCGGGAACACGCCCTGCTGCTGCGGTCGAAAGCGGCTCTGGAAAAGGAGCTGCCGCTGCGTGAGCTGGAGATGACGCCGGAGGAAAAGAAGCTCATCCGAGGCTTCATGTTTTTGTCGCAGAAGCCGATTCTCTATGCGCTGAATATTGGCGAAAGCACCACCCTGGGCGACGATCTTGAAGCAGCGGTGAGCCGCTTCAAGCTGGACGAGGTTGCGCACCGGCCCAACGCAGGAGCGACGGCCATCTGCGGCAAGGTCGAGGCCGAGCTGGCGGAGATGGACGACGAAGAAGCGGCGGAGTTCCTCGGCAGCTATGGACTGCGCGAAAGCGGGCTGGTGCGGCTGATTCGCAAGAGCTATGAGCTGCAGGGATTGATCAGCTTTTTCACCGCCGGCGAGGACGAATGTCGCGCATGGACCATTCCGGTTGGCTCGAAGGCGCCGCAGGGGGCCGGAGCGATTCACTCCGACCTGGAACACCACTTCATCCGCGCCGAAACCATTCGCTGGGACGCGCTGCTGGAGGCCGGCTCCGAGGCCGCTGCGCGGGCCAGAGGCACGCTGCGCCTGGAAGGCAAGGAGTACGTGGTGCAGGATGGGGATGTGATGCACATCCGGCATAGCGGGTAAACGGCGAATGCTAAAGCTCTCTCTGATTCTCGGAACGATAGCCGCGCTGGCCGATGTGGCCGGCGGCTTTGTGCTGGTGCGCGCCAAGGGCGTGGAACGCTACCTGCGCTATTTTGTCGCGCTGGGCGCGGGCTTCCTGATCGCCACAGCGGTGCTGGAGATGATGCCCGAGGGTCTGCGGCTGAGTCCGCGGCTGGGGCCGGTGCTGATCATGGGCGGCTACTGCGTAGTGCACCTGCTGGAACATACCATCAACGCGCACTTCCACTATGGCGAGGAGACGCACCATGGCGAGTTCATCAGCCGGCATACTGGCAATTCGGTGATGGCCGGACTTAGCCTTCATGCACTCTTTGACGGCGTGGCCATCGGCTCCGGCTTTCTGGTCTCGGGCTGGCTGGGCTGGCTGATCTTCATGGCGATTCTGTTGCACAAGGCGCCGGAGGGCTTCACAATGGCGTCGGTGATGCTGGCCAGCGGACGCAGCCGTTCCGCTGCTTTCTATTCCGCTGTGACATTGGCGGTCGCAACCCTGGCCGGCGTGCTGGTCATCCAGATGGTTCCCAGCTGGCTGCCGTATGGGTTGCCGCTCTCCGCCGGAGTAGCGCTGTATGTTGGCGCCAGCGATCTGGTGCCCGAGGTGAACCGCGAGCCGGGGATTCGCATGGCGCTGGTCTTCTTTGCCGGCGTTGCGGGTTTTCTGCTGCTGCGGCTGCTGCTGCCGGCGCTATAAAGACTTAAGAGGCTCAGGCCCGGTGTCCGAAGCCGAACCTCTCCGCATAGAGCCTTGCCAGCAGCTTCGCGTAATCCCAGCCCACTTTGAAGTTGGCTTTGCTGGCCCCTTGGGAGCGGCTGCCGAAGGTTAACGGAACCTCTTTGACCGAGCGGATGGGTCCGCGCACCAGAATCTCCAGCAGCAACTTGAAGCCGGAGGGCTGGAAGGCAATTCCATCGATGCACTCGCGGCGGAGGAGGAAAAAGCCAGTCATCGGGTCATGAGCACGAATGCCGGCTCTCTGGATCGGCCATGTGGCCCAGACGGCGACGGTAGAGAGCCATCTCCGTATCGGATTCCATGCGCCCACCTGCCCGCCCGCAGTGTAGCGGCTGCCAATTGCAAGGTCGTTTCCGGCCAGAATCGCCGCTACCAAAGCGGGCAGCAACTCTGGAGGGTGCTGCAGGTCGGCGTCCATCACGCCGAGAATCGCCGCGTCCGTGTGCCGCCAGCCGTAGAGCACGGCGCCGGAGAGGCCGCGTTCTCCCTTGCGGACCAGCAGGCGCACGCGCGGGTCTTCCTGGCTGATGGCGTTGACAATCTCCTCGGTTCCGTCGCGGCTGTCGTCATCGACAACCAGAATCTCGTAATCGATATCCAGGGGGTCGAGAGCGGCGCACACATCACGGAGCAGCTCGGGAAGGTTCGCCGCCTCGCGCAGGGTAGGAATCGTCAGCGCCAGCTTTTGCCGGGCTTTCGTTGCCGCGCCCAGCGCTGGCGTGTAGGATAAAGCTGTTCCTTCGATTGACATACCGAGCTTGAGTATACGGGGTTTATCCGGTTGAGGCGCAACGTTCCGGTCAACATTTTGCTGACCTTTTTTTTTACGACGCTCGGCATGGCCGTGATGGGCTATCATCCCGGCTTTGAAGACGACGGCATCTATCTTACCGCAGTGATAAAAAGACTGAATCCGGCGCTTTATCCCCACGACGCTGATTTTTTTCGGTTTCAACTACAGGCCAGCTTCTTCGACAACTGGATCGCCGGATTCGTGCGCTGGACCGGTTTGTCGCTGCCTGCCACGGAGCTGCTCTGGCAGTTTGCCTCCATCGCGTTGATCGTTTACGGATGCTGGACGATTGCGCGCAAGCTCTTTCCCGAGGCGCGGGCGCAATGGGCCGGCGTTGCCCTGGTGACCGCCATGTTCACGCTGCCGGTAACCGGAACCGGGCTGTACATGGTGGATCAGCATCTGCATCCGCGCACCATGGCCACGGCCTTCATATTGCTGGCGGTTGCGCGCGTCCTGGCGAACAGGAAGGCGCAGGCCGCCCTGCTCCTGCTGCTGGCGTTTCTGCTGCATCCGATCATGGCCGCGATGGGAATCTCCTTCTGTATCTTTCTGGCCATAGCGATGCATGAGCCGGCGTTCGGATGGCTGCGGCGCTGGTCCAAGGCTGAACGCGGTACTTTTGCGCTTACTTTTGTCCCCCTGGGCTGGGTCTTCGAGCCTCCCAATCCCATCTGGCGAAAGGCCGTGAAGATGCACAACTCCTTGTGCCTCTACCACTGGGCCTGGTATGAGTGGCTGGGCGCGGTGGCGCCTCTGGTTCTCTTCTGGCTGCTCTGGCGCTTTGCGCAAAAGCAGGGCGAGTGGCTATTGGCGCGCTTTGCGCTGGCCGTCTTCGCCTACGGGGTCTTCCAACTGGCGATGGCGATGATCCTGCTGGCAATCCCGGCGTTCATCCGGGTTGCTCCCTTGCAGCCGATGCGCTTCCTCCACCTGGTGTATTTTTTCATGACTTTGATGGGCGGCTGCCTGCTGGGCAAGTACCTGCTCAAGGCCAAAGTTTGGCGCTGGGCGGTCTTTCTGGCGGCAATTAATGGGGGAATGTTCCTCTCGCAGTGGATGCTATTCGACAATAGTGAACACCTGGAATTTCCCGGTCGGGCGACGGCCAACCCATGGCTTCAGGCCTTTGACTGGATTCGCCAGAACACGCCGACGAACGCTTTTTTTGCTCTCGACCCGGAGTACATGGCCGCGCCGGGAGAGGACTATCACAGCTTCCGCGCTCTGGCCGAGCGCAGCATGATGGCCGACAACATCAAGGATCCGGCGGTGGTGGCGCAGGTTCCGGAGCTGGCTCCCGTGTGGGCACAGCAGGTCGCTGCCGCGAAAGGCTGGAGCCGCTTTCAGCTTGCTGACTTCGAGCGGCTGAAGGCGGAGTTCGGCATAAGCTGGGTGGTGGTCACGTATCCCCAACCGGTGGGGTTGGATTGCCACTGGCACAACGACGCGCTCGCTGTGTGCCGAATACCGTGAACAGTGGTCAGTGAACCATAATCATTCCCTTACCGGAGTTGCCGGAACTTTGAAGATGATCGGGGATTGGATCAGGAAACTGCCGGTACAATGGATGTGTCGTTTCATGTTAGTTTTGAGAGATAAACTGTCTGCGGTTTTGGCTGCTGGTCAGGAAGCGGAAATTCCTGATTCCTAACCACTGTTCACTGTTCCGGCGGGAGACCGGTTCATGCTCAACTTTACCCAGCGACTGATTCTCGGCTGCACGCTCGTCATCGGCCTCGCGGCAGGTCTGGTGCTGGCTGCGCACAACGCGCTGGCGGCGGGGGGGCAGTTGAAGCTCGCGTGGATCTTCGTGGCGGCCACGGCGGTCGTCGCGGGGGCGACGGCCTTCTTCGTGCTGCGGCCCATCCGCATGCTGGCGCGCGACGCCCACAGGATCGCGCAGGGCAACCTGGAGCATCGCGTGGAGTGGAGCAGCCGCGACAGCTTCGGCGTGATCGCCGGCGAGCTGAACCGGATCGCGGTCCGGCTGCGCGAGCTGCGCGACACCGACGCGGGGCGCCGCCAAATGGAATATCAGCTCTCCGACGCGGTTCTGCAGTCCATCTTTGAGCCGATTATTGTGACCGACGGCAAGGGGCATGTGCTGAAGGTGAATCAGGCCGCGACCGATCTGCTGGGCGAGGTCGCCGGCGACCGCATGGCGCTGGCCAAAGCGCCCGGCGGGGACAAGATTCTGAGCGCCATCCGCAATGCTGTCGCGATGCAGAAAGCGGTGACCACCGAGGATGAAGCGTCGCTGCTGCCGATGCGGATCGGCAAGCAGGAGCGCAGCTATCGTCTGCGCACCATGCCCATGCGCGACTCCCAGGGGCGGCTTCTGGGCGCGGTGACCACTCTCGAAGACGTAACCAGCCTGCAAGACACCGACCGCTTCAAGACGCAGTTCATCAGCGTGGCCAGCCGCAAGCTGCGCGACCCGCTGCTGCTGTTGCGCCGCGGCCTCTACGCTCTTGCCCAGGGCTTCGGCGGAGAATTGCTCCCTTTGCAGGCGGAACTGGTAGCCTCGGCCAGCAACGAGAGCGAGAAACTGGACGATCT
>PLPA01000081.1:0-3236 GCA_003159355.1 Acidobacteriaceae bacterium | reverse complement strand
GCTGCGCTCCATCCTGGACAACCTGCTGTCGAATGCCATTCGCTACACGCCGCCCGACGGCGAGATTCTGCTGGCAGCCGAAGAGGTCCAGGAGTTTGTGCAGTTCACGGTAAGCGACACCGGCCGCGGCATCGAGGCCGAACGGCTGGGNNGAGCAGTTGGGCGGCCAGATCGCCGTCGAGAGCCGCCTGGGCCACGGCACAACCTTCCGTTTCACCATCCCCGTGGCGACCGCGCAGGAAGTCCGTCATCCCGTGGAGGTGGGCTGAGCTATGGCAGAGATCATGCTGGAACGCAAAGCTGAGGCCGCCAAGCTCCGCATCTATATCGGGGCGGCGCCGGGGGTGGGCAAAACCTACGATATGCTCAACGACGCCTACCGGATGAAGAACCAGCAAGGCATCGATGTGGTCATCGGCCTGGTGGAGAGCCACGGGCGCAAGGAGACCGAAGCCCGCATCCGCGACCTGGAGATCGTGCCCCAGCAGGTAATTCCCTACCGCGGCGTCAACCTGAAAGAAATGGATCTGGACGCCATTCTCCTTCGCCATCCGCATACGGTGATCGTGGATGAGCTGGCCCATACCAACGTGCCAGGCTGCAAGAACCGCAAGCGCTACGAAGATGTGCTGGAACTGCTGGACGCCGGCATCAACGTAATGACCGCAGTCAACATCCAGCACCTGGAGACGCTGAACGACGCCGTCAACCGCTCCGCCAACACCGTCATCCGCGAGACCGTCCCGGACAGCTTCCTGAAGCGTGCCGACGAAGTGGTGAACGTTGACACGACGGTGGACGAACTGCGCTCCCGCCTGCGCCAGGGGAAGATCTATGCGGAGGAAAAGGTGGAGCAGTCGCTGGCCAACTTCTTCCGCAAGGGCAATCTGAATATGCTGCGCGAGCTGGCCCTGCGCACCACCGCCGAGCAGGTGGGCAACCAGGCCTCCCAGTACCGCCGCAACCAGGGCCTGGAGCAGGCGCCGATCCCGGAGAAGGTGATGGTCTGCCTGAGCACCCGGCCCGGCACCGAGCGCCTCTTNNCTGGCCAGCAACTGGTACGCCGTCTACGTGACCCGTCCCGAGGACGACAAGGGCCACGGCGATCCGGAGGCCTTCCATCGCCTCGAGGAGTATCAGCGCATGGCACGCGATCTGGGCGCAAAGGTGGTCTCGCTCTCTGACCGCAACGTCTCCGACGCGCTGATCCGCTTTGCCCAGGAGGAAGGCATCTCACACGTGGTCTTCGGACAGTCGGCCCGCTCCCGCTGGGATGTTTTTCTGCGCGGCTCGGTCATCAACCGCTTCCTCTCCGAAGTGCGCGACGCGACAGTGCAGGTGGTGCCGATGCAGACGCACAAACAACTGCGCAAGGGCTGAGATGCCTCTCTTTGAGGAGCCGGGCGTGTGGCGCAGCCGGTGCGGACTTCGCCTATCGCGTCTGCCACATGTACCGTAAATGATCCCGAACCCGCAGGAGTTCCACTCTCCTCGCCCGTGGTCGTATTCAACGATAGACCTGCGGGCAGTGTGCCTACGATAGAGATGGTATAGGGCGCGAGCCCCCCGCTCACGGTCATTGGACCGCTATCGAACGGCGCCTGCTCTCGCCAGAATTTCATCCGGGCGATCTGCCTTCTGGATGCTTTGCGCATCGGCTTGTTGGCATCGCTTTCGCTGGGGAAGAGCCATTCGCTTTGCCCGGCCAGTGTTCGCAATGTGTCAAGACCTCCACGGCTTGCCGGTCAGTGGGCGATATGCGGGGTGCGCATTTTCATCCGCTCCGATTGGATGTCTTTGGATGTTCTTGGAAGGGGCTTGGCGGAGAGAGTAAGATTCTTTGTCCTGGACTACAGAGCCCCAGTAAATTCGGCTCTACCCTACGGCTCGTTGTAACTGAAGTACCGGCAAACCGGAATCCGCGCACATCTTCGGGAACCGGTTTTGCTGTTTATACCTGCCATCGGCGAGAATGGAAGAGACGATGCCGGAAAACACACGCACTTTCGAGCCTCCTTTTACCGACGTACCCGGCGCACTGGCCGAGATACGCGCCGGGCGCATGGTGATCGTGGTGGATGACGCGGACCGCGAGAACGAAGGCGACCTGACGCTGGCCGCCGAGTTCGTCACGCCGGAGGCGATCAACTTCATGGCCCGCTACGGGCGCGGGCTGATCTGCCTGGCGCTGACCGAGGAGCGCGCCGACCATCTGCGGCTGTTTCCGATGACGCAGCAGAACACCTCGCGCTTTGGCACGGCGTTTACCGAGTCGATTGAGGCGCGCGAAGGCGTGACCACGGGCATTTCGGCGGCGGACCGGGCGCANNGTCGATCTGGCGCGGCTGGCCGGGCTGAATCCTTCGGGCGTGATTTGCGAGATCATGCGCGACGACGGCGAGATGGCGCGCATTCCCGACCTGATTCCCTTCTGCAACGAGCACGGATTGCGGATTCTGACTGTGGCGGAGCTTATCCGCTACCGGCTGCGCCACGAAAGGTACATTGTGCGCGCCGGCGAGAGCCGCATACAGACCCGCTACGGCGAGTTTCGCATGATCGCCTACGAGAGCCAGGTGAACGGCGGCGAAAGCCACATTGCGCTGGTGCGCGGCGACCTTTGCGAGGACTGCCCGGCCTTCCACTGCGGCCCGGCCACGGCGAATCCGCCGCTGACGGCATTGAGCGAGAACTCGGACGATGCGGCAGAACGGAGGCCGTGCGAGCGAGCGGTGCTGGTGCGCGTTCACACCCGCTGCACCGCGGGCGACCTGTTTGCCGCCGACTGCCGCTGCCGCGAGACGCTCGATCAATCGATGCGCATGATCGCGGAGGAGGGTTGCGGCGTGCTGCTTTATCTGCACAACACCTCGCGGGGCTTTGAGATTGACCAGCCAGCCGCGAGCGCTTTTGATCCCGGCGACACAGTGGCTCAGGATGAACAAGACCGGAGCAGGTTCGAGGTATCCCAGGTCTCAAAATCGAGACCTGAGGCACCCAATGTTCCTGATGAAACGCAGGAGGCACAAATCGGGCGGCTGGTTCTGCATCAGGAGCTGCGCGTGCGCGAAGGCTCGCAGGCGCGGAGCGGGCGCATTCTGAGAGCCATCGGCCTGGGCGGCCAGATCCTCTCCGACCTGGGCATCCGGCGCATTCGCCTGCTCTCCAATACCCCCATGCACATTCCCGCACTCGAAGGCTTCGGGCTGGAGATCGTCGAGCAGGTGGCGATTCCG